>JBLFZA010000016.1:0-30619 GCA_047610025.1 Bradymonadia bacterium | reverse complement strand
CGCTTGCTCGCTTCGTCGCCACGAAGACGAGCGTTCTTCCCCACTTCTCGGTTTTGACGAGATGCTGCAGCAAAATCCGCCGGCTGTTTTGGTCAACTTCGATGACCCGCTGATGGATGGTGACCGGCCCGACAGGAGCGTCATCCACCCGAACGGAGACGGGATTGCGCAGCACATTCGCCGAGAGGTCGAGCACGCGTTGGGGCAGGGTGGCGGAGAAGACCAGAGTCTGACGCTCGACCGGGACTGACTCGAGCAGCGTGGCCAGCGCCTCGCTGAAGCCGAGGTCGAGCAGTTTATCGGCCTCGTCCAACACGAGGACCTGAAGGTCTGAGAGGTCGAGCACTGCGCGGTCGAGGAGGTCCTGCAGCCTGCCGGGGGTCGCGACAATGACGTCAGCTCCCCTCGTGACCGCCGCGATCTGTTGCTCGACGTTCTCGCCGCCGATCACCCCGACGACGTGAATGGGTCGTGGTGCGTGTTTGGCCAAGCGCCTGAAGACCGTCGCGACCTGCAGCGCTAGCTCGCGCGTGGGGGCGAGCGTCAACACCCGCACTCCTGGACGGCCTGCAGCCGGCGAATCGCACAGGCGCTGAAGGATAGGCAGGACAAACGCCGCGGTCTTGCCGGAGCCCGTCTGCGCTTCGCCGGCAACGTCGTCGCCAGCAGCGATTGGAGGGATGGCGCACACCTGAATCGGAGTGGGCGCGTCGAAGCCAAGGTCACGCAAGGAGCGCAGGAGATGGTCGGGCAGACCGAGTTGTTTGAAGGTAGTCACCCGCGCACCGTCGCGCGGCCTGCCGGGGATGGCAAGGGCTCGTTTGGTTGGCGATGCGAACACCGGAGACGTGGCTGAATCGTCATCTCTTTGCGCATCGGATGTGATCGTCTCAGCGATGTGGCAAGCGTCCGTGCACGACCCGGCTGGTTACGCGGTGAGGGCGCGGCGCAGCGGGCAGCGCTCGTCGTTGTGCGCGGGGTCGCGCCGGTAGCGGTCGAGCAGCTGCCGAGAGGCCTTCGCCAGCATCGCGCGGACCTCCCGTCGTTTGCCCTTCACCCGGGAAATCGAGAGGTGATCGTACGCCGTCGTCTGGTGACGCATCCAGGCAATGGCAGCCGCTTCGGCCCTACGCTCGACCGCGATGCGCTTCGTGCGCGCGACGGTACCTGAGCCAACCGGAGTTGCGTGCGTTGTCACGGCGCGCGCGAGCTGTTCCTCAAGCGCGGCGTGCGCCGAATCAAACGCTAAGAATGCCCGCACTTCGGCGAGGAACTCATCGACGTACGTCTCCTGCGCGCGTGTTGCTCGCTGCCGGCTCTGCTCAAGCCTGCGGAGATAGGCAGGGTCTTGTTTCTCGTCGTCGCGTTCGGACCGCAACCGCTCAATCGTCTCGGCCGGCGCCCAGATGCCGAGAGACATCTCGCGCTTCCCCTTCTTCGTCTTCACCATCCAGCTCGGCCCGGCCTCCTTCACACGGCGCGTGAGCGCGGCGTCTCCAGGCTTCAGGAAGGCCCAGTCTGCGGGCGGCTTCACCTTCGTGCCATCCACGAGCTTCACGTGATCGAGCGGAAAGGTGGGCGCGACGATGCGGGTCTGATCAGGCATGAGCCAAGGGCGCTTCGGAGAACGAAAGGGCCGCGAAGCGTCTCATACTCCGTGCGATAGTCAAGTGGAGTCGCCCCGTCTTCGTGCACACTTTTCGAGTCATCCGCAATGGTGTCCCATGTCACACAGATTCCGCCATCCCTAACCTCCTGAGTACCGCGAACGCATCGTGGAACTCGCGTGTTCTGGCCGCTCCGCTTCCGACCACGATCGCCGACGAGGCCTTCGCCACCTCGCGCGACCTCTTCACCCTGGTGACCACCGACCGCCAGCGCGTCATCCACCACACCGGCGTCGATCTGCTCGCCGTGCAGCTCTTCGAGCGACTGCCGAGACGCACGAGAATTGAGAGTCCCTTGCTGACCCCGGAGATGCGGTCTACTGGGCATCAGCGTCGGACTCGCGCTCCCCGACCCTCGGCAAACGAATTCGTCGTTCCGAAGGCCGAGTCCGCTGAAATCTGGGCATCTGTACTGTAGGCTCCCCCCGATGCCCGAATCCGATCACACTGCTGAGTCTGTCGAAGACCGATCCGGAGGACGCTTCGCGCGCTTTCTGACGGCTGTCGAGGTGTTGGGCAATCTGCTGCCGCACCCGGTGACCCTGTTCGCGCTCTTCGCCGTCGGCGTCGTCCTCGCGAGCGCGCTCGCTGCAGCGGTTGGCCTCAACGTGGTCGATCCTCGGCCAGGGGCCGAAGAGGGGGCCACCCTGGCGGTCAGAAGCCTCTTGGCGGCCGACGGTGTTCGCTGGATGAGCCAGAACCTCGTGAAGAACTTCGCGGAGTTCGTGCCCCTGGGCACCGTCCTCGTGGCGCTCTTGGGGGTTGGCGTGGCCGAGAAGTCAGGGCTGCTCTCGGCAGCCGTCCGGTCGATGGTGCTCGCCGCGCCTCCAAGTCTGGTCACGCTGGTCGTCGTGTTCGCGGGCGTCGTTTCGAACACAGCGAGCGAGATGGGGTACGTGGTCATCATCCCCTTGGCCATGGCGCTCTTCCACTCGCTTGGCCGCCATCCGCTGGCGGGTATGGCCGCCTCGTTTGCCGGGGTGTCCGGCGGGTACAGCGCCAACATCCTCATCGGCACCGTCGACCCCTTGCTTGCTGGCATCACACAAGAGGCCGCTCGTCTGATCGCGCCGGCTTACGAGGTGCATCCGGCGGTCAATTGGTACTTCATGATCGCCAGCACGTTCTTGATTACGGGGTTGGGCTGGCTCATCACCACCAAGATCGTCGAGCCGCGGCTTGGCCCCTACGACCCGGACCAGGCTGACGACGACATCGAGCGCTCCCCGAGCCTCGAAGCGATTACGCCGGAAGAACGACGGGGTCTTCGGGCAGCTGGGTGGAGTGTCCTCTTCGTGACGTTGGGGGTCGTGTTTGTCGCTGGGCCCGAGGCGCCGTGGCTCGCGTGGGCACAGAACATCCCGGGCTGGGGGGTACTCCGCAATCCGGATCCCACGGCGAGCGGGCCCGAGGTTTTTCGGCCGCTCCTGCGTAGCGTCGTCACGCTGATCTTCATCTTCTTCGTGGTCGCGGGCACGGTCTATGGCCGCGTGGTGGGGACCATACGCAACGACCGCGACGTCATCGACGCGATGGCCGATGCAATGAGGAGTATGGGCCTCTACATCGTGCTCGTGTTCTTTGCGGCGCAGTTCGTGGCGTTCTTCAACTACTCGGGCCTCGGGCAGGTGATCGCGGTGCTCGGCGCCGACTTGTTGATCGCGATGAATCTCGACAACCCCGCGGTCTTCGTGCCGTTCATTCTGATGTGCTGCTTCGTCAACCTGATGCTGGGCTCGGCGAGTGCCCAATGGGCTGTGACTGCTCCCATCTTCGTGCCCATGCTCATGACGATCGGCTTCTCTCCGGAGGTCATCCAGGCCGCGTACCGCATTGGCGACTCTTCGACGAACCTCATCACGCCTATGATGAGCTATTTTGGCCTGATTCTGGCCGTCGCGTCTCGATACCAGCGAAATCTGGGTATCGGAACGATGGTGGCGACCATGCTCCCGTACTCGATCGCCTTTCTGCTGGGCTGGACCGTCCTCTTCTACCTGTGGGTCTTCGTGCTCGGCCTCCCGGTCGGCCCGGGCGCCCCGACCTACTTCACGCCCTGACGTTCGGCCGTCGCTGCGCGGCCACCCCCGCTGGGTGGCTCGTTATGGCCTCCTATGGTCGGCGCTCGCCATACGATGACGTGGACCATCACATGCCCAGGATGACCCGATGACCCAACCAACCCTCGACCAGCGTATCGATGACGCTGTCGCCCCCTTCAGCGAGGCGTTCTCCGACCTGGTGTTCTTCGAGATTCCCTTTGGCGAGGTGGGCATCCCAGTCGTGGTGGCATTGCTGGTCGCCGGCGCAGTGTTCTGCACCGTCTACTTTCGAGGAATCAACCTTCGGGGACTCCCCCTGGCCTGGCGCACCCTCCGAGGCGAGTTCGACGACCCGGATGCACCCGGAGAGATCAGCCACTTTCAGGCGCTAACCACCGCGGTGTCTGGAACCGTGGGCATCGGCAACATCGGTGGTGTGGCCGTCGCCATTTCTGTCGGAGGGCCCGGCGCGACCCTCTGGATGATCGTGGCGGGACTCTTGGGTATGGCCACCAAGTTTGCCGAGTGCACCCTTGGTGTTCGGTACCGCAGGGTGAATCCGGATGGAACGGTCTCCGGTGGGCCCATGTTCTATCTGGACCGCGGCCTAGCCGAGCGGGGTTGGCCTCGCGTCGGCAAGGCCCTGGGTGCGTTCTACGCGGTCGGAATCGTTATTGGATGCCTTGGCATCGGCAACATGTTCCAGGCCAACCAGGCGTATGTTCAACTCCGAGCGGTCACGGGGGGAGATGCCAGTCCCCTGGATGGGAACGGCTGGGTAGTAGGGCTCGCGTTGGCCGTGGTCGTTGGAGCCGTCATCCTCGGCGGGATCCGATCGATTGCGGCCGTGACCGAGCGACTGGTTCCGTTCATGGCGGGCCTGTACATTCTCGCCGCCTTGGTGGTGATTGGCCTGAACCTCAGCGCGGTTCCTGAGGCCGTCACCAACATCGTGCAGGGAGCGTTCACGGCTGAGGGCGCCACCGGCGGTGCTCTGGGCGCCCTGATTGTCGGGATGAAGCGCGCCGTCTTCAGCAACGAGGCGGGCATCGGCTCTGCCAGCATCGCCCACTCCGCTGTGAAGACGAATGAGCCGGCAACAGAGGGATTGGTTGCCCTGTTTGAGCCGTTCCTCGACACGGTGGTGATCTGCACCCTTTCGGCCCTCGTGATCGGCGTGGCTGCAGTGAACTGGCCCGAGTTCATGTCTTCGGGGCTGCAGGGCGTGGCTATGACCAGTGATGCATTCGCCAGGACCGTTTGGTGGATGCCGTACCCGCTGGCCGTCGCCGCCGTGCTCTTTGCGGTCTCCACCATGATCTCCTGGGCCTACTACGGACTTAAGGGCGTGGCGTGGCTGACCGCCGAGAACCCCACGCTTCTCACGGCCTACAAGCTGGTCTTCTGCGCGGCGATCGTGCTGGGTTCGAGCGTCAACCTGAACTCGGTCCTCAACATCAGCGATGCGATGGTGTTCGTGCTCTGCGTCCCGAATATGCTTGGGATCGTGCTGCTGGCGCCGGTCGTCCGTGAAGAGCTCGCCCGTTTTCAGGCACGCGTCGGGGGGTGAGCCCTTCACGTCGACACGTTCGGGCCGTCGCGGTGAAGCCACCGGACCGTGGGCAGCAGGTCGGGGCGCGCGCAAACCCGCACCAACTACCTCAGATACGAGAAGACCCCCGCCGGCGATGCCGACGAGGGGCCTTATGAAGCTTCGAAGGTAGGATTCGAACCGGCAACTGAAGCGCGGTGCCAGTGGCACGTCGCAGAAGGCGTCAGTGTCGTCGGTTCGACTCCCAAAACGACGAAAGCCCAAGTCTTGGACTTGGGCTTTCAGCTCCGAAGGTAGGACTTGAACCTACGACAAAGTGATTAACAGTCACCTGCTCTACCAACTGAGCTACTTCGGAATACGCTTGTCCCCGATGGGAAGCGCCGCAGCTGTGCGGACGGGCGCTATATCGCAGCGCCGCGGGTCCTGTCAACGAACAACAAGTCAGATTCCCCGGACGCGCTCCGCCGCCACACGCCGTGCCATCTGAATCCTTTGCGGCCCAACGGGAATCAACGCTGTGTCACCACCGTTTCGACGACGCTCGCTGTCCCTCATGCGCGATCATCATGCTTAGCAAAGACCACCGAACGCTCGCCAATCTGCGACCCTGCTGCGGCCCGCGTTCGGCAGTCCTGCGCCTCGCCGCACTGGCGGCCATCGCAGCCGGATTTTTGCTGATCCAGCGCGGAGAGCATCCGAGCGTGGAGCCGAGCGGGACAAGCGAGAGCTCCGGAAGCGAGCACGCCGTCGACACAGCCGCGCTCGCGGAAACACAGGCGGAGGAGGGCGGAGGCCACACGTACTCACCCTATCTCGTCGACGTGCACGGGGCCGCCGACTTCGACCTCATCTCGTTCAAAGACGTCGGGCTGAACCTCGAGGATCCCGAAGCCTACGAGCTCCTCGCAGACGCTCTCGCGATGTCGCTCGCTGACCACCCCGCGATGTCCGTTGATGCATCACTCCTGCACGATGCGCGGTACATCGACGCCGCGTATCACGTGGCCTGCGGCGAGTCCCACATCTATGTCGACGTCTGGCGCGCTGACGGGCCCGCGCGCTGGGGCTACTCACTCTGGTCCGGCTGCGGCGAGGACTCCCAGTTCGCCTGGGAAGAGCTCGCGATGACCATTCCGATTGAACCCGACGTGGCGCTCGCGATCCAACCGCTGACCGACGCCATCGCGTCGTCGATAGGCGAGGCCGTCGCGACGGGATGCTACGAGCGCCGCTGCTAGAGCAAGCGCCGTCGGTGCTTACGCGAAGCCGCGCTGCGTCTTGATACGTTGGGCGACCGGCAGCTGCCCCACGTCTTCCTGCTTCTCGAAGAAGGCGTCGACGATGCGGCGCGCCTCGTCGACCGTCTCCGCATCTTGCACGTCGGATCGTAGAGCGGACGCCTGGTACATGCCCTTGGAGAAGTATCCGAGCACCTTTCGGAGCTTGGCGAGTGTGCGTCGGTTCATCGGGCCGCCTTCGCCTGCGTGCATGCGGTCAAGATACCGGTGCAGCAGCAAACGCCGGTCTTCGAGCGTCGGCTCCACGATCGACTCACCGCGCATGTCCGCGCTGATGCGAGACAGCGTCCATGGGTCCGCCATCACTCCGCGCCCCACCATCACGCCGTCCGCGCCAGACTGCCGAAGTGCCTCGTAGGCCGTCTCCGGACTATGAATGTCGCCGTTGACCAAAAGCGGAACCGTGATCGCGCGCTTTACCTCGGCGATCAGATCCCACTTCGCCGTGCCCTTGTAGAAGCAGCAGCGCGTCCGCCCATGCACGGTGATCATCGCCGCGCCGCGCTCCTCCGCCATCGCCGCGACCTCCGCTGCGTTGACGCTCTGCATGTCCCAGCCCAGCCGCATCTTCACTGTCATTGGGATCGTGATCGCGTCGCGCACGGCCTTGAAGATGTCGTCCGCGACCGCCACCTCACGCATCAACGCTGATCCACTGCACCCGCTCGTCACCCGCTTCGAAGGGCAACCGAGGTTAATGTCGACGATGTCGGCACCGAGGCCCTCGCAGTGCTTTGCGGCCTGGGCCATGCGCCCAGGGTCGCGCCCATAAATCTGAATCGCGACCGGATGCTCCTCCGGATCTAGCTCGGCCATGCGCCACGCGTCCTTAATGTCGCGCGTCAGCCCCTCTGAGCTTACGAACTCCGTCACCGTCAGTCCCACTCCGCCTAGCTCACGAATGATCCCGCGAAACGCACGATCGGTCACCCCCTCCATCGGTGCCAACACGACAGGAGGATCAATCAGAATGTTCTCAACTTTAAACGAAGACACCATGGCCGGTGATTTACGCCGGACGGCGCCAGATGCAACCGCAAACGCGAAGGAGGAGGCTCTAAAGGGGTCGGATCGTCAGCGTGTAGCGGACGCGTTGGCCTTCGTCGTAGGCGCCGACGTAGATGCGATACTCGCCGGCGGGCCAGCTACTGCCGTTGATACGAGGGTTTTCGTTGTCGTCCGAGGTGTCGTCATTGCAGCGCGTGCCGTTGGGGCCGAGCACGACGAGGGTGGTGTCAGCGGGTGCGTTCACCTCGAGAACGAGGCCTGCGAAATCGCTGTCGAGCGTCACGACGTGGCTGGGTGTGCTGGAAATCCAGCCTGTGCAGAACCCGGAGTCGGTATTGCCAAAGCGCACCGCCCGCATGTCGCCGCCCGCGGTACCGGTGAGCATGACAGCATCTGTACTGCCCGGGGCGAGCGTCGTCGCGGAGGCGACCTGAACCAGCGCCAGCGACACGACGAACGCCACCAACGCGAAATATCGCGCAGAGGTTCCGGCAAGTTGTCGAGCGTGTCTCATCATGATCCCGGGGGTAACGAGGCACCCAATAGACGTGATCGAGCCGCGAGATATTCTAATCGCGAGCGGCCCAACACCCTAAACCGAGTCGCCTCCGCTCCCAACAAAGGAAATCGACAACGAGCTCCGTCGGGAGCAATCGAGCAGCACCGACTCCCTCAGCGCTGTGCCTTCTCGGTTGTCTTAAAGTGGAGCTTGGCGACGTCTGCTAGGGCTACGGCGCCCCGTTCCTGGACGATGCGTTTGGCGGCAGCGAGTACGGGTCCGCTAGCGCCCTTGGGCAGGGTCATGCCGAATTCGTGGCCGAGCTGGTCGAGCTGCCGGAGGAAGATGGCGCGTGCGAGGATAGAGGCGCACGCGACGGCGGGATCGTCCTCCGCTTTGGTGCGCTGGAAGAAGCGGCATTGCTTGCCTCGTTCCTTCAAGCGCCGACCGACGAGGTTGGCCTTGGCGAACTGGTCAGAGATGATCAGTTCAGCGTCGGTCTTGCCTAGCACGTCTTCGGCCGACTCGGCGTGCGCCCAGGCGAGCAGGTGGTTGAGATTTTGGATTTTAGCGTAGAGGTCGTTGTAGCCGGGTGGGAGCAGCACAACTGCCGAGAAGGGCACGACCTCGCGGAGGTCATCGGCGATGCGGAGCGCCAGCTTGTCGTTGAGGCTCTTGCTGTCAGCGACCCCAAGCTCTTTGAGGAGCGGCAGCTGCGACATCTCGACGCGAGCGGCGACGACAACGAGCGGGCCAAAGTAGTCGCCCTTGCCTGTCTCATCGATGCCGATCCATGCGTTCGGGACCGGCTTGGGCAGCTTCGCGATCCCTGGCCCGAAGGGCTCACCGGAGGCTGGCACGCGGCTGGCCGCTGTTTTACTTCCTTTGGCCCGCGGCGCGGCCGACTTGACGAGCTTAGCTCCCGCTCCGGTGAGCGTGTCTGCCCACTGGTCGGCTCCGCTGCCCTGAACGACGACCTTCCCGCTCTTGTAGAACGAGATCACCGCGCCATCTCCTCGCCCTTGCCAGAACGTGTGGTCTGGCTGGCTGAACGCGAACCCCTCGCTGGCGAGCTTCGCGCGAATGGAGACTTGTTGGCCAGGATCAAGTTTGAGCGAGTGCGTCATGCGGCTTCGTTGGCTGACTGGAATTGGCGGAACATATGGCAGAGATGAGGCCCGTTTGACCAGCACGGACCCGGGTGACGAGCACCTTGGGATGGTCCGTCAAACCCGGGGACCCACAAATCCGCAGCCACTCATCTGAGACGACCTGCCCAGCCCCACCGAGTGAAATCACCGGCGATTACGCGAGGTCCAGCGGCTTGCCCCTGGCGGGTCTGAGCCGCGCTCATAGACTCATCTCTGCCAACCCCTTTGACCCGTTCCGATGCGCGTGACAGCGTGTCGGCCACTTCGATATTTCACGACGGTAGGCAGCAGTGTTCCGAAAGGTATTGGTCGCGAATCGTGGCGAGATTGCTCAGCGCATTATCCGCGCCTGCCACGCCGTGGGAGCGAAGGCCGTCGCTGTGTACAGCGAAGGAGATGTGGGATCGCCACATCTTGAAGAGGCCGATGAGACGGTGTGTCTAGGGCCGGCACCGAGCGCGCAAAGCTACCTCGATCAGGACGCGCTCTTACAGGCGGCGATTCAGATGGAGTGTCAGGCCATTCACCCCGGCTACGGCTTTCTCTCAGAGAACGCGCAGTTTGCTCGGCGATGCACCCAGCAGAAGCTCGTCTTCATAGGCCCGCTCGCCGAGTCCATTGAGAAGATGGGTGATAAGGCGAACGCGCGTGAAACGATGAAGGCGGCTGGCTTGCCAGTGATGCCGGGCTCTGACGACCTTGTGCACACGGTCGCCGAAGCGAAGGTCCTCGCCGAGGAGTTTGGGTACCCGGTGCTCTTAAAGGCGACGGCTGGCGGTGGCGGTAAAGGGATGCGCCGCGTCGACGACGAAAGCGGCGTTGAGAAGGCGTTCAACGACGCTGCGCGGGAAGCAGAGAAGTCGTTTGGTAACGCGGATTTGTACCTAGAGAAGTTCATCGTCGGCGGGCGCCACATCGAGTTCCAGGTCTTAGCCGACCACTACGGAAACGTTGTGCACCTCGGCGAGCGAGAGTGCTCGATTCAACGGAACCACCAGAAGCTGATCGAGGAGGGACCTGCGAACGGCCTCGACCCGTCCGTGCGCACGGAGTTGGGCGAACGCATTCGTGAGGCGGTGCGCACGATTGGCTATCGCAACGCGGGGACGATCGAGTTCCTGATGGATGCGAGCGGCTCGCTATACTTCATGGAGATGAACACGCGGATTCAGGTGGAGCACCCCGTGACCGAGTTGATCACCGGCGTGGACTTGGTCGCCTGGCAGCTACGGATTGCGTCCGGCGAGAAGCTGACGCTGCAGCAGGAAGATATCGAGTGGACAGGTCACGCGATCGAGCTGCGCATCAACGCAGAGGACCCATCGCAGGGCTTCCGGCCCGCGCCGGGGTTGGTGGAGACCTTCTCCGTGCCGACGGATGTCGAGGGTGCGACGGTTCGCCTCGATTCGCACGTGCGTCCTGGGTACAAGATCCCGACGCACTACGACTCGATGATCGGCAAGCTGCTGGTGCACGCCGATACGCGAGAGCAAGCGGTCGCGGCGCTTCGCTCCGTAATCGATCGGGTTGAGATCGTGGGGGTGCCAACGACATTGCCGCTTCATGCAGCGATATTGGCAGAAGCGGACTTCGCGAGCGGCAACTACAACTGCCAATACCTGCTGGATCATCCGGACGTACTGGGCGGCACGTAGCGCGCTGGTTGTGAACTAGTTAACAACCACTTCGTTAAGTGGTTGCGTAAACACTTAATTAAGTACTTCGATAACTACGGCTCGCAACGCAGCCGCAAAACCACGCAGGGCGCATGGCCAAGGTCATTCAAACGCCAATAGGAGCAGAGCTCCGAGACAACGACGCCAAGCCGGACCAGCGTGAGCGCATGGCAGCGCTCGACGCGAAGCTCGACGAGCGTCGCGCCGAGGTGAAGCTCGGCTGGGGCGAAAAATACCATGAGCGCGTGCGCGCGAAAGGCAAAATGACGGCCTGGGAGCGCGTCGCGCACATCGCCGATGACGTCGACAAGGTGCGCACAATCGGCACCTTTGTGAACTACGGCGAGACCTTCGGCGGTGAAAACGGTCGCCCATCGCCAGCCGCGGGTGTGGTCACCGCCTTCGTGCCGATCGACGGTCGTTGGGTCGTCTGCATCGCGAACGACAACACGGTCGCCTCGGGCTCCTGGTGGCCGCGCACACCTGAGAAGATTATCCGTGCCCAAGAGATCGCGCTTCGGCTCAAGATCCCGGTGCTCTACCTCGTCGACTGCTCGGGTCTCTTCTTGCCGGAACAGGCGCGGGCGTTTCCTGGGCCACGCGGCGCAGGCCACATCTTCACGATGAACAGCCGACTCTCCGCGGCGGGCGTGCCTCAGATCGCGGGGGTGTTCGGGGACTGTATTGCCGGCGGCGGCTACATGCCGATCATCTCCGACCGCGTGTACATGACCGAGCAGGCGTACATGGTGATCGCCGGAGCTGCGCTTATCCAGGGCGCCAAGAGCCAGAACCTGTCGTCGCTCGATATTGGGGGCGCGGACGTTCACGTGCATTTGTCGAACTGCGCAGACGAGCGCGCGCCGGACGATCCCACGTGCCTCGATCTGATCCGCCAAGAGATCACGCGGCTGCCCACCAGCGCGGTTCCGTACTATCGAGCGGGCGAAGACCCGGTGGAGCCAGCGTTCGAGCCCGAAGAGCTCGCGCAGGTCATCCCCGTCGAATCAACGGCTCCCTACGACGTCCGCCAGGCGATCGCGCGTGTGATCGATGACAGCCGCTTCTGGGAGGTCATGCCGCACGTGGGTCACGAGGTGATTACGGGCGTCGCGAAGATTTCCGGCCTCTACGTTGGGATCTGCGCGAACTACCAAGGCCTCTACGATCACCCGACCCAACCCGGCCGCAAGCGCGCGGGAGGAATTCTGTACCGCGAGGGTGTCGCGAAGCTCGCCGCCTTCAGTCGCGCCTGCAACGACGATGGGCTCCCAATCGTCTGGCTACAGGATATCAGTGGCTTCGATATCGGCACTGAGGCTGAGAAGCAGGGCCTGCTCGGCTACGGTAGCAGCCTGATTTATACGAACAGCACCAACACAACGCCGATGATCACCGTCTTGCTGCGCAAGGCGTCCGGTGCCGGCTTCTACGCCATGGCGGGGATGCCCTATGACCCGGTGCTGCAGCTCTCGACGCCGATCACGCGGCTCGCCGTGATGGAGGGCAAGACCCTCGCGATTGGCGCGTATCGCACGCGATTGGACGACGACTTCAACATCACGGCCACGGACCCGGAAGAGCGAGCGAAGGTGCAGGCCGGCATGAAGGCTGTTGAGGAGCGCATTGAAGCCGACATGGATCCGTACGCATCTGCGCGGCAGATGGACACCGACGAGATCGTGCACCTAGGCGAGGTGCGAGCGTACCTCGAGACGATCGTCGAGATGAGCTACCAAGCCGCGGGCGTGCGCCGCATCAAGAACCCGCGCATATGGTCATTGCACGATCTGGAGGTGCTGCGATGAAGTTGCCCTGTCTAAAAGCCGTCGCGGATGACACCACGACGCTCCGCTCCCCCAAGCTAGGCGCGGTTTCTCTGAGCGTGCACGTTGGGGACTGGTTGTCCGCCAATCAACGCATTGGCGAGGTGAGCATCCTCGGGGCACGCCACGAACTGCTCGTGCCGGAGAGCGTGAGCGGCCGAGTGAACACGCTGCACGCTAAAGAACGCGGCCGAGGCCGCGAGTATGGGGAAGCGCTGCTCGACGTGCAGACTGTCACGGATGCTGGGTCGGCAGGCATCGCGCTGAGCGCGGAGGAGCAGCACGCTGGCGAGCCGTATGTGGCTCCGATGGACGGGCAATTCTATCGCCGCCCGTCGCCTGATGAACTCGACTTTGTGTCGCCAGGGCAGGCGATACAGCCGGGTCAAACCATCGGCCTCATCGAGGTGATGAAGTTCTTCTACCCAATCGTTTGGGAGGGGACCGAGCCCAGGACGTTGCTGTCATGGACAGCCGACGAGGGCCCGGTCGAGTCCGGCGAAGAACTTCTGCGCTGGGAGTAGCGTTCGGCGCGTTAGGGCTTCACGACGGGCAGCATCTCGCCTTCCCAGCCGAGCATCCCTCCACTGAGGAATCCTGCCTTTACGCCGTCTGCAGCAAGGCCGGTCGCAAGCTCTGCGACGCCTTCGTCGGTGCGATCGTAGAGCACGAAGACCGAGCCAGGTGCGCGCATCTCGCTCACGCGGTCGCTTAGCTCTTCGCGGGGAATGTTGATCGCGTCTGGCAGGTGCGCGCGGTCGTAATGCTGGCTCTCGCGCAGGTCCACCGGGATGGCCATCTCCGCCTCGATGGTGAGCTTGAGCTTCTGCGCGTCGAAGGGCTTCGCTCCAGTGATGGGCGCAGGCTTTGACGCGACCTTTGCGAGCATCTCTTCGATCGCTGCCTTTGGCTGTGCTCCGACCATGCCGTCGACTGGCTGGCCGTCCTTCATCAGGATCATTGTCGGCATCGACTTCACCTGAAACGCTTGTGACGTTCCCGGGTTCTTGTCGACGTCGACCTTCACGAACTTGACCGTGCCGTCGTACTCTTCGGAGAGCTGGTCCAGTATCGGAGCCAGTCGCTTACAAGGGCCGCACCAATCAGCGTAGAAGTCGATGAGTACGGGGAGCTCGGAGCCGAGGACTTCGGCTTCCAATGTGTCGTCGGTGATCTCAGTTACTGCCACGGAATCCTCTCGGGGTGAGTCGGGGTTGAGTCGGGGTTGTGTGCTGCGGAACCTATGCAGCGAGACGCGTCACACAAGCGTGCAATGACGACCGGGCCGGAAACGTGGCAGGAACGTCGGGCGTCCAACGACCAAAACGGCGAAGGCCCCCGGGCGCGTACTCGCGCTCGGAGGCCTTCTTTACCATCGTATTCAGGCGTCTAGCGGCGGCCGCCGAAGAGCCGCAGCAGCGAGAGGAAGAGGTTGATGAAGTCGAGGTAGAGCGTGAGTGCGCCCATGATCGACATTTTCCGTTCCGACTCACCGTCCGCGAACCCGTTCGCGCTGATGCGCTTCAGCTTTTGCATGTCCCAAGCGGTCAGACCAACGAACACCACGACGCCAATGCAGGAGATCGCGAAGTCGAGCAACGTGCTGCCGATGAACATGTTCACGATGCCGGCGATGATGATGCCGATGAGCCCCATGAACATGAGACTACCCATGCGGGTTAAGTCCTTCTTTGTGGTCCATCCGTAGACGGCCATGAAGCCGAAGGTCATCGTCGTCACGAGGAAGACCTGAGCGATCGACCCCATCGTGTACACCGCGAAGATGATGGAGAACGTGAGGCCGTTCAGCGCCGCGTAGAGCAGAAACCCGGCCGTCGCTACGGCGGAGTTCATGCGGTGCAGCAGCATGGACAGGCCGATTACCAGGCCCAGCGTCGCGAACGACAAGTACATCAGATACGGCGCCAACGTGACGATCAGCCCGGTGCTGTACGTGAACCAGGAGACGACGGCTGTAAGGCCGAGGCCCATGGTCATCCACGCAAAAACGCTGGTCATGAAGCGCTGCTGCGCCTCTGCATCGTGACCCTGGCCACGATATGCGTCCGGCATATTGTTCATGCCCTGCTGGGCCGCAGCGCGCGCAGCGGCCTGCTGCTGGTGGTTCGGATAGTCGGTCGGGTGTGCGTGCGGGTTCATTACCTTCACCGTAAGCGTGGTGCGTCGCCGCCAACGGAAGCGGTCACACAGGTTCTAGATGACGCGATAGTAGGCACCGCGCGGCAAGTTGGGAAGCAATGACGGCTGGAAATCGCAGCGCGCCTCAGCTCCCGTGACCCCCTTCGCGAGCGCTCGATGGCCTCACATATCCGGCGCGAAACCCCGTCGCATCGTGTTCTCGGAGATCGCGCGCTCCTCAACGAATTGGCTGAGGTAGTGGGGGCCGCCGGCCTTTACGCCGATACCACTGAACTTGAATCCGCCGAAGGGCTGCCGGTACACCAACGCTCCGGTGCAGCCGCGGTTGATGTACAAGTTGCCGACCCGGAAGAGCCTGCGCGCCTTGTCCAGGTTCGCGGGGGAGCGCGAGATGACGCCTCCTGTGAGCGCATAGCTCGTCCCGTTTGCGATCTCGAGAGCGTGGTCGAAGTCCCGCGCTCGCATCACCGCGAGCACGGGGCCAAAGACCTCTTCCTGCGCCAATCGATGGGTGGCCTCGATATCCGCGAAGAGCCCGAGAGGCGCGTAGTGTCCGCCCGACGGGACATCACCGACAAAGAGCTCGGTGCCTTCTTCGCGGCCAATCGCGATGTACTCGTTCACCTTGGCGAGAGCATCCGCGTCAATGACCGGGCCGTATCCGAACGTGGGATCATCGGGCGCGCCGACGGGAAGCGATTTCACCGCTTCCACGAGGCGGGTCACGAACGCGTCGTAATTCTCCGGTAGAACGATCACGCGGCTGCATGCGGAACACTTTTGACCCTGGAAGTCATAGGCCGAGTGCACGACCGCTTTGACTGCTTCGTCCAAGTCGGCGTCGTCATCGACGATGATCGCGTTCTTTCCGCCCATCTCGCAGATAACGCGCTTCACGCCGGGCTGATCGGGGCCAGTGGTATACGCGCTCTTGAGGATGCTCAGGCCGACACCACGGGAGCCGGTGAACGCGATGAAACGCGTCCACGGGTGGTCGACAAGGTGAGCACCCACGCTCTCACCGATGCCCGGTAGGAACTGAACAACGCCGGGCGGGAAGCCCACCGCCTGCATCATCTCGAAGAGCTTCGCCGCAATAACGGGCGACTGCTCTGCGGGCTTCATGATCACACAGTTGCCCGTGACGACCGCGGCGGTCGCCATGCCGGCGAGGATCGCGAAGGGGAAGTTCCAGGGCGCGATCACCGTGCCCACTCCCATCGGTTGTGCGGTGAGCGTGTTCGCCTCTCCAGGGTAGTGCCCGAGCACCTCGGGCGACATGCGCCTGAGGGCCTCTTGCGCGTAGTAATCACAGAAATCGATGGCTTCGGCGGTGTCCGCGTCGGCCTCGCGCCAGCTCTTGCCGACCTCGAAGACCATCCAGGCCGAGATCTCGTCTCGTCTGCGTCGCATCTCCTCGGCGAGCGCCCGCAAGAGAGCAGCGCGCTCCTCCACCGGTGTCGTCGCCCACGCTGGGAAGGCTTCGTAGGCGCCGCGTATCGCGTCCTCGGCGTCCTCTATGGTGGCGCAGGCCACCGTGCCGACGAGCTCGTCGCTGCGGGCGGGGTTGTGGGAGTACAACGCGCTCTCACCACGCCGTCTCTCCGCGCCGATGACCATGTCGTAGTGTTGGCCGAGCTGCCCCCGTACTGTCTCGATGGCTGCCGCGAAGCTCGCTCGCTGGTGAGCGTGCGCGAAGTCGGCGTGGTGCTCATTGACGAAGGTCGACTGTGGCGTCGGGTCAGCGACATCCTTCTCACTCGCCGCCGGCGGCTTCAGCAAAATCGCTGGGTCCACTTTCTCGGCGAACTTCGCGCGCAGGAACCCCTCCTGCGATGTGTTCTCGAGCAAGCGGCGCACGAGGTAGGCCATCCCGGGCACCAGCTCGCCAACGGGTAGGTAGTCGCGAACGCGATAGCCCATTTTATGCAGGCCTTTTTTCATAGGCTCGGCCATGCCGTAGAGCATCTGCATTTCGAGGGCAGCGGGCGGAAGGCCGAGAGACTCCGCGTAGGCCATCGCCATCGCCATCGACCGAACGTTGTGGCTCGCGATCGACGTGCTCACGCATTCGTGGTGGTCGAGCAGCACCTTGGCGCACTCTTCGTAGTTCGCGTCCGTCTCCCATTTGTTCTGGTAGACGGGGATCGTCCACCCGTACTGCTGCGCGTGGATGGTCTCGTAGTCCCAGTATGCGCCCTTCACGAGACGCACGGTGATGCGGTTCCCGCGGCCCTTCGACCACGCGCAAAGCGCGCGCGTGTCGGCGAGGCTGTCGCGGAGGTACGCTTGGATCACGACGCCGGCGTCGTTCCAGTCGGCGAACTCGGGCGACTCCAGAATACTCCGGAAGAGGGCGAGCGTGAGCTCTTTGGTCTCGTACTGCTCCATGTCGAGGTTCACGAAGACCCCGCGCGCTTTCGCTTTGCGAAGGATCGGAACGAGACGAGCGGAGATACCCGCGATCGACCCTTGCTGGTCGACCGGATCAATCTGCGAGAAGAGCGCGGACACCTTCACCGAGACGTTCACCTTTGGGATCGCGCCGAGGTGGTCGCGGTCGAGGATCGGGTCTTCGGGCCACTTCTCCGCTGCGTCAGCGAGCTGATCAATGAGCTCGGTGTATCGTCTCGCGTAGTCGTCAGCCTCTGCCTCGCTCACCGTCGACTCGCCGAGCAGGTCGATGGTGAAGCCGAGCCCGCTCTTTCGCATCTTCTTGATTCGGGGCAGGGCGTCGTTTCCATCCTCGCCGGCGACGAAACTCTGCGCCATGCCTTTGATGTTTACATCGATGGCCTTGGCCGCAGTCTTCGCGATAAGCGAGCCGGGCGATACGGTCTTCAAGCCGAGCTGGATCCACGCTGGGAAGTCCTGATCGGGTCGGCAGAAGTACTCCTGAATGTGGCGCGCGATCGACTCCGAAGACCGAAGTACCGGGAACACGTCGACGAAGCGGAACATCTCGACCTTAAAGGCCTCGTCGCGCATCGACCATTCCATGACCTTGCCGTTCCAATAGTCCTTCTTGAATACCGAAGGGGAATCCTTCGGCATCGTTGAGAAGATCTGCTGACCGATACGTTGAATCTGAGGTTCCAGCGCGTTCGACATGATGTTCACTAACGTAAGTGGGGAGCCGCGCGCGCTCTAGCAGCAGTTCTCCCAAGAACCAATGCTCAGCCATCGACGCACTGTGTCGGCGACGAATGTTGCGGTCAGAGCTCCGCGCTTCGCTACCGGGAACAACGCGAAGTGAACGCCGTTCGGTTCGGCTCCAGATCGGCGGCACGACAGAACGACTGGTTGGCGGCGTCCTGTTGTCCGGTGTTCGCGTAGGCCGTGCCGAGCATGAAGTGCGCATGGGGAAGGTCCGGCCCCTGAGCGGTGGCGGTCTGCAGCGCATTGATCGCGTCATCATTACGACCCTGACCGATGAGGGCGCTACCGAGATTCGACCAGACATAGCCGTCGTTTGCGCCGCGGGTGATCGCCGAGCGCAACGCTTCTTCTGCTTGAATTGGCCGCTGCCCTTCGATGTGGATTACACCGAGCATGAGCTGTGGCTCCGGGTCTGTCGTCGCCGTAGCGGCAGCGCGAACACAGAGGGGCTCGGCCTCGATGAGGCGGCTCACGCGCACCATCGACGTGCAGTGCGCTACGCTAAGTCCGGGGTGCGACGGGAAGCTCTCAACGGAGAGCTCCGCGACTCGGAGCGCCTGCGCGTAGTGACCGAGCGCGAGCGCCGCATCGAGAGCCGCCATCGGCCATCGCGGGTTCTGGGGATCGACGCCAGCGGCCCGATCGAACATCGCGTACATGGACTCATAATCCTGCATCCCTTGGTAGCAGGCGGCCATATTGGTCAGCTGCCGCGCGTCGCTTGGGCGAATCGCCTCCGCGGCCTGATAGCTGGCGAGCGCGTCTTCAAAGCGGCGCTGTAGGAAGAGGTTGAAGCCCAGCATGGCATGCCGATCTGGGGAGGGCTGGCGCTCGAGCGTATCGCGTAACCAAGTCTCACCGGCTTCGAGTTGCCCAGCGCTCGTCAACACGTCGCCGAGGGTTCCGCGCGCTTCAATGAGGGCGTCGTTCAACTCAAGGGCGCGCATCAGGTGCTGCGCCGCGTTCTCGGCGGTGCCAAACTCCCGCTCAATACGCCCAAGGCAGAAATGTCCAAGTGCCTCTGACGGAGCGAGCTCGACCGCACGAGAACAGTCGCTGGTGGCGTCAGCCGCAGAGCCGACTCCAAGCTGCGCCATGCCGCGACAATAGAAGGCGAGTGCGTTGCCTGGCCCGACCGAGACCGCTTCGCGGCAGCTCTGCAGTGCCGCCCCGTAATTCTGCCGGCTCAACTGAACAGACCCCATGCAATAGCTACTCATGGGGTCGTCTGGAGCGACCTGCAGTGCCGCTGCGCACGCGCTCTCGGCAGAGGACAATTGCCCGAGCTGCGCCAGGGCTACGCCGTGTCGCCACGCGGGACCTGCCAGATCCGGGTCGACCGTACGCGCAGCGCTACAGGCGTCCGATGCATCGCTCCACCGGTACCGCGCGAGCTGTGCGGCGCAGAGCGATGCGTAGGCTATCGGATCGTCGGGATCGAGCGAGATGGCTCGCGTACACGCCGTGGCTGCCGTGCGGTACTGGCCCCTGACGACGCGGGCTCGGCAAAGGATGGTGTGAGCGATGGGGATGCTGTCGTCGTATTGAATTGCCGTCTCTGCGTCTTCGGCCGCGCTGGCCCACTCGGCGCGACTCGCGTGCACGCTCGCCAGACCGGCGTGTGCGGCGCCGTAGCTTGGGTCGATTTGCAGGAGCCCCTCAAACACGCGCTCGGCGCCCGCGAGATCACCTGATTCGACGAACGCGTACCCCGCGATAAGCGCCGCATCCCCGCCTTCCTCTTGCGCGAAGACCGCGGGGGAGACCAGAAGAGCGGCGCCAAGCGCGGAGAGAGACACCACGCCGATGGCGAAAGTTTCAAAGCGATTCAAGGACATAACGTGCCAGAGCTTCCTGAAGTTGAACTGATGACGCGCAACGTGAGGCGTTGGAGCGAGGGCGCAAGCCTCGTGTCGGTCGACGTCCTTGACCCGAAGATCATACGCATGGGCGAGGAGTTGGTGCCGTCGCTTGCGAACGAGACTGTCGTGAACGTGTCGCGCCGTGCAAAGTACACGGTGATGGAAACAGAGAATAGGGCGCTTGTGTTCCATTTTCGCATGACGGGGAAGCTGATCCCCGAAGCGCTCGCGAAGAAGTCGCGCTTCACAATGACATTCGACAACGGCGCGGCCGTTTCGTTCGCAGATACTCGAAGGCTCGGCGAAGTCTTCGTCATGCTGCGCGACGCACTGCCGGCGTTTTTTCATGCCAAGAAGCTCGGCCCGGAGCCGTATCCTGAGGTTCGAGACGCCTTGTGGTGGCGCGCTCGAGTGGAGAGCAGCAGTCGCGCCATCAAGCCAACGCTCATGGAGCAGGAACGCGTCGCCGGTATCGGGAACATCCTCGCATCAGAGCTCTGCTTTCGAGCGGGCATCGAGCCGAACAAGCGCGCGAAGCAAGTGACTGACGTGCAGTGGGTGGCACTGGCCGAGGCGTGGCCGGTGCTCATCGAGGCTGTGCTTCAACACGAAGCCGGTGATGAGATCGCCTACATGGGAGATGGGGGAGGGGGCGCCGGCACCGTCTTCGAGGTCTACGGTCGAGATGGAGCGCCGTGTGTGGTGTGCGAACTGCCTGTGCAACGCCGCGTGCAATCCGGCCGCTCGACGTTCTGGTGCGCGCGCTGCCAGACGTGAGCGCTTCGCGGCCGCCGGTTGCAGTTGACCGGCCGGGTAGTGTCTGAGAGTTCGCGGTGTTGGTTTCTCTCTCTCCGTCTAGATCTGATGACGTCTCCGCCCTCCTACATTCTCTGCGCTACCACCGCTGGCCGGCTCCGACTGGCGTTGACGCTGGTGTTACCAGGCCTTGGCTCGCTCGGGTGCTCGTCAGATCCACCATCGCCGCTGGTCGTGATCGAGGAGTCAGAGCCGGCGTCGGATCCAGTGGAAGTCGGGCCACCGGCTTCCGAGAGACTCATCGGGGCCTTCGTGCACCGGGCAACCCTGGCTGGGGTCGAGGGTGAGTGGGGGGTGCGCTGGGATGGTCACAGCCTGAGCCGCTCGCGTGATGGAGTAGAGACCGGCGCAGACATCTGCGAGGTGCTGAGCGACGGACCTCTGAGAGTCGTGCTCATGTGTCGTTCAGTGGCCGATCAGGAGACGCGCCGCCCGTGGGTCTTCGACGGCGACGCGCTCGTCGATGAGTTGACTCGTATGCGCTTCGAGCGTGACGGCTCCGTCGTCGTGGAGCGCTACGTGTCGCCGGCTACGGAAGGATCGTCGTCGCCACCTCCGTGACACGGGTCGTGGTTGCGCCATCGGTGATGTCGAGCTGACGCCGTGCCGGGACCGGAACGCCGTATAGAACCGTCCACGTGCTGGTGCCCTCCCAACGTGCGTCAGGAGCGGATTCGTCTCCGTCTCCGTCTCCGTCTCCGTCTCCGCGTAGTTCGAGGACGTAGGCCGCTTCCATCCACGGACCAGCGTCCGCCTCCAGTTCGAGCAGAGGAGCGACAGCGCGGGCGCTGAGAGTGTGAGTATAAGCGTGGACCGAGTCGTTGATCGTCGCGACGCCGACGCTCGCGAGGCTGGTCGCCACCGAAGGGTAGACCAGCAGCGGCGGAGCGAACACGATGGCTTGGTCGTCTGCCACGAGCGCTTCCAGGGATAGTCCGCGAGCGTCGCACCGGTACCGCGCGTGCCCTGTCTCGAAGCCCCGCCGATCTCGGAGTTCATGTCGCACGACAACCCCTCCGTCATCCCACACGCCACTAGTGAAGACACGTAGCTGAGCGTCTACGTCGTCCGGGGTCAGATAGGTGACGCGTGTTTCGTGCCCATCCGTGGCTCGGAGTGCGAACGGACAGTCGTTCGGCGGGGTGAATGACGATTCGACCCTCTCCGGCCGCAGGCTCGCGTCTGCGTTATCCGCGACCTGAGCATCCGGCCACGCGGCATCGCGCGGTGGCAACGGCGTGCATCCATTCGTAATCGCTGCAAAGACCACGATGAGCGCGGCGCCGACCGCGTGGAAACCGGAGCTAACCGACAGACAGTAAAACGACGAATGCTGACCAAGCAGCTGAGTTGTGAAGCGATTACGCATGATGAAAGGGGCTGTACCTAACGCAGCCACGATTCGTCTAGGCGCGGCGCCCGAGCCGACGATCCGCAGCCACCAAAAAGCGTATCGATGGATGGAGCATTGACGCCGCGCGGGGCGCTGTGGCACCCGGTCACCCCCTGTTAGCATTGTAGTGCCATGCGACTGCGCGAACACACACTGTATGTACGGCTGACGACCCGAGAGGATTTGCTTGATAGCGGTCGTCATGCGGGTCTTGTCCGGGACGTCGAAGCCTTCACAGGCGCTGGCTTTGAGAGCTTCACCGACCTGGTCGCCCCACGAGCCCGAGCGGTGGCGCTGGCCGGCGCTCGTGCGGAGCTGATCGATGCGCACACGGGCGCTGGATTTCACCAAAGCGCCCGCTGGCGACTGGACGCGCCGAACGGGCAGCGCTGCGAATTCGGAGCGGGGCTACATCCGTACTCGGGCGTTTACGTGACGAACGTGGATGTTCGCATCCCCAACACCTTGGTCGAGGGTCGGCATGATGCGCTCGCCGAGCTGCTGCGGGAGTGGGTGAGGGGCACCGCGCCGCTATCGTTGCACGCCCACGACGCCGACGACAACGCGATTCAAAATTGCGAGAGCGAGACAATGCTCAGGCTTGGATACGGCGTCGAAGAGGCACTCGGGCCAGTGGCAGAGCGGCCTGGCCGGGAGTTCAACAGGGGCCAGTTCCGTTATGTCGCCAATTGGGTGACGTTTATGGGAGAGGAAGCGGTCACCCTGCTCGAAGAGGCTGAGCTGTGCGAGTGGGGCGAGAGCACCGAGATTTTTGAAGGGGGGCGCTGGGCGAGGCTGAGCGATGAGCCAACAGCGTTCGACACGATTCGATCGGGCCAACGCGCCCTGGTTGAACAAGCTGGATTCGACAAACTTGTGGCCCGAGACCGCCGCGTCTGGGGCTACTGGCAGCGAAAATAACATGGCCGAAATACTCGATGACGACTTGAAAGCCGAGCTGGCGACACTGCGTGAGTCCATCGATCCCGCCTTGGAACGACTCGCGGAATCATGGACTGGCCCCGAACCGCTCGCGGAGATGATGCGACACGCGCTGCACTCCGGCGGGAAGCGGCTTCGGCCAGCCCTCGTCTTGGCGGCCAGTCAGGCAACGGGCGAGAGCGAACATGCGCTCGACCGCGCCCTCGTTATGGGATGCGCGCTGGAGCTGGTGCACACCTATAGCCTCGTTCACGACGACCTGCCGGCGATGGATGATGACGACGAGCGTCGCGGACTGCCGACCGTTCACAAGCTGCACGGAGACGCCGTCGGGGTCCTGACAGGTGACGCGCTGCTCACTGAAGCATTCCGCGTGGTCGCCGAAGAGGGTGAGCTGTCCGATCGCGCTCGGGTACGCGCGACGGGGCTGCTAGCGAGGGCCGCGGGGCACGAGGGAATGGTCGCCGGTCAGGTGCGCGATATAGGGGCCACATTCGAGACGTTGGCGTCCCTGCGACAAATGCACGCGGAGAAGACGGGAGCGTTGTTTCAGGTGGCCTGCGAGCTTGGTGGGGTCGCGGTTGACGCGAGCCCACTCGCGTGCGGGCTGTTACGTCATTACGGCAGCTTTCTCGGGGCGGCCTTCCAGGTGAGCGACGACATTCTCGACGTCGTCGAGGCAGGTGGCGAGGTGGATGAGCACGAGCGCGCGGTCAACATCGCGTGTCGCATCGGTACGCCTCTGGCTGTCGAGTGGGCGGTCTACGACTCCAAAGCGGCGATCCAGTGCTTGAACCAACTCCCCGGCGATACATCGTTCTTGTCGCTGATCGCACGCTGGGTGGCGTCTCGGGCTGAGGCAGCGCTGCAGTGAAGCGACGTCGGCTCGACAAGCACATGGTGGAGATCGGGCTCGCGGCAAGCCGCGAGCGTGCTCGTGAGTTGATCGAGTCGGGCCAAGTGAAAGTCGACGGAATGCCGGCGCAGAAACCGGCGAGTCAGGTTGCGGTCGGAGCGTCCGTTGTGCTGACAGGACCGCAACTGCAATATGTCAGTCGAGGGGGCCTGAAGCTGCACCAGGCTCTTGACGCGTTTAACGTCGACGTGGCTGGAGCGGTGGTTCTTGACGTTGGCGCCTCGACCGGCGGATTCACTGATTGCGTGCTGCAACGCGGGGCGAAGAAGGTCTACGCGGTTGACGTCGGGTATGGCCAGCTCGCCTGGAAGCTACGCGCCGACGACCGGGTCGTCGTGTTAGAGCGAACCAACGTGCGGGCGCTTACACAGCAGCACATTCCCGAGTCCGTGGACGTCATCGTCGTCGATTGCTCGTTCATTGGCCTCGACAAGGTCGTGCCTCCCGCGACCGTCTTTATGAAGCAGGGCGGGCAGCTGCTCGCGCTCGTAAAACCGCAATTCGAGGTCGGCCGGGGCGGCGTCGGCAAGGGCGGCGTCGTACGTGACGCTGCGATCCGCTCGGCTGCGATCGACCGCGTACGCGCAGATGTCGAGGCTATCGGCTACACGCTGCTCGGAGGTGTCGATTGCGACACTCATGGCCCGAGCGGCAACGTCGAATACCTGCTCCACGCTGAGAAGCACGCGTAGAGCGCGCTGCGCCGCTAGCGAACGGGCGTCGCTTTCAGTGTGACGTTGTTGTCTCGAATCACGACCTCGAAGCGCACTTCGTCACAGCTATAGCGACGTGTGAGCACTGAGCGGTTCTTGTTGAGCTTCACGACGAACTTCGAGAATGTGAGCCGTGACACGTCCTGCTGGCACTGCTTCTTGGCGTTGACGAAGTCGTCGAAGAGGGAGCGGTCGCCCTCGCTTGCGACAACTGTCGCACCGCCCGTCATGTTGGGGCGAAGCGCCCGCAACTTCGCCTCTGCAGCGGCCATCATGTCGCCGGATTCCCGCGCTTGGTCAGCGAGCTTCTCCAGCGACACTCGTGGGACGGTGGCGCTTGCCGGCACGAGCGGCTCGAAATCGTCAAGCAGATCATCGGACTCGGAGTGCAGGTCGCGCGACGCGATCTCCCGGTCGGCTTCTGCGAGCAGATCGTCAACGTCGGTGTCATCAACCTTCGCTTCGACGGTTGTGTTGTCTTTGGTGTCTCGCGGAATCTCGTGCGAACCGGTGTGAATCGCGGAGATAAGCTGGCTGACCTCGTCGTCACTCGCCAGGAAGCCGCGCTCTTCCTTCTCCTCAACCGTCTGAAAGGAGCCGCTTGGGTCTGGCATCCGCTCGTCGTCCTGAACGTCTTCATCTCCCTGACCTTCGCGAACGGGCAGGTCGGGTGGAGTGAGCAGGTCGGACTCTTCGTTTGGGGCCTGCGGAACCTCTGCTAGGCCACTCGGTGGCGGTGTTGTGCCGTCGACGACAGAGCGATCGCTGTCGGTGGGCACCGGCGTGGACTCGTCACTCGCGGTTAACGGGTCCGCGAGGTCGCCGTCTTCGTCGTCTTCGTCGGTCTCGTAGTCTTCGAGGTCGAACTCTAGCGGATCAGCGTCGTCTTGGATCGCGCCGAGAGTGCCAGTCACCTCATCTCCCCACCTGCGCACCGTGCTGTCCGCATCGAGCCGGTGCACATCATCCATGGCGGCGATGGGTCGCTCTAACGAGGAATGGGCCTCGGCGTCCGGCTCGGTGGAGCGAGTGACCGGGTGCTCTCCGGAGATCGTCTTGAGAAAATCAGCAGCCATGGAGTCGACATCTGTCGTCTCGGCGGCGTTGAACTCGTTGCTCTGTTTGGTGATCCCGTTCTGTTCGTCGCTCGTCCCCTTTGGGTTGTTGCCGTCTTCGTTGGTTTCGACCTCTGTGAGCAGCGCACGCGCCTCTGCTGCGCCGAGCATCAGCGTTTTCTCTGCGCTGGCACTGCCGGCGGTTGCCGCCGCCTCACCACTGAGTTCCGCCTCGGCTTCTTCTACGGTGACCGGCTCTAGCTCGATGTCGGAAACGTCGAAGGTATCGCTGGGTGCGCCCAACTCGGGGAGCACGGCGTCCGTGACCGGGCGCATGCGGGGGCTCTCGCCGCTCGCCAAGTCGATCAGCCCCCCCCTGCTGTCGTCGCGGCTTGGTCGAGGGGCTTCCGGGGATGCGACCTTCCACATTTCATCTGACGCGGAGAGCGAGGCCTCGGCTTTGGGCAGAGTAATCGGCTGGGTAGACGGGTCGATCAGGATGCTCGCGCTGCTCTCGTGCCGCTGCTTGCGCGCACTGGGGCTGTGGGAGCGGTACGCCTCAAGGAACGCGTTAAAGTTCTCCGCAACGGACTTGAGCCAGTCGGGGTATGCGGCGACTGTCAGCGGAATGGGGTCGTTGGCGGTGGCGCTATCACTGATCCGCTGACCGAGCTCTCGAGATTGTTGAGTCAGCGCGGTGTCGAGCAGCAGCAGACCCGCGAAGAACACGAAGAGCCCGGCGACGAGGATGACCCAAATCCGCATGGTGCCTGTCCCCTTGGCGATACCGTCGGCGATAATGGCAATAACCGCCGACGGGGGGGCCTCGGCTTCCACGACGACGACCACGCCGATGGAGCCTTCGGGAGCCATCTGACCCACGCGGACGGGGGCGATCAGGTAGTTGAGCCCGTCCGCCGTGACGGTGTCCCGCGTGCGGAGCATGCTGGGGGTACCGATTGCGCCAGGCCCGGCGCGTCGAATTGTCGCCGCGGCGAGGGTCGTGGCCTCACCCGATGTCAGGTTGCTCGCTGCGATCTCTCGGTCTACGAAATAGACCGCGGAGGCACCGTGGCCCGAACGCCGACGCGCGATTGCGTCGTCGTCGTATTCAACGACCAGGACGATAGCGCCCATCGGACGCTCCGAAACCAACACAGGAGTGGTCGTCAGCGCGAACAAGCGATTGTCGACGCCAACAAATCGTGTCTGCTGCCCTTCAAGAGAGGTCAATGAGGCCGCCTGCAGCAGGTCACTGACGCCGATTGCCCCGAGTCGCGAGCGCTCGTCGACGAGAGCTCCCGTGGCATCCATGAGAGCGAGGGCGTCTATCTCCGTAGCGTGATCAGTCCACGTCGCAGACGAAGCCTGTCGGAACATCGCGTCGAGTGGCGGCGGATTGAAGCCGGCTGGGGTGCTCAACGAGCGCTTGAGTGACTCCGATCGCGCCACGCCGTCTGCGAGGGCAGCTCGCCGCTCGTGGGCGGAGTTCTCCATCTCGTCGAGCAGGCGCGCCTCGAGTGACGCACGGTCCTCTAGGGCCGTCGCGGCTTGGCGCTCGACGATACTCGGGACAAGGTTGACAGCTGCGACAGAGAGACTGCCGAACAGGGTCACAATGAGGAACAGGATTCGGAACGCGTTCATGTATCCACCGCCGGCGCGCGTGATTCGCTCCGATACACCTGGGGTAGGTACGTATCGGACTCAGAGAGACATTACGTTCGCGTGTTTAGCCGTGTCAAAACGTGGCCGCAAATGCACGGAATCAGCTGCGCGAGAGTCGCCCACAGCGGAACTCCCCACGGCAGTCCAAGCGTCGCGTTGACGTTTGCGGTGTACGCGAAGAAGATCATCCCGCACCAAATGAGCGCGGCGGGGTGCCGTGCCCAGCAGGCCGCAGGGAGCAGCCACAGCAGGTACCACGGGTGAACGACAGGAGAGAGCAGCCACAGAGCGCCGATAATGACGACGGTCGCGTGCTCCACGCTGAGTGAGCGCGCCCAACCCCAAATCACCAGCCCGCCAAGGATGCATGCGCTGAGCAGCTTCGCTATGCCATCCACGAGCTGGGTCCGCGCAACCCAATCTGAACCGGGGACTCCTCCATTGAGCACATACGCTGCCTGAGCCCACTCAATCGAGTCGGGCACGCTCGCACCGGACAGAACGGCTGCGACGAACCATCGGATCAATGCCCATCCGGTCGGGTTGAACGTCCACGTCGCGCTGTACACGCCTAGCGAGCCGAACGACTTCTCCCCCAACCCAGCAAAGGGCAGCGCCAGTGCGCCGAAGGTGACGATTGCGGCCACCAACATGAGAGTGGCGCGTTTTGCGCCCCAACGGCCTAAGACCACAACAGGCAGCGCTATTGGGAAGAGCTTGAACGCGGCACCGACCCCTAGCGCGGCGCCAGCTGCCGCGCTGAATCCTCGCGCGGCTGTGTGCTGCGCTGCAAGAAAGAACGCCGCGAGAACCGGCAGCGCCCAAGCGTCAACATGAGCATCGGCGCATACGGTCTGCAGCACGAGTGGGTGTGCGACGATGGCGGTTCCCAAGGATACCGCGCCGCAGCGCCGACCCGAGCGACTCGCCAGGGCGTACGCGAGCGGGAGCGCGAGAACATTCACCAGTTTCCAGCCCAGCACACCGAGTCCCAGGCTGGCTCCGATCGCGAAGGTTAACTGCGCCCCAGGCGGATAGATCGATTGGAGGTGAGCGTGGTTGATTGCGCCCCCCACCTGGGCCGTCCAATCCGCGACTTTCGGACTCTCGGGTGCGTAGGCGAAAGGGTGAACACCGTTGAGAGTCGCCGTGCCATCGAACAGGTAGCGGTAGGCGTCATCGCTCCAATGCAGGGGCGCGCCAATGAGTATGACCCCTGCAACAACCGAGAGCAGCAGCAAGGAGCGCTCGGCGATCGGACTGAGCGCCTCCTCTCGGAGCAGGAGAGCCGTGAACAGGGCCGCCGCAGATATCCAGCAGCCCAGCTGAAGCTCAGCGGGCGCTTCCGCGGCAACAACCAGCGCGCTGATCAGGGAAAAGATCCCACTGAGAACGGCAATCGTCGTCCCAACTCGCGAGGCGGTCACACCTCGACCGTCGCCGGAGCAGCGGAGCGTGCGGGCAGCGGGAGCGCCTGCCAGAGGCCTATGCCGGCCGTGTACGCGAAGCCCACTGCGAACAAGAGCAGGAAGGGGAGAGGGAGAAGTGACGGCCAGGGGCTCTGGTACACGATCACCACTCCGTAGAGGAGCCAAGCGAAGAGCATCATCTCCGCGAGCCCACCACGCCAGGTCGTACGAAGGTATCCATCGGCGATGCGCCTCGGGCTGCGTTCGACCAACGCCATCTTCGGGGTTCTCACAAACGCCGTACGGTGTCCTACGAGTGCCTCGAGGACGCCTCGTGTTTTGTGCACGCTCATTCCGATATCGATCGCGATCGCGAAGGGCAGCTCTGCGGCAGCTCTCCAACCCGACCGGCCAAGCGCAAGCTGGCTGGTCATGTAGAAGAGCACGACCGCGCCGGTTCCTAGCGCAAAGAGCGGGAGGTCCAGCCAGAACCCCCAATCAGTGGGCTGTGCGGCGCGCGCGCGCATCGTCAGCGGCATCATCACGGCGAGTACGAGCATCGCCGGGTAGGTCAGGTTCGCGGTGAGTTGGATGAGCCCCTCCACCTTTTTCCACCACGGCACCTTCGCTGTCATGAGTGGGAAGAAGAGTTTTCGTAGGCACTCGATGCTACCTTTCGCCCAACGGTGTTGCTGCGACTTGAACGCGCTGAGGTCGGCAGGAAGCTCCGCAGGGGCAGCGACGTCTGTGCGGTAGATACAGCGCCAACCTTTCAGCTGCGCTCGGTAGCTGAGGTCGAGGTCTTCCGTGATCGTGTCGTGTTCCCAGCCGCCCGCGTCGTCGATCGTTGCGCGGCGCCAGATGCCTGCCGTGCCGTTGAAGTTGAAGAAGCGACCGCCGCGTGCCCGCGCCGTCTGCTCCACAACAAAGTGACCGTCGAGGAGCATCGCCTGAGCTCTCGTGAGCAAGAGGCTGTCGCGGTTGAGGTGCTCCCATCGCGCTTGCACCATCCCGATGCGTTCGTCTTGAAAGTGCGCGACGAGTTGCTCAAGAAAGTCCGGCTCGGGCACGAAGTCCGCGTCGAACACTGCGATCAACTCGCCGGTTGCGCTGTCGAGGCCATAGTCGAGCGCGCCCGCCTTGTAGCCTTCGCGAGTGGGTCGTCTGACGGCCTCAATGTTGAGGCCAGTAGCCGCGAGCTCTGCCACGATGCGGTCGACGACGCTGCAGGTGTCGTCCGTCGAATCGTCTAGAACCTGAAGCTGGAGCAACTCGGTGGGGTAGCGAATCGCCGAGGCTGAGCGGATGATACGCTCTGCAACATATCGCTCGTTGTACATTGGCAGCTGAATCGTGACGCTCGGCCACTCAGACTTTGGGACAGACGCGAGGTCTTGCGGCGGCTCTTGGCCCTTGGCGAAGAACCAGAGCGTGAGCCACGCGCGGTGCGCGCCATACGCCACCAGGAAGATGAGCGCTGCGTAGTAGACGCTAAGAATCAGTGTGTCTGTAGTGCTGAGCATCTTGCCGGTCTGCAGTGCGGTAGGCTGTAGCCAACGCCCGAGAATGGGTCAACGTTGCGTTCTGCGTTGGCAGCCCAAGCTTTGCGCGAGGCACGACCTCAGAGACGGTGCCTCCATTCGCTGCAGATGCTGAGCAATGTTCAGCGGTTGATGATCGGTGACGCGCGCCTGAACTCGCAGGTCGAGGGCTCGCGCTTTGACGCCCACGCCAGAAACGAGCATAACGGCGCAATGTTACGATCCATCATACGAAGTATGCGGCCCCAGCAGTGGGTGAAGAA
>JBLFZA010000015.1:0-31221 GCA_047610025.1 Bradymonadia bacterium | reverse complement strand
TGAGGAAGCCGATATCTTCGTACACCCGGGCCGTCGACGAATTGTAGTTGCCGGTTGAGAGGTGGCAGTAGCGGCGCGTCACTGCGCCTTCGCGTCGCACGACGAGCGTCGACTTGAAGTGTGTCTTCAGCCCGACGATGCCGTAGACGACGTGACACCCAGCGCGCTCCAGTTCCCGCGCCCAGACGATGTTGTTCTGTTCGTCGAAGCGGGCCTTCAGCTCTACGACGGCCGTCACGAACTTCCCGTTCGCTGCAGCGGTCCGGAGCGCATCAATGATGACCGAGTCTCCGCTCGTGCGGTACAGCGTGAGCTTGATGGCCAGCACCTTGGGGTCCCGCGCGGCCTCGGCCAAAAAGTCGGTGACCGTAGAGAACGACTCGTAGGGGTGGTGCAGCAGCAGATCCTTCTCGCGTATGATGGAGAAGATGCTGTCGCTAGAAGACATCCGGGGGTGAATACGAGGGTTGAACGGCGGCTCTGACAGGTGCTTGAGCTGACGCAGATGGTCGAGCTTCGCGAGCGCGGGGATGTGGAAGGGGCCTCGATTGTAGAAGGTCTCTCGCTCGCCGACCTTGATCGCCGACATGAGCTCGTCCTTCACGACGACCGGCATTTCGGAGTCCACTTCGAGTCGAACGGCTCTGCGAAAGGTCCGGCTGTGCAGCTCGCGCTCAATATCGAGCAGCATGTCCTCAACTTCAGGCTCACGCAGGGCCAGGTCAGCGTCACGGGTCACGCGAAACTGCCAGGCTCCAGCAAGGACAAATCCGGGAAAGAGACGGCCGACGAAGTGCTTAATGACATCCGCCAGCCAGACGAAACGGCCCGTCTCCGTGTCGTCGCCCACTGGCACAAGAGGTTCGAGAATGCTGGGGATTTCGACGATCGCGTAGGTCAGGGCTTCCACTTCACCCGACGTATCCGACGACTGCTCCCCGCCGTCGTTGGGGTTCGTGAAGCTGATCACGATGTTGTGTTCGAGGTTCGCTAAGTGCGGGAACGGATGGCTCGGGTCGACCGTCAGCGGCGTGAGGACCGGCGAGACGACGTCGTCAAAGTAGAGTTCGAGCGCCTTTCGTTCGGTCTTCGAGAGCGCCGCGAGGGGCGCGATCGTGACCCCTTCGACCGCCAGCTGCGGCATGATCTGGTTCAGCAGAGCGTCATGAAGCAGCGCGTCGAGCTCGTGTCCCATCTCCGCCAGCATCTTGAGCTGCTCGGTTGGCGTAAGCCCGTCGGCGCCGACCTGAGTCCGTTGCGCGGCTTCGAGCTCGAGCAGGTTCGCGACCCGGATCATGAAGAACTCGTCCAGGTTCGTACGGAAGTACGACATGAAGCGAAGCCGCTCGAGCAGCGGATAGCTCTCATCGAGGCCGTTCGCGAGCACCCTGGCGTTGTATCGCAGCCAGCTGGTCTCACGATTAAAGTAGAGGGCCGGATCCTTGAGATTGGTCAACGTTGTGCGTCCATCAGTCGTTCGCAGCTATGAAAAGTTCAGCTCCTAGCGTCTATAGAGGCCGACAGCCCTCGTCTAGGTGACAATCTTTGGCGCACGTCGTCGCGTCGGTGACGTTCTGCGTCCGCTTTCGCCCTATTATGTCGGGGCACGTCGCACCCCGGCCACCTCGATCCTTGGCTTCGATTGTGAGGAACGGAACGGGACATGCCGTCATTACCGCACGCGTCGAAAGATCGGCCAATGTGATCCGATCCTCACGTCCCCCCGCAGAAGTTGGTGTCATTCGTGCATTTGACCCCGGTTGGACACGCCGGTACTATCCTCTGCAATACTGGCAATCAGGCTCAAACGGCGACCGCTCCGCGCCACCGCAGCCAAACACAGCGTGATTAATGAGCCGCATCATCGGAATCGATCTCGGTACCTCGAACTCTTGCGTCGCTATTTTGCGCGACGGCCAGCCGCTCGTGCTGCCGAACTCTGAGGGTGCGCGTACTACGCCATCAATTGTCGCCATCGTCGAAGACGGCACGATGCTCATCGGGCACCAAGCGAAGCGTCAGTCCGTTATCAACCCGCAGCGCACGGTCTTTGGCGTGAAGCGCCTGATCGGCCGACGTTTTCGCTCACGCGAAGCGCAGGATCTGGCGCAGGTCATCCCGTACCAGCTCAGCGAAGCCCTCAACGGCGACGTCTGGATCGAGATTGGCGAGCATCAGTACTCCCCTCAAGAGATCTCGGCCGCCATCTTGTCGAAGATGAAGTCCACCGCAGAAGACTACTTCGGCGAGCCCGTTACCGAGGCGGTGATCACCGTCCCTGCGTACTTTGACGATGCACAGCGCCAGGCAACACGAGACGCCGGAAAAATCGCCGGGCTCGACATCCGGCGCATCCTGAACGAGCCCACTGCGGCCGCGCTCGCGTACGGCTTTAACAAGAAGCAAGACTCCACCATCGCGGTCTTCGACCTCGGCGGAGGCACCTTCGACATCTCTGTGCTGCGCGTGAAAGACGGAATCTTCGAGGTCATCGCTACGGCTGGAAACAACGCCCTCGGTGGAGACGACTTTGACCGCGTCATCGTACGTGAGCTCCTCGCCCGCTTTGAACAAGAGCATGGTGTCGACCTCTCGGATGACGCTGTCGCGCTGCAGCGGCTCCGCGAAGCCGCTGAAACGGCCAAGTGCGAGCTCTCGTCGCTCAGTGAAACGAACATCAACCTGCCCTTCCTCGCGGCCAACGACGCGGGCCCCATGCACCTCACGTTCGTGCTCGGGCGCGAAGATCTCAACGAGCTGTGCCTCGACCTCGTCGATGCGCTCGCGGAGCCCTGCGAGATCGCTCTTGAGGACGCTGGGCTCACGGCCGCCGACCTGAACGAGGTCCTGATCGTTGGGGGCATGACGCGCATGCCGCTCGTGCAGGAGCGCGTAAAAGAGATGTTCGGCATGACCCCCCGGAAGGGCGTGAACCCCGACGAAGTCGTCGCAGCCGGAGCCGCCGTGCAGAGCGGCATCCTCGGCGGAGAGGTTCGCGAAGTCGTGCTCATGGATGTGACGCCGCTCTCGCTGGGAATTCGGGTCATCAACAGCAAGATGTCGACCGTCATCACCAGGAACACCTCGATTCCGGCCACCTCGACCAAGCAGTTTATCACCACAGAAAATGAGCAGACCTTCGTGTCTATCGTCATTCTTCAGGGTGAAAGCGCCGACGCGTCCGAAAATCGCGTGCTCGGGACCTTTCGACTCGATGGACTCGAGCCGAAGCCTGCTGGTGAAGTGCGCGTCGACGTCGAGTTCACAATCGACGTCAATGGGCTGGTCACTGTGGCCGCATGTGATGCTGATACCGGCGTCGCAACGAGCGTCTCAGTCACCAACAACAGCGGGCTGACGGAAGAGGACATCGCGCGAGCGTCCTCCCGTTCCAACATCGGTGCCGCCTAATAGTTCCGTCTTACGAGATGGTCCGAAAGGGAACCTCTTCCGCACCATCACGCGCGAAGCGTACACGCACCCCTTGACGAGCGTGAGTCGCCGCGACAAAGGCCACGCACCACATCGAAGGGCGCACTGCGTGTCCGGTGACTTGCGGAGCGATGGATGAGCGAAGAGCTAAACGACGTACAAAGCCAACCCGACCACCGCGGAATTCCGCTTCGACAGGTCGGGATCACGAGCCTCTCTTACCCAATGGTGGTCTGGGATCGCACGGACAAGAAGCAGCACGTGCTCGGTCGCTTCAAGCTGACCGTCGACCTGCCCCAGTCGTTTAAGGGCACTCACATGTCGCGCTTTGTGGAAGCGCTTGAGGCGCACAAAGGGGAGATGTCGCTCGAGACGCTCCCCGAGCTCGTCGATGATCTGCGCAATCGCCTCGACGCGGAGAAGGCCCACGTGCGGGTCGAGTTCGCGTACTTCATCCGCAAGCGCGCGCCGATCTCCGGCGCGGAGTCTGCGATGCGGGTCAACTGCTGGTTCGTGGGAGATGCCGAAGAACGCGACGCCGAGTTCACACTCGGAGTCAGCGTCCCGGTGATGACCCTCTGCCCCTGCAGCAAGGCGATCAGCGAGCGCGGAGCGCACTGCCAGCGCAGCTCCGTCCGCATCAGCATTCGCTTTCGCGAGTTGGTCTGGATCGAGGAGCTCATCAACGTCGCCGAGGCCTCCGCCTCCGCTCCCATCTACCCGCTCCTGAAGCGGGAAGATGAGAAGTACATCACAGAGACATCGTACGATAACCCGCGCTTTGTCGAAGACCTCGTTCGCGAGGTCGCGATCCGCCTCCGTGACGACGACCGCATCACGTGGTTCTACGTCGAAGCCGAGAACGAAGAGTCTATCCACACGCACAACGCATACGCGTCGGTAGGCAGCGAAGACCTCGCGTAGCACACCGCACAGGCAAAGATGACGCTCCGAATCCAGCGCAATCCTGACGACGTCTCTCAAGCGTTGAGCGCGCTGCGGGATCGCCTTGTGGGGGAGCTGAGGGACGACGACGTGCATCGCGCGCTCTACGCGACGGACGCGAGCCTCTACGAGCTCGTCCCGGTCGGCGTGGCGTTGCCCAAGACGCGAGAGGACCTCGTCGCGATCGTCGACGTTTGTCGCCAGTGGCGGCTCCCCTTGGTGCCGCGCTCAGGGGGAACGTCGCTCGCCGGACAGGCCGTGGGCCCAGGCCTCGTCGTCGACGTCGGTCGCTACATGAACCGCATCGTCGATATCGACCCCCACGAGAGGACGGCGCGCGTTCAACCAGGCGTCATTCGAGATGACTTGAACCGACGCTTGTCCCCGCATGGGCTGCTCTTTGGCCCCGACACTTCGACATCAAACCGCGCGATGATCGGAGGCATGATCGGGAACAACAGCTGCGGTTCCCAGTCGATCTGGTTCGGCACCACCCGCGACAACCTCATCGGCGTAGACATCGTGACAAGCGATGGCCGGCAACACCATGTGGGGGAGTGCAACCGCGAAGAGTGGGCACGGTTGCGAGAGCGCGGCGGCGTGCTCGGCCAGGCAATGCAGCGACTCGAACACATCGTCGGGCAACACGCTGACGCGATCGCCGACGCCTTCCCAAAGCCCAGCGTTTCCCGAAGAAATACCGGCTACCCGCTCGACGATCTCGCCAACAGCTGGTTGGGCCACAACTCGGAGCGGAACCCCAACCTCGCTCGGTTCCTGTGCGGAACAGAGGGCACGCTCGCGCTGACAAGCGAGGCGGTGCTCTCGCTTGCACCGACGCCGGGGCACAAGGTGCTCATCGCGGCTCACTTTGACACCATCGACGAGTCCCTCCGCGCGACCGTGCACGCCGTCAAGTGGAAGCCAGGCGCTGTCGAGCTGATGGACAAGCGCATCCTCGACCTCTCGAAGCTCAACCCCGAGCAAGATAAGAACCGCTGGTTCGTCGAGGGCGACCCAGGCGCCGTCCTGGTCATCGAGTTTTACGGAGACACCGAGGCTGGCGCGCGCACCCTTGCAGAGAAGTGCATCTCCGCCCTGCGAGACGCCGGGTTAGGAACCGCGTTCCCGGTGATCTCCGGCGCAAAAATGAAGAGCGTTTGGGAGCTGCGTAAGGCCGGGCTTGGCGTGCTGATGGGTAAGCCCGGCGACGTGAAGCCGATTACGATCGTCGAAGACACCGCTGTGGCGGTCGACGACTTGCCGAGCTTCATCCGCGACTTCGCCGGCATCATGTCGCGGTACGAAGCGGACTGCGTGTATTACGCGCACGCTTCGGTGGGCGAGATTCACGTTCGGCCGGAGCTCAACCCGAAGCTTCCCGCTGACATTGTGCGCGCGAAAGGTATCGCCTCCGAGGTCGCTGATTTGGTGAAGGCCTACCGCGGCTCACTCAGCGGCGAACACGGCGACGGACGTCTACGGGGCCCCTACCTTGAGCAGGTGTTGGGTGCGGAGATGGTAGAATTGCTGCGGGACATCAAGCGTCACTTCGACCCGGCGCAGCTCTTCAATCCCGGCAGTGTCCTGACCGATGTCCCTATGGACAAAGACTGGCGCTTCCACCCGGAGTACCGCTCACTCGAAGTCGACACGGCGTTCCGTTACGACCGCTTCGATGGGTTTCAGCGCGCAATCGAGGCCTGCAATGGCGCTGGCGAATGCCGCAAGAGCGCGGAGGCTGGCGGCACCATGTGCCCGAGTTACATGGTGACCAAGGAAGAGAGGGAGAGCACTCGCGGTCGCGCCAACCTCTTCCGACGCTTGCTTCAGGGCGGGCCCGAGGCCTTGTTTGGGTCCGAAGAGCTGAAAGATGCGCTGGAGTTATGTTTGTCATGCAAGGGGTGCAAACGAGATTGCCCCGCCTCAGTCGATATGGCGACGTTGAAGGCCGAGTTTGAGCAGGGCTATCAGGACCGACACGGCGCTTCGATCGCCGCTCGCGCCTTTGCCAGCGTCACCGAGCTCGCGAAGCCGGCGCAGTGGGTGCCCGGAGCGGCCACCATCGCCAATGCGATGCAATCGACCGCTCCTGTCAAAGCGTTGATGCGCGCGACCCTCGGGATCGCGACGGAGCGAACGCTTCCTTCGTTTGCCCCAAAGGGCTTTCAAGCGCTCTGGCGGAGACACCGGCCGACGCTACCGGACGTCGTGGATCCGGTCGGCCGCGTCGTGCTCTTCATCGATGAGTTTACAGACCGCTATGAGCCGGAGATTGGGCTGGCGGCGGCGGAGCTCTTGCACCGCGGCGGGGTCGACGTCATCGTGCCACAGCTCGGACCGTCAGGGCGAACGCACCTGTCGAAGGGGTTTGTGCGAGACGCGCGACGACACATCGAACACAACCTCGCGGTGCTCGAGCCTTACGTGACAGGCCCGTCCCCGGTCGACGCGATCGTCGGCATTGAGCCGTCGGCCGTGCTCACCTATATCGACGAGTCGCTCGAGCTCCCCAGCAGCGCCGAGGCGCGCAGTCTCGCAGCGCAAATCGCCGCGCACGTTCAGCTCGTTGAAGACTTCGTTGTCGCACAGTCGCGGGCGGGCCGTTGGCGAGCGGGGTGGAGCGAAGAGCCGCGCACCTTCCTGCTACACGGCCACTGCCATCAAAAGGCGTTGGTGGGGCTTGAAGGCACGCGAGACGCGCTCGCGTTGCCGGCAAACACCAAGGTTCAGGTCATCCCGAGTGGCTGCTGCGGAATGGCTGGCAGCTTCGGCTACCAAGCCAAACACTACGAGACATCGATGGCGATCGGAGAGCTGGTACTTTTCCCCGCTGTTCGAGAGGCGCCGAACGATACGGTCGTTGTCGCGCCCGGCACGAGCTGCCGTCATCAGATTCAGGATGGTACGCAGCGAGCTTCGGTGCACCCTGTTCAGGCCTTGCTTGAGATGCTCCGCCCTATCTGAGTCGAGCGGTGACGGGCGGGCAGCACGCGGTCTTATAGAGATTACGCAGACGCCCTACACGCTCTCCCACGGGTCTCGGCGTGGCGCGCGCAACGCGAGCGCCGTGCTCGCGTCGATAACGAGCGTCGTGTTGTTCGGCTTCGGGATCAGCGTCGTCTTGCCGCTAACTTCTTGCAGCGACCGCGTGCCTGCGCGCGCCGCGCAAATGGTCCGACAGCTCTCGCATTCCCAAAGCTCCAAACAAGGCTGATGGGATTCATCACCGTGCGCGTCCGGGAGCTCAGCGAAGACGGACAGGTCGCTAGCTCTCACGCGCTCGAGCGCCCGTTCAGCCGCAGCGTTGTCATCGGGCCAGCCCGCAGGTCGAATCGAATAGGTCGCCCACTGGCCACAGTCCTCACACCAAACATGATTCGGTAGACGCCCCACGCCGAGCGCAGGCGCGACAATAATCAGCGCCTCCAACGCCCAAAGCACGAGGATGGCGTTGCCGCGCGGAACGACGTCGACGATCGAGTACCAGCCGTGTTCGACCACACTTCTCACGATCGGCAGTGCGACCTTCGGATCGAGCACGATCTCCGTATAGCTCAGGTGCTCGAGATTCACCCCAAGCACGTCGGTCGCGACAAGAAACACCCACTCCGCCCACATCACGGTCAACGCGAAGAGTGCGCCAATCAGGGCAACCAGAATCGCGAGTAGTCGAACCCGGCACCCCGTTTTCCTGACCAAGGCGTCGCCCCCGAGGGCAATGGTGCCGCCGATGATGAAGACGAAGAGTGGACTCGCTGCCCCCATGTACCACAAGACGTGGAGCCGCGTGAACGCCCAGCCTAGCGCCGCGCAGAGCACCCAGAAGATGGGAGCGAGCACGAAGATGCTGAGCTTCGTGCCCGAGGGGTGCCGGTACTCGGGGAACATCTGCGCGTAACTCATCCGTCCGGCCATTGAACTTTCAAGAGACGAGTCGTCACTAGTCGATCGGACTTCGGCGGGCGAGTGCCAGCCTCTAGCGCAACCTCACTCTCGCGGCCGGGGTGTCGGGAATCGGCTCATCGTCGAGTGACCACGTGCTCAGCTGACGGATCAACAGCGCGCCTACCGCGATGCTTGTTGCCGTCTCTTAGTCCAGCCCATCCGCGCGTGGCGTGACGCCCGCGCGGGCCGTCCACGCCATCGACGGGACCCCCGCCTGCATGGCCGCGCTTAGCTGCGGCAGATCCTCATCATCGCGGGTGAAGAGAATGACACCCGGTATCTCATGTCTGAGTCGCGCAAGCAGCAGGGGAGTGGGTAGCCAATTGAGCCCATGCGAAGCGGCATCGATCCCGACCGGTCTGCTCGCTGAGTCCACATAGTTGATCGCGTAGTTGCCAGCGTTGTCTGTGTATTCGGAGTGTCTGTGTATTCGGAGTGTCTGTCGTAGACGTTAACCAGCAACTGCGCGCCGACCCCATCAGATTGGATTCGACTGGCTGAGAGGCGGTAGCGGCTCGCCAGTATCGTCGAGAACGAAGTGGTGACAGACTCGCCCGCCAAAAACCCGTGGCAGCGCGAATCGAAACCCACACCCGTGTAGCACTCGCCGAGGTCGGTCAGCGATGCCGCAACGCCTTCTCGACGAATCAGGGCAACCAGTGCGCTCCCGATGTCGCGTTCCGAATTCCTGCCGACGACCACGATGTTGTACGGGTCGGGAACGGGTCCGACCTCCATTCCGACGGGGACCGGACTGTCGCCGAAATACGGTTCCGTCGTATCGTAGAGGCGCTGGTTCTCGACGGCTGCGTCGCAAATGGCCGCCCATCGCGCCGCAGACATCACTTCGGGCGGGCGACCTCCGGTGGCCGCGAGCGACGCCCCCGTGAATGCCGCATACAACGCCGCTGTGATGATGGCAGCGCGCTCCGCCGAGCCGGCCCTCAACGTGCTGTAGCGAGTACGAGCCGGCACCAGCGCGGCAGCCACGCCGTTCGGCAGCGGCCTTTGGTAGAACAGGGCCATCAAGGACGAGCGATCGTACGTCAAACTGTCAGCGGTGAGCCGAGCAAGTTCGGGGTGCGTCGCGGCCAACTTCCGCAGCAGGCTGGCGAGTTCGTCCTCAGCGACAAGAGCCAGGCTCGGTGAGAGACGCGTGGCATGATCCTGACCCCAGTAGCCACGAAGAACTCAAATCGGCCCAAGAGAGTGACTGCGCGACAACGACATCTCGTGGTCATTCTCGCAACGAGACCCCGGGCATGGCTGCTCGAGACGGCCTACTCTTGGCCGAGCAACGCGATACTGCGAGCGGCCTCTTCGACGAGCTGCCGGCGAAGCTGACGCATGTCGCTGAGCTCAGACGTGACCTGCTCCAAGATCGACTCGACCTGATCGAGCTCCTGCGAGATGTTCTCGAAGTCGACTTCGACGCGTCGGCGCTCTTCCTCGGTGAGGTCGCCCGTCTGTGCCATGGCGCGGCGCTCGGCGGATAGGGTGCGCAGACGAAGCAGCTCTCCTGCGGCGTCGCCGGAGGTGCGCTCAAGCGCGTCGAGCTGCGCGATGAGTACGTCCTTCAGATTAACGCGAAGCACGTCGGTCTCAAGCACGCGCTCAATGACAAACTCGTCGATGACGTCCTCGACCACATCGAGGTAGGCCTCTAGCGCGAGCATCCGTGCCGGATCGCATGCGTCCACGCGGCCAACGACCTCACGATCGGTGAGCGGGCGATGGGCTAGCCCACGCTCAGACGCCGCACCCCGCGGCACCGTCTCCATGTCGGCCGTCCGAGCGTATCCCACGGTCTGCGTGAAGCAGGCCTCGAGCACATGGCGCAGAAGATCGGCATCCAACTCGTCCACCGGGACATCGGCAGGGATCAGGCCGAGCTGTCGCGCGGTCTCGGAGCTTTGTTCCAGAAGATTGCGGGCTCGGACGTAGGTCGCGGACAGCTCGCTGTTCAGCAGACGCGCGTCATCAACGGGGATCGATGTGTCGACCGGAGCGCCGCCGCAGGCGCCGGTGAGGGTGGCCAGCGCGCTTGCGCACAAAAAGGATCGAAGCGTTCTCATAAGGGGTCTTCCCGAGACGATGTGAGAGTGGGTAGCGCGTCTGCGCGGTCCGCCTTAAGAACATGGCATGACGACATTTGTCGTCAAGAAAGCGCGGACTCTTCACGTGCGGGCTCTCAGGATTTTCACGAATCGTACGAACGGGTGAATCTCTGGACGCTGGCGGCGCGTTGATCTATGACGCGTTGCGCCGTGCCGCGAGCTGACTAGAGTCGTAGGCTCTTGCACACAACGCCGTTTCGACGGGTATTCGAGCGCACTTGAGGAGAGCGCGCCGAACCACTCGACGAGTACCGTCGTCTACAACTGAATGGTCTACCGCCGTTGGCGTGGTGACCGCTTGCCGCTTGACCCGAGTTGAGCGCACTCTGACTGGAGATCGAATGACAGAGACAACGTACGCAAAGGGCTTGGCTGGCGTCATCGCGGCCGAATCGCGGATCTGCTCGATTGATGGCGAGGTCGGTGACCTGCGCTACCGTGGTTACAGCATCCAGGACCTCGCCGAGAACTCGACGTTCGCGGAGTCTGCGTACCTTCTTCTCTACGGCTCGCTCCCGACTCAGACTGAGCTGGACGCCTTCGCTGCTCAGCTGAATGGTTATCGCGCGGCGCCGGGCTTCGTCATTGACGCCCTCCGCGCGCTACCGAAGGACACGCACCCGATGATCGCGCTTCAGGCCGCGATCGCCGCCCATGGCGCGCACGAGTCGGTGCCCGCCGGGAACAACGAAGACAACTTTGAGCGCGCGAAGCAGCTCATCGCTCGCTTGCCGACGATCGTCGCCGCGTGGCAGCGCATCGCGGACGGCAACGAGCCGCTCGCGCCCCGCGAAGACCTCGGCCACGGGCAGAACTTCTTGTACATGCTCACCGGTGAGGCGCCGGACGCTGAGACCGGGCACATCTTCGACGTCTGCCTCATCCTGCACATGGAGCACAGCTTCAACGCCTCGACCTTCACCGGTCGCGTCGTGTCCGCAACGGAGGCTCCGATCGATGCTTCCGTCTCGGCGGCTGTTGGTGCTCTCTATGGACCGCTTCACGGCGGCGCCAATGAGCGCGTGCTCCACATGCTCGACAAGATCCCTTCGGCAGCCGATGCGCCCGCATGGCTCGCCGACGCGCTGTCGAAGAAGGTGAAGATCATGGGCATGGGCCACCGCGTTTACCGCGCAAAGGACCCACGCGCATTCGTGCTTGAGGGTTTCCTTCGCCCAATCGCGAAGAAAACCGGCGGAAGCGAGAACCTCGAGAAGCTCCTCGTTATCGAAGCGGAGATGCGGCGAATCATGGAGGAGAAGGGCAAGCCCATCTACCCCAACGTCGACTACTTCTCTGGCTCGCTCTACCAAATGCTGAAGATTCCGACCGAGCTCTTCACCCCCATCTTCGCGGTGGCACGAGTGGTCGGCTGGACGGCGCACATCCTTGAGCAGTGGGAAGACAACCGGCTCTATCGTCCGCGCGCGCTCTACACGGGTGACGTGACGAACACGTGGGTCGACTTCGACAAACGCTAGAGCCGACGCGCGCCGAGCGCGCTCCCACCGGAACTGACATGAAGAAGGTCACGACGCGCACCCTGCGCCGCATGCGAGAGCGCGGTGAGCCCATCACGATGGTCACGGCGTACGACGCGACCTTCGCTAGGCTGCTCGACGAGGCAGGGGTCGACTCCCTGCTCGTCGGCGATTCCCTCGGGAACGTCATCCAGGGGCGAGACACCACGCTCCCGGTCACGCTTGAGCACATCATCTACCACTGCGCGTGTGTCGCCCGCGGGACAACCCGAGCGCATATCGTCGCGGACATGCCCTTTCTGAGCTACGGCGCCTCGCTCGACGACGCGATCGTGAACGCAGGCCGCTTGCTTAAAGAGGGCAGCGCGCACGCGGTGAAGCTCGAAGGCGGGGAGGAGCAGGCGCCTCTCGTGCGGCGGCTTACTCAGATTGGCATCCCCGTCATGGGCCACCTCGGGTTCACTCCGCAGTCGGTTCAGGTGTTCGGTGGTCACTTTGTGCAGGGCCGAGAGGACGGCGCAGCGGATCAGATGATCGCGGATGCGAAGGCGCTAGAGGCGGCCGGAGCCTACGGGATCGTGCTGGAGATGGTCCCCAAGACCGTCGCTCAACGTGTGACGCAGGCGATCAGCATACCGACCATTGGCATTGGCGCAGGCAACGTGACCAGCGGTCAGGTGCTCGTGTGCTACGACCTGCTCGGTCTCAACGAAGGGTTCCACCCGACCTTCCTCAAGAAGTTCGCGGAGCTCGGAGGGACCGTGCGAGGTGCCGCAGCCGCGTATGTGAAAGAGGTCCGAGAGGGGACGTACCCCGGCGACGAACACAGCTTCAACGTGGAACGACGGTCGTGATCGTCATCAGCACGAAGCAAGAGCTCCGTGAGACCCTCTCTCTTCACCGCGGCAAACGTATCGGTTTTGTGCCGACGATGGGCTTCCTGCACGAGGGGCATCTGTCCCTCTTCCGAGCAGCGAGAGAGCGTGACGAGCTCGTGGTTGCGTCTATTTTCGTGAACCCGACGCAGTTCGCGGCGGGCGAAGATCTGGACGTCTATCCTCGCGATGAAGCCGGCGACACAGAGAAGGCGCGCAGCTGTGGCGTCGATGTCCTCTGGATTCCGCCCGCCGGCAGCGTCTACGGAGCCCAACACGCCACCAAAGTCGTGGTCGAAGGGCTGCAAGAGGGTCTCTGTGGCATCAGCCGACCGCATTTCTTCACCGGCGTCGCCACGATCGTCTGCAAGCTCTTCTGCTTGGTAAAGCCCGACCGCGCCTACTTCGGCGAGAAGGACTATCAGCAGCTGACGATTATTCGGCGTATGTCCCTAGACCTAGACCTTGAGGTTGAGGTGGTGGGGATGCCACTCGTGCGCGACACAGATGGCATCGCCCTGGCCTCACGCAACGCCTACCTCGGTGAGGACGAACGCGCTCAAGCGCAGCGACTCTCCGGTATGCTGAGACAGGTGAACGACGCCTTCGCAGGCGGAGTGACCGACGGCGCAGAGCTGCTGGCGATGGCAACGGCGGCGCTTCACGGCATGAACATCGACTACCTGTCGCTCGTCGACGCAGAGACCTTGCGCGATCGCGGCGAGGACCAGGCGATCGCCCCAGAGTCGGCGGTCCTGGCGACGGCCGTTTGGGTTGGCAAGACACGGTTGCTGGACAACCATATGCTCGGTCGCCCGCTCCGCGTTGGCTAGGGGATCGCGCGGCGGGGAGTTCGCTTAGGGCGCGCTTAGCATCGCACGACGGAAGCGCGCCAGCTGAGACACATTGAGCCAGCTGGTCGCGAAGGTCGCGACGGCGGTCACCAAGAAATACAGCCCGAGTATTGTGGCGACGCTGCTGTGCCAACCGAAGAGCATCACAGAGTTGCCGTAGATCACCACAAGAAGCGGGAGCAGGCCGAAGGCCATCGCGATGGTGCGGGACAAACGACCCCGCTCAAAGAGGCGCATCACGCCCCGATCACCGGACGTCAATTCGTAGAGCAGCAGCCGGAACCGTCGTTCAACATCTCGGGCAACGAGCACGGAGCTGGTGTAGAACGCGGAGACGAAGAGGTTGAGGTAGCCGAGCATCCTCAAGCTCTCGGCTTCTTGCGCGGACGGGCCGTAAAAACCGTGCAAACCCGCCGCGCTCATCGAGAGCCCGATGACCAGCATAGAGAGCGTTGGCAACCCAAAGAACATCGCGAGCACGACGAGGCCTCGCGCGGACGGCGCGACAGGAACAGACGTCGCGCTGCTCACACCGGCGTTCCACTCTTCACGATTGTAGAGGTACCGCCCTGCAACGGGACCGTAGAGCCCACCGAGAAAGAAGGACGCCCAAAGACGCCAAGACTCTCCGTTGGGAGCGGTCGACGCGATCCACTGCGTATAGCTAGGCGAAGCAGCGCTGCTCACCTGATTGTACGCCACCCCAACAGGCTGACTAGCCCCACAGAAATAACATTGAGGTGAGCTTGTCGCTAGCGCGGCTTGGCAAGAGCTACAGTTCATTCGGCACCGGATTCTCGCGGAACGAGCGCCCGCAGGGAGACAGTAACACCATCTTTTCTCGTGTCCAGCGCGGCGCTAGACGAAGGTGCCGCGAGATGAGGGCTGCCCCAATCGAGGAAGCCAACGCCTCTCCGCCGGCGGACGCGGAGGCGAGAAGGAGCCGCCGAGGCGCTTCTCTCGCAACGCACCGCAGCAGAGCGAGATATTGACCCCCGTTTGGGCATATGGTCTGAGGCGATTGAATCCCACGATAGAGGCCACATGGACGTCAAAGACTCGGTCCTTCAGACCGTCGGCAATACACCGCTTGTGCGACTTCGCGCCCTCGGCGCGCACACCAACTCCGAATTCTACGCGAAGCTCGAGTACATGAACCCGGGCGGCTCCGTGAAGGACCGCGTCGCGTTCCAGATCGTTGAAGACGCCGAAGCGGAGGGGCTTCTGAGGCCCGGCGGCACGATCGTTGAGGCGACCAGTGGCAACACGGGCATGGGCCTCGCGCTCGCGGCCGCGCTCAAGGGCTACAAGTGCGTCTTCGTCATGCCGGACAAAATGTCCGACGAGAAGATCAAGTCGCTCCGCGCGTTCGGCGCCAAGGTGGTCATCACACCGACGAACGTCGAACCCGACGACCCGCGCAGCTACTACTGCGTGTCGCGCCGTATCGCCGACGAGACGCCCGGCGCTTTCTACGCGAACCAGTACCACAACCAGTCGAACCCGAAGGCGCACTACCTCACGACCGGCCCCGAAGTCTGGGAACAGACCGATGGGCTCGTCGACGTTTTCGTGAGCGCGGCCGGCACCGGCGGCACTGTCAGCGGCACGGGCAAGTATCTCAAAGAGAAGAACCCGAACGTGCGGATGGTCGCAGCTGACCCGGTCGGCTCGGTCTACTACGACTACTTCAACACCGGGAAGATGCCCCCCGCCCACAGCTACCAGGCTGAGGGGTTCGGTGAAGACTTCCTGCCATCGACGATGCACTTCGACTTCGTCGACGAGGTTGTTCGAGTCACCGACAAAGAGTGCTTCGACTACGCTCGCCGTCTTGTCCGCGAAGAGGGCATCTACACAGGTGGGTCCTCCGGTGGCGCAATCGCCGCCGCGATCAAGATCGCGGAGCGCACCGACAAGTCACTGAAAATCGTGGTGATCATGTGCGACTCCGCGTCGCGCTACCTGTCGAAGATCTTTGATGATGAGTGGATGCGTGAGAACGGCTTCTTGAGTGACGACCCGCTCGCAGGAACCGTCGCCGACCTCCTGGCGGGACGCGAACCGAGTGATGTCTACACCGCGACCCCGCAGGACACTGTCCGAGAGGTCATCGCGCGCCTGAAGAATAACGGGATTAGTCAGGTACCCGTGCTTGAAGAAGGCAAAGTGCTCGGCATCGTCAGTGAGCGCGATCTGATGGAGCACCTGCTCGGCGGTCGCGACGCTGACGCCGCCTGCGAGACGTGTATCGAGAGCACGTTCGCGGTCGTCGAACTCTCAAACCGCGTCGCGCTGCTCAGCCAGTTCTTCACGCAGGACCTCACGGTCCTCGTCATGGAGCACGGCAAAATTGTCGGCGTGATCACGAAGATCGACTTCATCGACTTTGTGTCCCGCACTATCCAAACGTAGTGACGGTGTGACTGCAGTGGCGACCTCGTCGCTGCAGTCACGCTCGCGCTTTTGTAGCGGCGACGACGGAACGGCGGAGGGCTAGAGATAGAGCGTCGTGAAGCGCTCTACCCGACGGAACCCCAGCCGGTCGTAGACTGCGCAGGCGGGGAGGTTGTCTCGGCTTGCGTACAGCGACACTCGCTCAAAGCGTTGCAGCAGGCGAGCCGTCAGCAATGCCATGTAGTGCCTGCCAATCCCGCGGCCTCGGCAGTCAGGGCGTACGTAAACGCCTTCCAACTGCACGCACTCTGGTGCCGCTTCGGCGGCAGACGCCTTAAAGAGCAGCCCGTGTTCGTCGCTGACGCAATACAGTCGCTCTGCTCGGATCTTCCATCGCAGCGTCTCGCGGAAGGCGTGTCGCTGCTCTTCGCCCGGCGGCGAACCGGCGTCCGCCTCCATCATCTCAAACGACGCCATCGCGATCGCGTCGAGGTCCTCCACAACAGCGAAGCGAAGAGTCGGGTCCTCACCGACACGCGGAGCCGTCGTGGTGTCGAAGAGCTGTTGATCGATCTCCCGGTGCGGCGTCACGTCGGGAGCGAGCTGTTCTCTCACCGTACGGGCCGTGTCCCATGGCCCGATCGTGACCCTCAGGACGTCGACCTCGGGCGCAGCCGCGAGCCCTAGAGCCTTCGCGACGGCCGGCGACGCGTGAGAGGTAATGACCACCTGTTTGCTCAGTATCAACGCCGCAGCGAGCACCTTAGGGGGCGCTGCCGGCGGACCGGCGAAGGCCGCGATCCATCGAAACGGCGCGCGACCCGGCATTTGACGAACACCGCGGTGGACCAGCCACCCGAGCGCAAAAGCATTAGCGGCGACGTTGACCCTAAGAAAGGCCGACGTCGCCGCTGACTCTGCGAGGCCAACCGCGCGGACATCGAAGTTCGCGTCAGCGGTCGGCATCTGCTGATTTACTGCAGCATTCGGTCGACGAAGCTCTCGCCACTGTCATCCTTCAGGAACGCGTCCTTACGGAAGAGCAGGTAGAAGCGCTTGAAGTCTTCAAAGTCGCTCTTGATGGCCGCGATCATGTCCGCCTGGAACCACGTCTGGAGCTGACCTGAGGTCGCCCGGTGGTACAGGCGCCAGTCGCAGCCGTTCGTGAGAATACCGTAATCGCGGCCCGTGGTGGTCAGCAGGAGGTCGAGCTCCTGTGCCGGATGCAGTCCATCGCCCTCATCAACCGTTTGGTCGAGGTCGTAAGCCCACTCCACAGAACGCACGATACCGATAGAATCGTGGAAAAATCCGAGCGTTCCACGTGCGGGCTCCGCATCGCGGAACGGCATCGCACCTGAGAACAGCACGTAATCGACGCGTGCGGTTTGTTCTGGAGCCACTTCAATCAACTCCGAGACGGAGTGCATGAAGCCGAGCGCATGAAGGCTCGGATTCACCATGAAGTAACTCGTTTCTTCCGCGCTTGGGCGGCCAGCGAGAAGCGTAGCGTGCTTCTCAAACGATTCCTTTACGCGAGTGAACGCGAGTCGGGCTTCGTCTTCAACAGCCGTCCACTCTGGCGTATCCTCAAGCGTTTCGAGTCGGTCACCGTTGAACAACGGACCGCTGTTGAGAAAGATAGCGCCTTCAGCCATGAGAACTCCTAAGAATACAACAGTGCCTTTGGCACCAGACCTGTAAGGCCGCGCAGTCAATCCCAGCGCACGTCAGCTGTCAAGTACGCGTTGCCCTCAGACGGTCGGTTCTGACCGACAAACGATCCGAGCACCGCGCCATCAAACGAAGTCATCCTCGTCGATATCGTCCTCGTTCAGGTCGACCAGGGCGTCATCCATAGAGGACAAGTCGCTCAGCTCCTCGACGACAAATCGATCCTCCACGTCGACAAGTTCAACGTCGTTTCGAGTCGACGACCGGTCGAACGCATCCGCGCGCGCCTGCGCCTCTGCCAACGCGTCTCCAGGAGCGTCCACCGACGTAGTGGACTCGACTCGGAGGATGTCTCCCGCGTCTCCGCGCTCAGACGCCTCAACGGAGGTGATCGGCACTCCGCTCTCACTCAACTCGACACGCTCGTCGGCGCCCGTGAGGTCGAACGAAGGCTGACGCTCTCGCACGATATCGGGCTCCTCTGACTCCGCCCGCGCCTTCACGCCGACTTCAACCGTCGTGTTCTGTTCCGCTCGCTTCGGCCCGTCCGGCTGCCCCCCTTCCGCGAGGGTGCTGGAGTCGAGCATCGACTCCTCAGTCTCCACGGCCTGACGCACGCTCTGCGCCTCTTGCACCGCTCGTAGCATCTCGGGGTCACTAGTCTGCTGGGTCTCGGCGGTGGCGGCATCCGAGCCCTGCGGAGGTTCGCCGGGCGCGGAAACTTCGAATGACAGGTCGCTGTCGTTGCCGTCGTCGCGTCTCTCGACAGGCGCGGCGGGCAACGCTTCTGACTCAACCAGGTTTCCGGAGAGATACGCGCCATCAACTTCCGTAGGCTCGTCCTCCGACTCCTCTTCGTCTGCCGGCAGGCCAGACGATGCGTATCGGCTCGCTTCGGCGGCATCCCGCAGCTCGACCTCGGCCGGATCTTCCACCACAGGCTCAGCGACCTCGCCGATAGAAAACTCGAGAGACACCGGCGACCACTCAAGTGACTGACGACCGGCCTGCCACTCGATCAGCGATTCCCCCGCGCCGCGCTCAGCGGTCGCGACGGGCTCTTCGGGAAGCGACGCCGCAGCAGCGCGAGCAGCGGCGACCAATGACGCAAGCGCGCGCTCGCTGGTCGCGGCGCGCTCTCGAAGCGACGCTTCGGAGGCGGTGACGGCTTGCACGTCCTGAAGAAGCGACGCTATCACGAGCCCAGCTCGACGCTCCTCTGCGACGGCGGCCGCCAGCAGCGCGGCTCCGCGCTCATTGGCAGCCTCGAGCGCGGCCTCTGTTCTGACACGTGCGCGGGTCGTCTCCTCGGCGTGCTCCGCGCGCTCCGACGTCCGCTCCTCGACGAAGGACAACTGAAACGCTGCGCTCTGCTGAGCGTGCTGTTCCGATTGGCTCTCTAACGACTCGGCACGTTCCAGCCGTAGCTGCTGCGCGACGTACTCCGACGCGATCCGCGCGGACTCAAGCGCGGTCGCGGCTTCTGCAGCAGCGGACTCCAGCGACGCCTGGCTCTCGACCGCGGCCTCCGCCAGAAGGACATCTCGCTCGGCCGTTGCGGCCGCAAGCGCAGCCTCGTGCTCGGACGTCGCTACTGCAAGCGCAGCCTGCTGCGCGACCGCGGCCTCCGCCAGAAGGACATCTCGCTCGGCCGTTGCGGCTGCAAGCGCGGCCTCGTGCTCGGACGTCGCTACTGCAAGCGCAGCCTGCTGCTCTGACGTCGCCGCCGTAAGCGCAGCCTCGCGCTCGGCCGTTGCGGCTACAAGCGCAGCCTCGTGCTCTGCGGCCGCTACAAGCGCAGCCTCGTGCTCGGACGTCGCCGCTACAAGCGCAGCCTCGTGCTCTGCGGCCGCTACAAGCGCAGCCTCGCGCTCGGACGTCGCCGCTACAAGCGCAGCCTCGTGCTCTGCGGCCGCTACAAGCGCAGCCTCGTGCTCGGACGTCGCCGCTACAAGCGCCGATGTCTTTGCTGCCACCTCGACATCCAGCGACTGTCGAAGCTCTGTCAGCTGGCGTTCAGCGGCATCCGTGGCGCCTGCCAACTCTAGGCTGTGCGCAAGAGACGCTTCCTCACGTAACGCACCCTCAAATTCGAGCTCTTCCGCGTGACGATCAGCGAGCGTGACGGCGGCCTGGCGCTGGGCTTCGAGGAGCCCGGCGTGCTCTGCCATCAGCGACTCCCGCATCATTGCGAGAGCCTTCGCGTTCTCCAACACGAGGGCTGCATTCACAGCCTTCAGCGCAGCGTTCGCTACGCGCAGCTCCGCGTTGGACCCTTGAAGCTCAAGGCGCATCGACTCACGCTGAGCCTCGGCTGCAGAGGCGGCGGCGTCTTGCTCCACTTGTAGAGCGGACAGCTGTGCCGACAACGCAGCGTCCATCTCAGACAGCTCCGACTGATGCCCCGCGGCAGCGGCGAGGGTCGCCTGACCGGCCATCTCGAGCGCCTCCCGAAGCGTGGCGACTTCGTTCGCGCTCGCCTGGGTCAACTCCGAGAGCTCCGAGCGCAGCGCGAACAGCTGCGACTCGGCAGCCGCGCTCGACGTTGCCAGCTCCATCGCTGCGTCCGCCTTGATCGTGTCCACTTGCTCGGCAACCGCGTCTTGAGCCGCCGCGATCCGGGTAGCTGCATCGCTCTCCACGGCGAGCATGGCGACTGACGATGACGCTCGAAGCGCCAAGAGTTCAGCGCTCAAGGCATCCGACGCCGTCGACGCGATGGTCGCACGCTCGTTCTCAGACTCCCACCGAGCTTCCGTTTGCGCCGCGAGCGTTTGTGCGTCGCTCAGCTCAGCGTGCAGCTCCAAGACTGCCTGACGAGAGGACTCAACGTCCGTCTCGCTCGATTCAAGGGCGACCTGCACCGTGTCGAGCTCGTTCGCTGCCGACGCCACGCGTCGATTGAGCGCAGCGAGGTCGGCCATCGCCGCGCGCTCCCGCAGTTCAGCTTCGTTTTGCGCCGTCGACAGGGACGCGTCGCTCGCACGTGCCCTGTCCAGCGCCGCATCGCGGCTCTGCTCAGCGGCGCCCAAGCGCGCTCGCACGTCACCTAACTCATCCGTGTCCTCACGGGCCTGCGTCGCCAGCGCGCTCAGCTGATCGCGGAGCCCTATCGCGTCGCGATCTTTCGCGTGACGTTCGTCGCGAAGGTCCAGCACTTCGCGTTCCTTGGCGCTCAGCGCTTCACGCACGCTCAACAGCTCACGCTCGCTCGTCGCTTCGATTCTCCGGGCGCCGCTCTGGTGGGACCCGCGCATCACCTCAAGCTCGGCTTCACGCGCTCTCACGCGCTCACGCGCACTCGCCAGATCGGCCAGCGTACCGGCCTGGGCCCCTTCGAGTTCTCCGATCCGATCGGACAGTCGCTCAATCTCTCCATGGAGTTGGCGCGTCGCTGCGGCCTCTGCCGCCCGTCCGAACATCTCCGTCATATCGCGGACATCCGTCTGCCCTTCGTCGAGCGCCTCGCCCGTTCCATCTAGGTCGTCCGCTTCATCGTGAAGAAGCGCGCGCTCGCTTGGCGTAAGCTCAAGAGGCTCCCAACTTGGGGCAGCGCTCGGATCGGGAGCCGGGCCGGGGGTGTTGTCTCCTGTCGCGGAAGGCACCGCAGGGGGCGACGCTGAGAGGGACGCGTCTTGCGCGAACTGGCGACGAGCAAGATCGGACGCCGAGTCAACATTACGCGTATCGATGTCGCGCGCCGCCGCTGGCACTTCGTCCAGATCGGCGATCAGATCGGCAAACTGCGACGCAATGTCGTCGTCACCGCTGCCACCAACCAACGTCGCCGCGTGCGCCGCTACGGCTTCGGGGCGAACCGGCTTCCGGAAATATGCCTCGGCGCGATAGGCCCGCTTGCTGTGCAGATCGAAGACCTCGGCGGACGCAGTAGAAGACGTCAAAAACACGGGGATCGTCGACGTCGACGCCGACGTCTTGATCTTCTTGCACAGGCGATAACCGCCCGTCCCAGCCAACTCAGCGCACAAGACGACGATTCGAGGCTTGCCGCGCTCGATGCGACGCCAAGCGTCTTCGGCGTCAGCCGAGCGTGAGACCGCGAAACCAGCGGCGTCGAATGCGCGAGCCAATTGGCTCGCGCTCTGTTCGTCGCTCTCTACAATGAGGACGGTGGGCGCCATAAGGAACGGTCTGGGCCGGGGAAGCGTATTCGAGGATGATAGAGTATTGCCCTTTTGGGCGTCAACATCCGCCCACCGAATGCGCGCCGCGCGTACAGCACCCTACATGCGTCTATCTGCGCGAGAGCTTTCCTGCGCGCCTCGTCGGCATCTCCGCCGACGTCCCAAGCCGCCAACTCGACCGCGCGTCGAGCTCCGACTCAGCGAAGCCGAGCCCCCGCTGGATCGCTTCCCAAGCACGTGCATATCCCGCCGCCCCGATCATCGCCGCGTTGTCTGTACAAAGCGATGGGGGTGGCACGCTGACTGAGATTCCGCGCTTACTGGCGTGCTCGGCGATGAGCTCTCGTAAGCGCCGGTTGCTCGCAACACCGCCCGTGACGACCACGTGGTCAACCTCCATCCGACGGGCCGCCCGGACAGTCTTTGCCGCCAACGTCTCACACACCGCTTCCTGGAACGACGCGCAGATGTCCGCCAGAGAGCGCTCGTCAGCCGGGTGACCCTCGCGCTCGATCCATTGCGCCACGAACGTCTTGATGCCCGAGAAGCTAAAGTCGGCGCCCCCCTTGTTCAACATCGGCCTAGGCATCGCGATGAACTCAGGATCCCCATTGGCGGCGAGTCGATCAATAATCGGACCTGCCGGATACGGCATGCCAAGCAGCCGGCCAACCTTGTCGTAGGCTTCACCCGCCGCGTCATCGAGGGTTCGACCGACGGACTCGATCTCCCCCGGAGCGTTGACCCGATACAGGCTCGTGTGCCCGCCGGACACGACAAGACCGATGAACGGGTAGCGCACCGGTACAAACGGCTCCGCGACCTGAAGCTCCGGTGCCATCAGATGCCCTTCAATGTGATGCACGGGGATCATGGGCAGTCCGCGCACGCAACAGACCGCTTTGGCGAACTCCACGCCTACCAACAAGCTGCCCTTGAGACCGGGGCCCAGCGTCACGGCGAGCGCGCCTATGTCATCGAGCGACGCGCCCGCCTCGTGAAGCGCCTGTTCGACAATGGGCTGTATCGCCAACACATGTGCCCGTGACGCCATCTCCGGCACGACGCCGCCGAACTTGGCGTGCATGTCGATTTGCGAATGGACCACGCTGGAGAGCACGCTCTGGGTCCCGTCCACCACCGCCGCAGCGGTCTCATCGCAGCTGGTCTCGATGGCGAGCACGAGCGGACCGCCGCGCTGTGGCGCCGGCCCAACACTCTTCGCAATCTCGGCGGCGCTGTGGCCCGTTGCCGAGCCGCCGTCGACTCGGGTCGACGGAGAACTCAGAGTTCTTGCTCGAGGATCCGACGCACTTCCGAAGCGCGACGGCTGTTCGGGTTAAACTGCAAGTACGTCTCGTACACCTCCCGCGCGCCCGTCGCGTCCCCCGCGCCCTGCTTCAGTGCTCCGAGCGTCAACATCGCCGTGCCATTGCGACGGTCGAGCTGAATGGCTCTCTCGAGGGCTGTTGCCGCATCACGATCCTGCCCGAGCTCGTAATACGCCTGGCCGAGGTAGGTGTAGACGGAGGCGCTTCGTGGGTTGAGCCGTGCGGCTGACTGACATGACGAGATGGTGTTCGTGTAGTCGCCAGCTCCCGCTGCGTTCGCGCACGCTGTCGCTGCGTCTTCGGCATCACCGCCTTCGGGCGCTGTGACACGCGGTTCGCGGTTGATTCGCGGCGCTTGTGCTTCTCTCGGTGTGCGTGAGCTCGCCTGGGCGGGCGCCGCCACTGGGGGCGGGCTGTAGATCGGATCGTCCGTCGGCGCCTCGATGCTCTTGGCGAGCTCCTCGGCGACGAAGGCCGTGTCTTCCGCCACGTTCATGGCGCGCTCCTCAATATCGGTGCGCATCTGCTCTGCGGCCGCCTCGGCCTCAGCGAGCGCGGTCGCTGCCGCCGCCTCTGCCGAACCCTCGGCTTCCTCTGCCGCTTCAACCTCAGCAGCGTCGCCAAGTTCTTCCGTCGTCGCCGCGGTGGGCTCCTCCGGAGCATCCGGGGTGTCTTGGAAGGCGAAGAACAGGATGAGCAGCAGCGCGATGAGCAGACCACCGATCGCGAGCAGCGTGTTTCCGTTTCCGCCGGACGCATCCGCGAACATGTCTTCTTCTTCTGTGTAGTCAGCGACAGAGGCGCCCGAGAAGAATTCGTCGTCCAACCCAGCCGCCGGGGCGGTTGTCGGTGCGACAGGATCCAGCTTCTTGGCGATCGGCGCAGCCGCGGCGCCAGCGAGCGTTGCGTCTGCGCTCGATGCCGACATCGCCAGCGTCGCGCCTTCATCGGGCGTGTGGTGACTCGCGACCGCAGTCGCCGCGGTTTCGGCCAGTGGAACAGCGTCATCGCCGGTCGCAGTGGCGAACGCGGCTCCAGTAGCGGCGGCTCCAGCTCCACCAAGCGCGGCGGTCACACCGGTCGTGCCAAACGAGATGGTGCTCCCGCGATCTTCTTCGAGAGCGGCCAGCTCCTGGTCTCGCAGGGCGGCCACGGGCTCCGGCACTTCACGAGGGGGGCCTTGAATCGCTTCAAGCTGACCGGTCAGCGCAAAACGCCGCTCTCGCAGCTCCTGCTGACGCTGAGCCAGGCCTGCTGCTCGTTGCGCGGCTTCCTCACGCAGGGCGGCGGCGCGAGCGGCCGCTTCCGCGCGAAGCGCTTCCGCCTCGGCATTCGCACTCTCGATCTCCGCAGCCTGCGCGTTCTCCAGCTCGGCGGCCTCCGCCTCAAGCAGCTGCAGCTCCTCCACTTGGAGAAGGCGCTCCTCTTCGAGGCGACGCGCTTCATCTTCGCGCGCCTGCTTGTCGGCGGCGTCTGCGGATCGTCGTTTCGCGAGCGCGTCCTGCTCAGCGGTTCTCGTGATCGGCTTGAACGCGTTGGTCTTCAGTCGCTCAAAACTGTCGTCGCTTGTTCTCAGCCCGGAACCCGTAGTCACGAGCTGCAAGACCTCGGCTTCCACCAAGGGAGCGATCAGCTGTACGGCGCGAAGGTCGTCGATCTCGCTGCGGGCGATGGCCTCTTCAACGGTCCGAACCCCATCAAAGGTGCGAATCAGCGCGTTCGTCTCTTCGGGGAGCTTACCGAGCTGAGCGACAAAGCTGCGATACTCGACCGTGTAGACGGCGGACATTGAGCCGACGACTTCGATCGCGTCAGCCCACTCCGCTGCGTAGCCCATGGCCTCGTCGAGCAGCAGATCCGAGTCCTTGCTGATGCGCTTCGGGTGGTCGGATGAGTCGGTGGTCACGACCGTATAGGCGCCGTCATCCCACGTGAAGATGCGCTTGACCGCGGCGACGCCTTGGTCCCGCACCGACTCCGCGTCGATGATCTCTCCGTCCGAGAAATAGATTGTACCGCGCAAGTCTCCGCGCTCGACACGGATCGCGCCGGACTTTCCTTCCTCGCGGAACTCGTTGACGAGATCGACGATGTTGCTGTCGCTGAGATCGCCTTCGACCACTGGCGCGGACGCCGAGAGTCTAGCCACCTCGGCGTGCTGCAGCATCGCAGAGACGCGATCGAGCACACGCTTCACCTTCGCCGGCTTCGAAAGCACGTCGGCGCCTAGCTCGATACAACGTGCTTTGGCAGCAGCGTCCTTCGAGGCGGTGATCACGAGTACGGGGATCGACAGCTCCGAGCCGAGGGCGTCCACGGCCTCGATCAGTGAGGGACCATCGCCGTCGGCGAGGTCGATTTCGCAGACGATACCGTCTGCACCGTCTTGGTGTAGCGAGGTCAACGCGTCGATGACGCCTGACACCTTGGTCACCCCATAGCCATCCTTTTTCAGGGACAGCTCAAGAAAACGCCGGGACTTTTCGTCGGAATCGACGAGAAGGATGTGCTTCCTATCCACGCTCAATGGGGCCTCCGTAGGCCAGGACTGGGGAACAACGAATGCGGCTAGACTGGCGGTTGCTGCTGAAACGCTTCGGGGAAGAATCGCGCCAGATTTACCAGTCTAGGACTCGTGTTAATGCCGCGTATGGTGGCGAAGGCTCTGATTGAAGTCAAGCGGGCCACCGATCTTTCGAGGCGTCCCCTGGCCCGTGCTTGACCCTACCCCGACCCTCCCCTAAAGCCCCCTATTCTTCGCCGTTTACGGCCCGACGTCCCCACCGCATGTCACCGCTTCGCGCACTCGCACACAAGCTGCCACCCGAGCAGCGCCGCTTTATCAAGTTCGCGATCGTCGGCGGCTCCGGCGTGTTCGTGAATCTCACCATCGCGGCGATCGCCGAGAAGCTGCTCCGTCATCAGCACCCCGACGGGTCCCTCGTGCTCCCGTTCTTCGGCGAGCAGCCGTGGGCCACCATGGCCAGCGCGATCGGGATCGCTCTGGGAATTCTCGTCAGCATCTTCACCAACTTTGTAGTCAACGACCGGTGGACGTGGGGTGACCGCGAAAAAGGCGGCGATGGCGACTGGTTCCGACGCTGTCTGCGATTCTATCTGACCAACGGGATCGCGGCGTCGCTCCAGTTTGCTGTGGCGCTCTTCGCCTACAAGCTCCTCGGGCCATCGGCAGCCGTCGTCGAGGGGTGGTTGAGCCAACTTCCGCACCTGCTGCAGCTCTCTTCGCAGACGCTCCGCACCGCCGGAGGAAGCTTCATCGGCATTGCCGTCGCCACGCCGCTGAACTACGTCGTCAACAACCTCTGGACCTTCAAAAACCGCGCCGAATAACGGCTCCCTCCGGCGAGTCCGTATGTTTATTGTTCGCGAAGCTCGCCCAGATGACCTCACCCAACTCGCGCAGATCGCGGTGCACCTCAACACCGTGAATTTGCCTGCGGACGAGGTCGTGCTCGCAGATCTCATCCGGCGGTCGGTCCGCTCGTTCGCCAACGCGGACCTTCAGGACAAAACAGGGCACTTCCTCTTCGTCCTCGAGGAGCTCGCGACGCAGCGAGTTGCCGGCGTATCGATGATCATCTCGTCGCACGGCACTGTCGAAGACCCGCACCACTACCTGCTCGTCGATGTCGACGAGAGACACTCGCCGGCCGTCGGCAAAGTGTTTCGCCATCAGACGCTGCAGTTCCGCCGATCGTTGACTCCCCATACGGAGATCGGAGCGCTCATCCTGAGCCCAGAGTTCCGAGGGCACCCCTCGAAGTTAGGCAAGCTGCTTAGCTTCGCACGCTTTCAGTTCATCGCCGCCAACCCCGATCGCTTTCAGGACAGCGTACAGGCCGAGCTGCTGCCACCCTTCGGAGACGACGGAAGCAGCTTGCTCTGGGAGTGGCTCGGACGGCGCTTCACCGATCTCGACTATGACGAGGCTGATCGCCTGTCCTCGAGCGATCACGAGTTCGTGCGAGACCTCTTTCCGCGCGCCCCCATTTACACCGCTGTGATGCCGAGGGACGTACAAGAGGTGATCGGAGCCATCGGCAAGCCAACGCTCGGCGTCGCGGCGATGCTGAAACGCATCGGCTTCCGATACAACCAACATATTGACCCCTTCGACGGCGGGCCCCACTTTGAGTGCCGCACCGAAGAGATCTCCATCGTCGCCGACACCCAAACGCGGATCGCGTCGAGCGAACCCTGCGCTCTCGACGAGCCGCTCGCGCTCATTGGCCGTCGCCGTCGAGAAGACCACCCGTTCCGCTGCACGATTGTCTCGCATAGAATTGCCGAAGGCCGCGTCCAGCTGCCCGATGCCACGCGCACCGCGCTCGATATCGCGCCCGGTGAGTTAGTGATGGTCACTCCCCTTCTCCCGTCGCTCAAGAGGTCAGCATGACGCTTCCGCAAATCGAAACGCTCGGCCACTACGTAGACGGAAGCTGGATCGCCGACGCCCCGATGTTCGCGTCCACGTCACCGGCGTTCCCTCAGCACATAATCGGTCGCTTCCCGAGCGGCGCGGCGCACGTCGATTCCGTTGTGGACGCCGCCCGCAGGGCACAGCGCGCGTGGCGCACCCGACCACTCGCAGATCGCATCCGAGCGCTAGAGACCCTCTCTCTCGCGTTCGCCGAGGCGGAAGAGAGCATCGCGCAGCTCGTCACTGCAGAGATGGGCAAGCCCATCACAGAGGCCCGCGGCGAAGCGCGAGCGTTGAGCGGCAAAGTCGGAGTCACAGCACGAGCGGCCGAGCGTGATCTGCAACCCCTACGGCCAGAAGGCGTGTCCGGTTACGCGACGTGGCGTCCACTCGGAGTGATGGCTGTCATTGGCCCGTTCAACTTCCCTGTGCACCTCTCGAACGGGCACATCATTCCCGCGCTCATGGCCGGAAACGCGGTCATCCTAAAGCCATCGGAGACAACGCCCGCTTGTGCGCAGCGCTACGTCGAAATCTGGGACAGCGTGGCGCGTGACGTTGGGATCCCGCGTGCACTCCTCCAACTCGTCCAAGGCGCCGGCGACGTCGGTGCGGCGCTCGCCGAGCATCCCAACGTCGACGCCGTCGCCTTTACGGGCTCCTATCAAGTCGGCGTGAAAATCCGACAGGCCTGTGCCCATCAGACCGGTAAACTTATCGCCCTCGAGCTCGGCGGTAAAAACACCGCGATCGTTATGCGCGACGCCGACGTCGAGGCCACGGCTGCCATCATCGCGCAAGCGGCGTTCGCGACCACCGGCCAACGGTGCACCGCCACATCACGCGTTGTCGTCCATAGCGCTGTGGCCGACGCCCTAGTCGAAGCGCTCGCCGAGCATTGCCAGAAGTGGACGCCGGGCAACCCCTTCGCGGATGACACTCGCATGGGCCCGCTCGCCACAGCGCGGGCGAGAGATCACTTCGTGAGCGCCCAGGAAAACCTGACCGGGCTCCGTACGATCGTGGCCGGCGGTCACGCCGACGCGCCGAGTGGTACGTCCGCGGATGGCTATTGGGTCAAGCCGGCACTGCACCAGGTCACGGACATCGACCTTGCTGGTGACCGTCTCATTGAAGAGCTCTTTGGCCCCGAGATTCTCGTTGAATCCGTGAGCGATGACGCCTCGCTCGTGCACCGCGCAAACGCGACGCCGTATGGACTCGCGATGAGTGTGCACAGCACATCGCAGGCACGCTTCGACGCGATTCGCGACGAGCTTGAGGCCGGCATCGTGAACTGGAACGTGCCGACCGCTGGAGCGAGCGGCGCCCTGCCCTTTGGTGGGCTGAAGCACTCGGGTAACCATCGCCCCGCAGGCGCAACCGCGATTCGGTATTGCGTCGCGCCGGTGGCGACGCTGCTGGGGTAGTGCTTGCTGCGGAGAGATCGGGCGTCGACAGCTGGACAGAGCCAGCGTCGGTCCGTGAGCGCGGTCACGATTCCCACCGGCTATCCTCGCGCCAAAACTAGCAGCCATCACAACAGTACCCGTGAGCCCGCGACGGGTGCAGCCACAGAGCCAGAGAGCGCCAGAGGTAAGCTGGCGCAGCATGAAGCCGAAACCGTTACCGGCTGGCTCTCCTGAAACAACTTCGGCGGCTGGTGGCAATGAAACGAGTGAACACTTTTCTGAGCGTGATGGGTGTATGTGCGTGCGCGTTGCTCGCGTGCAACGATGTCGGGGACACGACGGAGTCCCAAGCCGCAGGCGGGGGGGAGGGTGACTCGCTTCGCAGCGCGGAGGGCGCTCTGCTCAACGCCGTTGAGTGGGACACGGCCGCACTCTTTTCGCTCCAAGTTGATCCCATAGCTGGGCGCGGCCGCTCTAGCTCTATCCCCTTTGGCGATGTGAACCGCACCGGAAGACTTCGACAGCGTAGACGACTCTGACACACCGGATAGCGATGTCCTCTACGAACGAGAGTTTCTCTGGACGGACATGCACGACTGGCTCCGCGAGCACACGGAGATTCGTTTCGGTTATATCCCCTACGCGTTGCCTTGCGAAGATGGCGCGTGGGACCCCGTGGCAGGCATTGGTGTTCACGGCGGGTTCGACGACAGGGACGTCGCGGGATGGGCCATCAAGTACTTCGGACTCTCATCGTCGGGCGGCGTTTACTGCGTCGACGGGTACCGACTCTGGATGACACCAGCTACGATAGAAGAGACCGTGACCGTAAGGCTCGACGGCGAGCGTGACGTGTTCGCGGGAAGTCCGCACACGTTGTACTACAAGACTTGGGGCCTCGGCGTGCGCTTCGGGCCCCGGCCAGATGCGCGATTCGTGCTCGACCTGGGCGAGCTGCCCGGCGCGCTTCCGGCCGACCACACGTCAACGCTACTCGGTTTCTCGTGTGGGCCTGACGAGTCTTTGGACTTCATCATCGAGCACATCGTGCGGACGGACTTCGGCTGGCGCATGTACATCAATTGGCCCAACCGCGTCTTCATCGGGCGTGACCGGCCGCCTGAGCGTTGCGGCAATGGCGTGCTGGACCCCGGCGAGATGTGCGACCACAGCATTCCCTACGAGCAGTCAACCGGCGCCATGTACTGTAGCCGAGAGTGCAAACCGCTCGGCAGCGTCGAATGCGAAACGGGCGGGTGCGGCCCGCGCGGCCTGAGCTACTGCCGCGAAGTTGAGGGCCTCGAGAACACGACTGCCTCTACGTCGCGGCCGACGCAAGGCTCGACGCAAGGCTCGACGCCTGCGTAGCCCGCCCGATCAACGAGGGCAGCGCGTGTTTCGTTGAGCGCGGTTGGGGAGAGCCCTGCGATCGAGGCATCGAAGCCTGCACCCCCCGGCACTGTGAGGCCGGCGCATGCGTGCCCTTCACGGAGGAGCCATGCACCGCGTGCATGGCGGGCGTACGCAGCAACTGGGCAACCCCAGAGCGCTGGATCGACGGGGAATGCGTGCCGGCGGTGCCCGACCGTCGGAACGAGCACGTCGATCGCTACTTCGCGGACGTGTGCGTGCTAGGCGGGACGTGCGACTGGGCCGCGTTAGACCCCTGTTACGCGGAGCCGAACAGCGCAGTTCGAGTGGGATATGAGTTTCTTCTCGATCGGTGGGTAACTGGGGCGCGCCTACTGGAGATCGGCTACCGTCACCTCAGCTGGAGGGATGGCGAGGACGGCGTACCCGTGCCGGTGGATCGCTTCGGATTCAGCGTCGAGCACGGCTCAGGTACCCACCCCAACTTCGAGACCTATGAGGTCGCGCTGCCGGTTGCGACGCAAGGAGATGTCGGTGAATTCGCGTTCGACGTACCCGCCGGGACAAGCTGGGTCGAGCTGCTGCGCGATGACGTCGAGCGCCTGGAAGAATGCATGGTCAGCGGTGGGCTCGAGGTCTTGTGGACGCATGCGTACACGGTGGACACTCCAGATCTGCGAGCGCGTGTTCGAGGCAGGTGGCGAGCTGAGCTACTGCCCCGAGCGAACCCCAGTCGTGAACTGCGACGAGCCATGCGTTGACCTGACGAACGACCCCTTCAACTGTGGTGGCTGCGGC
>JBLFZA010000014.1:0-32000 GCA_047610025.1 Bradymonadia bacterium | reverse complement strand
CGAGAGGGCCTGGCGTCAATGCGACGGCCATCGACCAAGCGCTGGTGACGAAGAGAACACTGCCAAGCACGGCGAAGACGCGCTCGCGGGTACTGGTCAGCCGTGTGAGAAGTATCACCCACACCGCGCTGAGCAGCGCAGCGGCGATCACTCGACGTCGACGCCCATTTCGCCAAGCGCTGTTCGCGCGCGGTCGGCGCTGCTGCCGGTGCGGATGATGCTGAGTACCCGTTGATAAGCCTCGATAGCCGCATCGCGATCTCCTGCACGGCGCCTCGCATTCGCCAGCCCGAGCCAAGCGGGGGTGTAGCGACCGTTGACGCGCGTCGCGCGCTGATAGCGGACCGACGCGGTGTCGAGCTGCCCTTGTCGCTCGTATGTGCGGGCCATGCCAACGTGTGCTTCTGCTGAGCTCGGTCGGGCCTCTACCGCATCCGCGAAGAGCAGCAACGCGTCATTCAACTCGCCACTTCGTAGTGCGTCATTAGCGGCGTCCATGAGGCCGTCGTAGCTGGTTGGTCGGCGTGGCGCGGGAGGTGTGACGCTCTCTTCGGGCTCTTCTCGTTCCGACTGCTCGCTGCGTTGGCGCTCGGCTCGCTCGCTGCGTTGGCGCTCGGCTTGCTCGCTCGCTGCCCGCACTTCGGCTCGCTCCCGCTGGCGGCTGGCCTCTGCTTCTCGCTCTTCACGCTCTTCACGCTCTTCACGCTCTTCACGGGCTTGCGCTTCTGCTCGGGCGAGCATCTCGGCTGCTACCGCGTTCTCGTTTTGGGGTTGACCGACGTCCGCCGTGGCAACAGCCGCGGCGTCGGCGAGCGATCCTGGTCGCATCGAAATCGTTGGCGGACCGTCGTCGTTGTTCGCAGCGGGCGCTGCTGTCCCATCTTCGAGAACCGGCGTGGCTTCGGTGCCTTCCAGTAGGTCTCGTGCCGATATCCGGGCCGATGACTCAGCGGAGACCAGCGTGGCGTCAGGCGCGAGTGCGACAGGAACGGTGTTGAGCGGATCATCCGCCGAGCCCGGAGTAAATGCCCACCAAAATAGAAACAGGATCATCGCTACGAGCAGTAACGCCCAAAGCAACGGCGATCGTCGCTCGTCTTCTTCAAGCGCGGCGATCGCGGCGCTTGTCTCCGCGCGAGGCGTAAGTAGAGGCGCGTCATCGAACTCCTTGGCTGGCTCCTCGTACTCGCTCGTACCGACGGTCGTGGCCGACACCGTGGTCGGCAGCGGGCTTGCTGCCCATCTTCCGCGTCGTGGGGGTGAGGGCGGGTTGGGAGAATCTGCCGTCTCCGCAGCGGAGCTGGCGTCAGCCGAGCGATGTGCCGCGAGCGCCGCTGTTGCCGAAGCGCCGAGCGCCGCGGCCTTGACGTTCGCTCGCCGTTCGTCGCGGTTGGGGTCGCCGACAGAGCGCACGGAGACGCTGTCGCGCGAGAGCTCCGCCTCTGGCGAAACGGGGTGTGGTCCTGTCGTGATCGCGGCGAATGCGTCGCTCTCCTCGGATCCGGGCACGCTCTCGGTCGCACCGCTTGGATCGTCGATGAGCTCATCGGCGGCGATCTCCTCTGGGAGCGGCGTCGCCGCGTTCGACACACGGGGCAGGTCGGCGCTGTCCTCGAAGCCGCGCTGCGCTGCCTCTTCGAGAGCATCCGCCGCGGTCTCGTGTTCGCTCGTGATCTGCGTCCGTGCTGCGTTGGCGAGGTCATTGTCGTGGGTCACGACGTTTTCCTCGCCCGTCATCGCCGCCAGCGCTGCTGCTGCAGTCTCTGCGAGCTGATCTTCGGCGTGCCGTTCTTCGCTGCGTACCGTGCCGACGGTCGCTTCGTACGAAGAGCCGATCTCCCTCGCGGCCGCGGTCAGGTAGCCGTCGGTCCGACTGAACAGCTCGTCACGCGGCACGCTGACCTCGTCAACGACCTTGAAGAACGTGGCGAGCTCGCCGATGTCTCCCAGCGACTTCCAAGTCTCGCCGGTTTTGGAGATGTGGTCATCACGGGAGATGCGCGATTCAATGATCCAACGCTGCAGCGTCTGCAGGTCGTCGAAATAGATGATCTCTCCGCCATTTTTTCGCCGCACCATCCATGCGACTTCTTCCTCAGGTGCGGTGGCGCGCACCTTGAAGACCTGTCCGCACGCTGAGCAGCGGACGTTGATGCCTTCATCCCCGATTCGATTCTCATCGAATTCGTAGAGCGTGGCGCAACTGGGGCAACGAATGTCCATGAACTAGCGACCGTTCAGCTACGAAGCGCGCCGGGGTAGATACCCTTGCGCGCGATCTAATGGAGCACAACGCGGCATGCCGCGCTATTCGGGAGGGGCGGCGGAGCCTTCCTGCGCGGCTTCCTCCACCGCCGCTTCGTTCTCGGCCTCAGCAGCGTCTGCACCATCGCATGCGCTCTGCGCGGCTGCTGCATCGTCGGTGCGTTGCACGCGAGTGTACAGAGGGGCTAGTTCGCACTGAAGCGCGCGGGCTTCTCCGGCGATCGCGACAGCAGCTTCGAGGCGCTCAATAGCTACGCCAAAATCTTCCCGAGAGAGCGCTGCAGACGCTTGCGAGAGCAGCAAAGACCGCCGTTCATCGGGGCTCAGTGACACTTCAGCCCGTCGTTGCTCAGGCTCAGGCTCCTCGACGGGCGCCACGACGACGGCTGCCGGATTGGCTCCGACGTCATCCATGAAGCTCATCTCGACACCGCCAATCCGCAGCGCGACAAACGCGAGGACCGGTAGGATCAGAATCGACAGGACTAAGAGAATCTTTGATGTTCGCTCCGCCTGCGAGTTTGCGGGCGGTTTGATGAGCTCAAAGCGCTTATCTTCCGGTTCATCTTCTTGCTGCGCGCTCGTTCGTGCGCGTGAGGCGGTGACTCGAGCTTGGGCTTCCCGTCGCATGTCGTCTGCAGACGATACGCTGACGCTACCCGTCGTCGCGCTGCGCGGTACCTGAACACTGGTGGAACGGTTCGTATTCAGAGGGGCCGTGGCCTTGCGACCTGTCGCCTGCACTCCCTCAAGTTCATTCGAGTCGGAGATTGGGTGCCACGTCTTGCCGCGGTCCTTCGACACCGTGAACCCATCGAAAGAGTCCCGGCCTGTTAGCCAACTCCTGAGCTGGTCGACGCTCGGGAAGTCGTAGACCAACCCGACGTTGTTGCGGAGCTTCCACTGCTGAGTCGCGCTCTCCGAGTTCGCGCTCACCGCTTCTAGGCCAGCGCTCTCTGGCGCCGGTGCGCCGCGCTGAGTCTCTAAAGATGACGGAGCTGCGACATGTGAGCCCGTAGCTGCAGGACGCGCCACGAAGAACACGTGCGCGCAGTTCGGGCACTTGATGTTGCCCCCTTCACCAGGGAGCTTGTCTTCGCGGATGCGATAACGAGAATCGCACGCTGGGCACTCGATGATCATCGCGCTCGGCCACCGGTAAGCAGGGGTTCGAGACGCAGGTGTACCGCGCTCGCAGCGATGGGACAACAATCCTCGGCAATTGGGCGTGCCGAAGCCGCGAATGGCGTAACGATGGGCACGGGTCTCATGCGTCTCGCTCCGCCGCATCTAGGGAGGCGAACCAACCAAAGCGTTTTCGACCTTGGTTCACGAAGTACGGGATGCTCAACGCGGCTCCATAGAGCGCCGCCGCGAGCAGCGCTCTCCAAGTCAGCAGGACGCCCCAGTCCCCCCGCAGCGCCTGAGCCAAAATGTCGAGGAGGTAGGTGAACGCAATGCTGCCAGGGATGATGCCAATCGCTGTCCCCGAGATGAACGACCGAAACGACATCGTCGACAGCCCGGCGAGGTAGCTGATCGCGTTGTACGGCGTGGGGATCAGTCGAAGATATAGCATCGCCTCAAAGCCACGTGACCCCATCAACTCGCGGTAGCGCTGTCCCGCTGCCCACTTGTCGCCGATCACGGTCTCAAGCGCGTCACCGCCAACCCGTCGCGCCGTGCCGAAGCCCAGCGCCGCGCCGAGAATCGCCCCGAGGTAGTTCAACGGGATCGCCCACAGGCCAAAAATAGTGGCGCCCGCGAAGGTAATCACCGTGCCCGGGATCCAGAGCGCGATGAGAATCGCGTACACAAACACGAACACCACGCGCGCCCACGGCCCAGCAGCGCTGAGCAGCGCCTCAAGGTTCTCCTCCGTCAACCAGCCGCCGATCGGAGTGAACTTCAGAACAAGCAGCATGCCGACCGCTATGCCAACAAGCACGCTCAACTTGATCAGCGCCGAACGGCGTTGCCCCGTTGCGACGCGATCCTGCAGCTCTACACCCGTAGGGAGCGCCTCAGAGTCGGATGCCGCAGAGTCTGGCGCATCAGGTTCAGCGCGTGCTGGGTCGTCATTGCTCAAAGGTTTTCACACAGAACGGGCAGGGAATCGCGCCTTTACTATACCCCGTTTCAAGGCAGGGCGAAGGTTTGCAGGCCTTCACCCTCCCGTCGGCCAATGCCCTAGCCTGGAATGCCGAGCGCGCGCGCCTCTAGCGCCAACAGCCGATCTCGGAGCTGTGCCGCCTGCTCGTACTCCAGGTCTTTGGCTGCCGCTTGCATGGCCGCGCGCGTCGACACGATTTCGCTTTCGACCTTCTCCAGTGGCAGGTCGGCGACGCGGGGGCCTTTGGGCTTCCCGCTACGGTCTCGCACGGGCGCCTCCGCCGCGTCCGGCTCTTGGAGCGCGAGCACCGCCTTTTTGATGCTCGTCGGTGTGATGCCGTGTTCCTTGTTGTGCGCCGTCTGCACCGCACGTCTTCGCTGCGTCTCATCGATACACGCCTTCATAGAGCGCGTGATCACGTCGCCATAGAAGATCGCGCGCCCACGAATATTACGCGCCGCTCGTCCGGACGTCTGAATCAAGCTGGTCGGCGAGCGCAGAAACCCCTCCTTGTCGGCGTCGAGCACCGCGACGAGCGACACCTCGGGCATGTCGAGGCCCTCGCGCAGAAGGTTGATGCCGATCAGCACGTCGAACTCGCCGCGTCGAAGGTCGCGAATGATCGCGCTCCGCTCGAGCGTCTCGATGTCGCTGTGTAGGTACTTCACCTTGATGCGAAGCTCGCGCAGGTAGTCGGTCAGGTCCTCCGCCATGCGCTTCGTGAGCGTCGTCACCAGCACGCGGTCGCCCAGCTCGTCCACGTGGTGGCGAATCTCGCCGATGAGGTCGTCCACTTGGTTGGTAGCCGGCCTCACCTCGATCACCGGGTCAACCAGCCCGGTGGGCCGAATGATCTGCTCGACCACGACGCCACCGGCTTGCTCCAGCTCGTAGTTCGACGGTGTCGCGCTGACGTAGATCGTCTGCTTTAGGTGGTCCTCAAACTCATTGAACTTGAGCGGGCGGTTGTCCATCGCGGACGGCAACCGAAAGCCGTGCTGAACGAGGTTCGCTTTGCGCGCCTGATCACCGCGGAACATCGCGCCAACCTGCGGGATGGACACGTGTGACTCGTCGATGAACATCAAGAAGTCGTCTGAAAAGTAGTCGATCAAGCAGGGCGGCGCGTCGCCCGGGTTCCTGTTCGTGAGGTGTCGCGAGTAGTTCTCGACCCCGTTGCAGTAGCCCATGGTGACGAGCATCTCGAGGTCGTAGGTCGTTCTCTGCTCGAGCCGCTGCGCTTCGAGCAGCCGCATCTCAGAGCGCAGAGCCGCGAGGTGCTCGACCAGCTCGTCCTTGATGGCCTTGATCGCGCGATCGCGGCCCTCGGGGGTCACGACGTAGTGCCGGCCTGGGTAAATCGGCACACGCTCCATCGACTTGATCCGCGTCCCCCGCAGCGGGTCGATCTCGTGGATCGCCTCGATCTCATCGCCGAAGAACTCAATGCGCAGCGCCGAGAGCTCTTCGTACGCCGGGAAGACTTCGACGACGTCTCCGCGCACTCGGAAGGTGCCGCGGTGGAAGTCGTAGTCGTTTCGCGTGTACTGAATGCCCACCAGTTTGCGCAGGAAGTTGTCCCGCTCAACCACCATGCCCACCTCGGCCATGACGAGCATGTTGTAGTACGCCTCAGCGCTGCCGATGCCGTAAATGCACGAGACCGAGGCCACAATGATGACGTCTCTTCGCTCGAGCAGGCTTCGCGTGGCGGACAAGCGCATGCGGTCGATCACGTCGTTGACGATCGCGTCCTTCTCGATGAACGTGTCCGACGAGGGGATGTACGCTTCAGGCTGGTAGTAGTCGTAATAGCTGACGAAGTACTCGACCGCGTTGTCGGGGAAGAACTCCTTAAACTCCTGATACAGCTGCGCAGCGAGCGTCTTGTTGTGGGCCAGGATAAGGGTCGGACGCTGCGTCTTCTCGATGACTTGCGCCATCGTGAAGGTCTTGCCGGAACCGGTCACGCCGAGCAGCACTTGGTGCTTTTCGCCGCGCTCGAGTCCTTCGACGAGCTGCCGGATGGCTTCCGGCTGGTCGCCAGCGGGCTCGAAATCAGACTGAATGCGAAACGCGGTCATTCTCGGCTCCGTCCAATGCGGGTACAGGGGGAGGGCGACCAACAAAGGCCGCTCACGCTCACAATGAGCGCAGCGCGGCCCCGGGTCTACTGTGGTCTGCGGTCGTCTCGAACACCCCTGACAACTGTGTGTCAGGGGTGTTCGAGGATCGTCGACGCTCTCAGCAGGCGGGCGAAGAAACGCCGGCCGGCGCCGGCGGCTCGATGCGCCAGATCGTGCCTTCAGGCCCATCCATCAGCACGACGTGCTGCGCGAGCAACTCATCGCGAATTCGATCGCCTTCGGCCCAGTCCTTCGCCTCGCGGGCGGCGTTCCGCGCAGTGATACCGTTTGCGACGGCGTCGATATCGACCTCAAGTTGAACCGCGAGCTGATCCCGAATCTCGGTGAGTACCTTAGCGGGCGCCTCCCCGAGTACGCCGAGTGCCTCGCCGACAACGTCGAATACGGCCTCCGCTGCGGCCAGCTTGCCCAGAACATCGGCCTTCTTTCCGATCTTCTTGGTCGGCAACAGCTCGTTCACAACCTTGGCGATTTCACCAACGACCGACAACGCCTTGCAGGTGTTAAAGTCGTCATCCATCGCCTTGTAGAACTCGCCCAGCCACCCTTCGAGCGTCGCGCTATCGGGCGCAGGTCGTTCCACACGCTGCCACAGCGCCCCGAGCGACTCGCGGGTTACGTAGTGGTACTGCAGCCGGTGCCGCGCGAGGTCGAGGTTTCCATCGCAGTAGCCGACCGGCTTGCGGTAGTGGCCGGACAGGAAGAACCAGCGCACAATCTCTGGGTGGTACCGCTCGAGCACGTCGCGCACCGTCCAGAAGTTGTTCAGCGACTTCGACATCTTCTCGCCGTCGATGTTCAGCAGCCCGACATGCATCCAATTGTTCGCGAAGGGGTGTCCCGTCGCGCACTCGCTCTGGGCGATTTCGTTCTCATGATGTGGGAACACGAGGTCCTTGCCGCCGCCATGAATGTCGAAGGTGTCGCCGAGGTAGGTCGTCGACATGGCGGAGCACTCGATGTGCCAGCCCGGCCGGCCTTCGCCCCACGGGCTATCCCACGAGATCTCGCCAGGTTTCTGTGCCTTCCACAGCGCGAAGTCACGGGGCGAGCGCTTGCGAGTGTCGACCGCGATGCGTTCGCCGTCACGGTTGGCGTCAAGGTCGACCTTCGAGAGCTTGCCGTAGTCGTCGTCGCTGCTGACATCGAAGAAGACGTCACCACCCACTGCGTACGCGTGGCCACGTTCGATGAGCTGCTCAACCATCGCGATGATCTGCGGGATGTGCGTGGAGACCCGTGGCTCGACGTCGGGCGCGAGGCAGCCGAGGCGTCCCATGTCGCTATCGAGCGCCTCGATGAAGCGCTGTGCGAGCACCAACGCGTCTTCGCCGTTCTCGGCTGCTCGGTTGATGATTTTGTCGTCTACATCCGTGTGATTGCGGACGTAGGTGACCTCGTAGCCGCGGTGGCGCAGGTAGCGCGACACGACATCGAAAGAGACGAACACTCGGGCGTGACCGATGTGGGTCAGGTCGTAGACGGTGACGCCGCAGACGTAGAGCCCAATTTTGCCAGGCGTTACGGGCTCAAGCGTGCGCTTGGCGCCGGTCATCGAATCGAAAACAGCGATTTCTGGCAGGGTCATAGTCGAACCGAAGTGGGGTTGTTCGAGCGTGCGCTAGCCGTGCAGGGTGACGACGGCAAGACTTGAAAGGGCAAAGACGCGGCGATGAGCGGGCGCGTGAATGGTCGGCCAAAAACGACCTCGGGCGCGAAGCCGTTAGGTTTCGCGCCCGAGAGGTCGAGGGTGAAACCTAGCTTACATGCCGCCTTCGCAGGCCGCCGCTTCGTCCGGACAGCTCTCGGCGAGACACTCACGGAATCCTGCCGCTGATGTCTGGTCCGCGCAGTTATCTACGCCGCAGTTGTAGTAGGTGACCGCCAAGTTTGCGCCGTCGATGTCCGCGTCCTCGATACAGGCGTCTCCGCATTCTGGGCTGGTGCACGAGATCAAGCACTCAACAGTGGTCGAGCAGTCCGCATCTCCGCTCGGCAGGGAGCTTCCCGTGCACTGCGTGAACTCGTCCGAGCAGAACTCAGCCTGACAGCCGAGCATTTCATTCTCATCCGCATCGGCGCAGTTCGCGCCGAGGCAGGTATAGTAGGCGGCGAAGTCGGCCTGAGCCGCAGAGTTACCCTCGGCAATGCAGCCGTCGAGGCAGGCCTGAGTGGCGCACTCGGCTTGCTGGACGCAGGCCGCGATTTCATCGCAGTCGACGCCCGTCGTGGTGCCACCCGTGTCGTCTTGAACAGCAACATCGAGACCCGGGTTGTCCGTGTCTTCGATCGCTGCGTCGATCGTGGTGTCGATCGTGGTGTCTGTCTCGTCGCCTTCGCCGGTGTCCGTGCCTGCGTCGGCCACGGACACGTCGCGGATCGCGCCGGCGAGGCTGTTGACCGCATCATCTGCGCCGCACGCAAGCGTAGCGAGGGACAAAATGGCAGCGGGAATCAGGAGTCTCAGTGCGAAGCGCATCGGATGTAGCCGGAAGGTGCACAGAAGCGAGGGCTGTCGACCATAGCGGGACAGCTCACTGTACGCAACGATCGGCACCCCAGAGAAATTCCCATAGGGATCTTTGGAGTAAGAATGCTCCAGCCTTCGTCGAACTCCCCCGGCCACCTCCGCGTTTTAGGGCGAACGACTTTGCCCGCAAGGATGCCTGCGTCACTCGTCACACACACCCATCCAGGGTGCGGCGAGATCGGGCTCCAGCCCCTCTGAACGACAGCGTTGGCCCTCCGGGCAGTCGCTCGGAACCGCTGCACGGCAGACTCGGTAGCACTCGGGCACGCCGTCGAGATCCAGGCAGATGCTGCTGTCATCGATGCAGGTCAAGCCGACGAACTCGGTCGCACACTCCTCGCCCACGCCGACCAGCGCGTTGGAGAACGCGCACACCGACAGGTCGAGTCGACCCCTGAGCGGTATACCCCCGGAGCAGTACAGTTCGGGGTATGCGTCACACTGACCGGTCGAGAGGGGCTCGCAGAGCGGCAAACACGCGCCCCACTCAACGCAGAAGCCGTAGTCGACACACTCGTTGCCCAGTGTATTTGGCGTGCCGCAGGCTTGGCCGGGAGCAACGCGGCCATTATCCGGCGAGCACAGCCCCCACGGCGCAGACGCGAAGTCAGCGGCTGCTAACGGCAAACACGTCGCCTCAGGGTCTTGGCAACCGTAGCCTCCGCTCGTCCCAGACCGAGGGTAGGGCTCACAACGCTCTCGGCAGAGCCCGAGTTCTCCTCCAGCCAGAGCAACGCAAGCCAGCGGCTCTTCACAACCGCCCAGTCCAACTGTGTCGGAGCTCGGCGGCGAGCACAGCCGCTCACAAGAACCGTACTGGTCGTTCTCGTTGTTCGTGCAATGCAACCCCTCACCACATCTTCGAGCTCCGCTGCACGTCTCTCCGAGCGCAGCGGGATCCTGCTCTTCGAAGCAGAGCCAGCGCGAGAGCGCCTGGAACCAGAACACCGGGCTGCAGAGACCACCGCACTCCTCGGAGGGTTCGCACGGGTACGCGCAGACGCCCAGCGGGGCAAAGCTGTCACCGAAAACCGGCACGCAATCGACGCCCGAACACGACTCGATGCACGTCGTCGCGCACGCCCCGTCGACGCACAAGAGACCAGGAGCGCAGCGCTGTTGTTCGCTGCCACGCGTTGCGCAGGCCGCGCCAATGGTCAGGGCCCCCGACTCGAAACAGAACGCCGCCCCGTTGGCAACGGGCACACAGGTATCCCCTCCGCTGCAACCCGTGTTCGTCTCCGCATCACAGTTCGCGGGGATGCAGAAGCCATCCAAGGCTAGCGCCGAGTTCACCCCTCGGAGGTGGCCATCGCAGAGGTTCGAGTTGGGACAGTCATCGGATCTGAGCCGATTCGCGTGGGCGCACTTCTGCAAACAGCGCCCTTGGTCGAGGTCGCAGTAGAACTCAGAGTTCGACCATGTGTCGTCGTCGCACTGAGCGAGATGACTCTCGCAGGTCGGTCCGACGACCGCGTCGTCGAGATCCGGAGCAATCCCTGCGTCGTTGGACTCGGAGCTGTCCGCACACACGCCCGCGACACACTCCGTTGGCGAAGCGCAGTCGGCCGTCGAATCACAAGAGCCCCGCTGCCGCGTTTCGGTCTGACACGCTCCCGCCGCGACGAGAAGAGATAAGGCGAGGCCGAGCGTCGGAACACTGGCGAAACGAACGCGGTAGGAGTGTGAAAGCATCAACAAAGTGAGGGTGAATTTTGAAGTAGACCGTGTCGGTACTCGTCACCAAAACAGCCGAGTAGGCCGCCCGCTGAGTCTCCCCGGCTGAGTTGCCTAGCTGTCTTGGAGCGTTCTTTCGCTAACCCCAGGGCGCTATTGAGCAGTACAGTGAATCATGAGAGACTGCACGAGCGCAAGCTTTGTTTCGCTCGGTCATCTCCGTCCCTCAACCCTCAACCCTCAACCCTCAACCCTCAACCCTCAACCCTCAACCCTCGACAGGGTGGTCGTAAGAACATGTTGTAGAGCGACATCGGCTAGCAGTTGCTCGCGATACTCGGGCTTGTCGTTGTCTAGTCTTCGCCGTCTTGGCACCGGTAGTTTGTCCCGTGAAAACGAACGGATGAGGGTCATTGCGAAGTGTCTGATTATGATGAAGTTGGTAGCCGCGTTCTTCTTTCTGGCGCTGTCGCTGTCTTCGCCGAACGATACGTCGAGGACGTAGTGAAGTTTGTTCTCAACCTCCCCGTGCTATCGCACGTGCTCTCCGGCCGCTTCAGCGCTGAGATGGCGGCTGCTGATGTAGTAACGCATGGCGTTCTCGACCACGTCGCTGCCTGCGTGTTCGCGCAGACTATCGACACGGATCAGGGTCGTCAGCCCGGCCCATTTGTGTGCTACATCAAGGTAGTTTTTGAATTCGTGAATGACAGTGGTGGTCCGCGTTTCGATTCGCCCGTGACCCGCGTCTAACACACTGTATAACTCGGTTTACGGCGGCTCCGGCCGGTCGACGTTCTTGGTCTTCCCTGGCCCTGCAACCTTAAACGCGGCTTCGATTTATGTTCGTAGAGTCGGCCGAATGTCGTGAACTGCGAGCACGTAGTCCGCCTCCCGATTTGTGATGCGGACGGCAAGGCTCGTTTGGCAGCCCGTCGCATCGATAGCTGGTGAGCGCCCCGCGCACCGGGATGAGATCCAGCAGCCGACGTTCTCGCACCGCCAGTGCAACCCACGCGCTCCACTGCGATTGACGCCCGGTTACCAGAGTGCGAATAACCGCCACCTAATCACGACAAACTCAAGGGATCCCCTCGAAATGGAAACCAAGCAACGCAAGTGCCGGAACTTCGCCATGGCCACCTGCGGGTTCCTATTGCTGGCCGCCGCCAGCTGCTTTGACGACGCCACGCCATTCGGCGCGCTTGACGATGCTGCCGACGTCACGGACTCGCAAGGCGACACCGGCGATTCGCTGGTCTGCGAGAGCGACACGACGAACGCCTGCGGTGGCTGCGCCGAGCTCGCGGGCGCCCCTGGCGACGCGTGCGATGCCTGTGGCGAAGCCGAGTGCGCGTTTGTCTGCGACGGCGCAGAGTCCGTTTCCTGCGATCCGGTCTCGACGGCGCCCGATGGCTTCGCCCTAGTGCCAGCAGGCACGTTCACCGTGGGCTCGCCCTCTGGCGAGCTGGGGCGTTTCTCGAGTGAGACCCAGCACACGGTGACACTGACGCGGGACTTCTTGATGCAGACAACGGAGGTGACGCAGGGGCAGTGGCAGGCGCTGATGGGCAACAACCCCTCAAGCTTCGGCTCCTGCGGCGACGCCTGTCCGGTGGAGAGGGTGACCTGGTGGGAGGCGGCGGCCTATGCGAACGCGCTCAGCGAATCCGAAGGTTTGACGGCGTGCTACTCCCTGACCGGATGTTCGCGCACGCCCGGCACCGGCATGGAGTGCTCAGGTGCGACCGCTACAGGCGCTGGCGGCAACCCGTACAACTGCGTTGGCTACCGGCTTCCGACCGAGTCGGAGTGGGAATACGCGGCGAGGGCGGGCACAACCACCGCGACGTACCTCGGCAACCTGCAAGCCCCGTTCAATTGTGATCCCCAGCCGAATCTCGAGCCGATCGCCTGGTACTGCGAGAACTCGGGCGATATGCCGCACCCGGTGGCGGGCTTGGGTGCAAATGCTTGGGGCCTCTATGACATGCTGGGCAACGTGTGGGAGTGGACGTGGGATGGGTACGATGGCGACTATCCGGGCTCCACAACCGATCCTACGGGTGCTTCAGGAGGCTCTTACCGGGTCCTCCGGGGCGGGTCGTGGGGCTTCTACGCGCGGTTCACGCGCGCTGCCTACCGCTCCTACGACTTCCCGGGCTACCGCTTCGACTACCTGGGCTTTCGCCTCGCCAGGACCGCGCCGTGAAGCGGCGAGCGTGCCTTGCGCTTGGCTGTTTTACCCCTGTTCCTCTGACCGAACTGCGCTGGAGGTGGTGCGGAATGTTGTGGCGTAAGCCAACGAATAGCACGGGACGGCAGGCCGTGGAGCGGGGCCAAAACGAGCGAAGCGAGCCGGGCCCGCGCAGCGGCCTGACGATCCGTGCGCAGCGGTGGCGCGGACAAGGAAGCCCCCTCGCGAGCGAAGCGAGCGATCGCGGCAATTTTCTCAGGTCCTTTGGGTTGCCGCCGTTGTTGGGGGCTCTCGCATGAAGGTGAGGGTGTTTACGCTGCGCTTCGATGGCGGGTCTGGCGGGTCTGGCGGGTCTGGCGGGTCTGGCGGGTCGATTTCGCGGACTATGACGACGTTGACCTCGAGCTTTGTTTGAGTCGCTCGACTGAGTCCCGGTCGATGTAGCGTTGTCGACAATGAGTGGATCCCGAGTGTTGTACTGCGGCCCTTGCGGGCTTGCTTTCGCCTCCGCCGTCTTCCTGACGTGGTGGCGGTTTCGAAATCGACCATTCGCGTTGTGTGGAACGGATGAACGACGCACCAAGCACACCTGGAGCAAACAAGGAGGACGAGAGGCCAACGGGCCACCGTGAAGCGTCGTCTGCGACGATCGCGTTGTATTGCGCCGACGGCATCCGGTTGCATACGATCGGGCCGGCACGAATGCCGGAGTCGAAGAAAGCCCCCTGCACGCTCAACTCGAAGCCGAGCTAGCCAACATCGTCGATCGCTATCCCGAAGCCACCCTTGTGGTTGTTGCCGATGCCACGAAGGAAAACTGGCGAATCATCGACGAGATCGAAGGCGCGCGCGGAACTCGCTCGCGGAACTCGCTCGCACCGAGCTGTCGACGACTTCCATGCGAGAGGCCATCTCGTTACCGGCCTGAAGCTGTCGCGAACCACGAAGTCCGCAATTGAGGAGTGGAAAATCGGTTCTGCTCCACGAACCCGATGGCGCCGAGCGCTGCCTTGAGGAGCTCGTACGGCGTCGGCAGTTCGCGATGTTTGATCGCAACATCGAGGGCGCAAAGAAAGCAGACGCCGAGATCACGTACTTTAACAACAACGCACACATGATGAATCACGAAGGGATGAAGTGATCTGCCCATCGGAAGCGGAGTTCAGGAAGCGGCGTGTAAGTCCTTGATTGCGGCCTGTTGCAAGTGTTCTGGAATGTCGTGGCTTCGTCCCGGAGGTCAGGCCGTCCTTACGTTCCGGAGCCTTGATAAGTCCGGCCGGTTCGAGCTCGCGTGGGATGAGAGTGAACGTCTGCTTCGCCAGCCGTACGAACAGTACGAGGTCGATCCGAGCGATAAGCGAAAGAAGCCGAGTTGGGCGCTGCCTACCGCAGCATAGTCCGAAGGAGCACAACCGAGGCTGCCAGCCTCAACCCACTTCCGGGATCTCATATTGAGGATTCGCACCCGTTGCGTTTTGCGGGGTCGGTAGAAGTCCGAACGTTGAAGATATGCGCCCTGGCTGTTAGAACTCATCGGCAACTTGATCTTCCTATGCTCGCCCGCGAACAAGGTCGCGCCAGTCCTCACCAGACCAGCCCGCGGTGCGTCGAGAATGATGACGCGAACGATCAGCCGGTGCAGGCTGCTGGCGGCCGTCGGGCCTGTCGTTTCGGCGGCGCCTGCTTTCAACCAATCGCTCTCCTCGTACCGACCCCCGCATGCTCGCCACCGCCCCTGACCTCGAACTCCACGCGTGTGTGGTTTCGCTGCATGATCGATCGGTCGTCGGGCTGGCGGGGAGTCGCTTGTCGACCCTCGAGAGTCGGCTTCTCGCCTACCTCGCGTCTCGACCCGGAGAGTCGATCACGCGCGATGAGTTGCTCCGACATGTCTGGGGCTACGCGTCGTCCCGCTCCTACCGAGCCGTCGATGTCGCGATGCATCGGCTGCGGTCGAAAGTAGAGGCGACACCGGCCGAGCCCCGGAACCTCGTGACTGTCCAAGGTGAGGGCTATGCGTTCATGCCGACGAATCGCTCGCCCGCGGCTCCGCTGGGCCCGGTTGCGGACTCCCGTCTACTTGCCCCACAGAGTCGGGCGGCGTTCATCGGCCGGGTGTCCGAGCTCGCAGCCCTCGTCGCGAGCTTTGAGCAACATCGCGTTGTCCTGCTCTCGGGCCCCCCCGGGGTGGGCAAGTCGCGGCTCGCCCACGAGTACTCTGGTCACTTCCCCCCGGAGCGGGTCGCTTGGGTGGACCTGTGCAACGCGCGCTCGATCTCCCAGCTGCTCACCTTGTTCGGCCGGGGTGAGGGGGCCGGCGCGAGCCTCGCCGTCGACGAAGAGGGCCACGTCGCCGCAGCCGGTGCGCGACTCCTGCTCCAGGAGGTCGCCCTGCTTGTCCTGGACAACGCAGACGCGCTGCGGAGCGAGCTCGAGCCGGTCGTTGCGCAGTGGACCGCCCAGATCCCGACGCTCCGCGTCGTGATCACCTGCCGCGCGGATCTCGCGCTCGAGTCAGCCTCGCGCCTCGGAGTCCGCCCGCTGCCGACCAAGGACGCGGTGGCTCTGCTGCTCGATCGGCTTCCGCAGACTCCGAGTCGGCGCACGTTCGTCGATGCCACCTCGGAGCAACTCGAGGAGCTGGTAACCGCCCTCGACGCGCTACCACTCGCAATCGAACTCGCTGCGGCCAGGGCGGCGACGATGACGATGGCCGACGTCGTGCTCCGGCTCGATCAGCGGTTCCGCCTCTTGCGCGACCCTGTAGGCCTCTCACCGGATCTCGGACTCGGGGGCGCGATCACCTGGTCGATCAGGCAAATCTCCGTCGACGGTCGTCAGGTGTTGAGCAGTCTGAGCGTGTTCCGAGGGCCCTTCGGACTGCAGGACGCAGAGGCGGTCGTGCAAACACCGGCGGCTGGGTCGTGGATTCCGGACCTACTTGCAGAGTTGGTTGCGGCCTCCCTCGTCGAGCAAGTCGAGCCGAATGCGCGAGGTCAAACTCAATACCGGCTGCTGCGGACGATCCGCGACCTCGCTTCGGCGCATCACGGCAAGAGAGACGCGGATCTGCGTCGGCGGCACGCGAGTCACTTCGCGAGCATCCGCAACAGTCTGCGGGTCTTCGCCGGCGGCGAAGTGCCGATCGGGACGCTCCGCGAGCTCGACCGAATCGGCAACGACCTGGCCCACGCGTTTGAGTGGTCCTTGGCGCACGTCCCCGCGCAGGCCGCAGAGCTCGCCCTCGCGCTCGACGCCTGGTGGAACATTCGCGGGTCGGCGCAGACACGAGAACGCTTGGCGGATCGCGTCATCGGAGTCTTGCCCCCTCGGACCCTCGATCGCGTCCGGGCACAGATCGTGTTCTGCCGGGCGCGAGCGCGGATGGCGATTGGCAGAACCACCGAGGCCAACGCGGACCTCGACGCAGCGCTCGCACTCGCGGATGTGCCCACGTCTTTGTCGGCAATGATTCGAGCCGAGCGAGCGATTGCCTGTGAATTCGAGTCGGACAATGACCGCGCGGTAGACGAACTCCGGATCGCGGGCGACGAGGCGAGGGCGGCCGACGACCTGGATCTCGGTGCACACATCGACGCGATGTGCACCGCGGTCTGCCGATCGATCGGCCGCGACACCATCGCCGGCGAGTCATTGAACGACGTCTTGACTCGCTCCGTGGAGCAGCTCACCAGCAGCGATCGCCGTCACTACACCCTCGGTGTGATGGTATTGCAAATGCGCAACATGACCTATGAGGGCGCGTGGACGACGGTGGCGCCGATGCGTCCGCGTGCACGCGCGATCGCGCTCGAAGAAGAGCTGCCTTTCCAGGTCTCTCATATCGAGGCCCTCGCCGCGCTCGCGCACGAAGTGGAACTCGATTGGGACGAAGCCGCGAGTGCCTGGCGGCGGTGTGTGAACTTGCTCTTGCAGCTCGGCCATCGAAGCGTCGCGGCGAACGTCCGGGCTAGGCGAGCTTGGGGGCTACAGCACGCCGGTGCCCACGACGAAGCCCGTGCCGAGAGCCTCGCTGCGCTGCGCATGATGACCGGCAATCCGTCTCCTTTGCTGCGCTACAACGCCCATGTGACCCTGACGATGATCGCCCTCGAAGAAGCTCACCCCAGCCTAGCGGTGAGGCTCAGCGCTGCGGCGCTCGACGCAGTCGCCGGCACGCTGGAGGACCGCGTGCCCCACGCCCGAGCGCTGCATGCGCTGGCGTTGCTCAAGAACGGCGACCACGCTCGGGCGATCGAGGAGCAGACGGCAGCGCGAGCCGGCGCGCGCGCCCACAATCACCCGGTCTCGGGGCTCGTGGTCGCGCTGACCTCCGTGCTCGTGGCCGCTGAGCTCGGTCAGCCTAGCCTGGCAGAGGGCAGCCTGGAACGACTGAAGGCCTTCGCGCCGCGTCTGCTCAACACCCGCACCGCGGAGGCGCTTCTCAGCGCCTATCGCGGCGTTCTTGAACGGCTACCGCGGGGCGATGTACGTGAGATGTCCACAAGTTTGGCGTGGTTCCGATGGCTCTCGGAACCCGAGGCGTAGCCCGCGCCTCACTGGCGGGAGAAAACCATCGTGTCGTTGCCTATCGTCATCGAGAACTGGTCGTCCCCGCTGAACCGGAGCACACTCTCTTCGGCCTCCTCGTCGCCCTCTTCGAGCACCGAGAGGTTGAGCGCATCACCGTCGCCCTCTGTGGCCGTGTACGTGGCGTTGCTCGCGTTTCCCCCCATGTTTAGGATGGCTGTGTCGGCGGTGAACGTCATTGTCATCGACAGTGACGCGATCCCCGCCTGAACGATCTCGTGTTCCGCTTCCGGGATGCCGTCAGCCATCAGCGCAAAGGTGGCATCCGAGTCGAGAGCCCAGGCGCCGATGAGCTTGTCGGTCGGCCCCTTGGCGCACGCGCCGAGCACCAACAGGGTCAGGGCGAAAAGGAGCGTAGCGGTCGAGGTGAGTTTGCGGTCGATCATAGTTCATCCGTGCAGGTGTGGCGCATCGCAGAGAAGCGAGGTGTGCCGGGGAACGTCGCGGCGCTTCATACCCGCCGCCACGAGCGACTTTCATCTCACACGGGCGCTCAAGGCGTCAAACCGGCCCCCGCGCGTTCGCAGGCTAGGAGTCGGTGACAAGGGCAATCGCCTAAGTGGCTGAATATGCGGGTCTATCCCGTTATCGCCGCGCCCGTCCACGCCCGGTCGATGGCCTCCGGACCGCGAAACTGTAACATACTGTAATGGGCCGATTGGCGGAACGCGGTGATTCACGGCCCGGCGATCCGGGAGAGAGAACCAATCGGTTCGGACCCGCCGACACGAGGAGGCGCCCGTAATCTTTCACTCGCAGTCGAGTCCGACATAAGACTCCGCGAGGGTGTGGGACGAGAGCAGGCTGGAGGCGATGAGATCGGTGATGTCGAAGGCACTCCCGCTCCCTCTCTCGGACTCGCTCCGTTCCTCGGACTCGCTGAAGTCCACGCCGGACGCGGGGAAGACGACGAGTGTGTCTCAAACTCGTTGACAGGTTCCGGAACGAAAGAGATCTGCGCCCTGGCTGGTAGAACTCATAGGCAGCTTGATCTTCCTATGCTGCTTCGAACAATAGGGCCCGACGCTCGAGGCTGGATAGCGACCAATACTCAGAAGCCTTGTAGAATTCGGGCACGCTTGGAATGCTCGAATCCAATGTAATCCACGGTTGCTTCGACACTGTGAAGATGTGGATACTGGGTCGTAGGGAGTCGGCAGCGCTAAGAGTCCCGACTCGAACAAAACTCATTGCGCTCCCGATTCCTGGATAGGCGTAGTGGCTCCAGAGAGCCACCTTGCAGGTCGGACAACGAGATATGCGCTGGCCCGACCCACTGTTCGTTGGTGTTTGTATCATCTCAACCTCGCCGCTCTGCACCTCTACCCGGTCTGACTCGATCAACGCATTGACTGCGTATGAACTTCCCGTCTCACGCTGGCACCAGCGGCAATGGCAGCAATGCACAATCATTGGCTGGGAGGTCAGTCGAAACTGCACATGGGAACAGGTGCACCGTCCCTCGTAGCTGGTGGTGTTCGGGCTCATGTTGCGTCCTCGATTCGTTCTTGTGTGTTCGTGGAACAGACTATCTCGGCGTTCAGCGGCCCGCAAGAGCGCTGACCTGCTGCTCGAAGGAGGCCGTGCACGTTTGCGACCGAGGGGTCTGCGCGACGCGCAGCAGTGTACCACAGGTCGGTGCCCCGAGGAGGTCGCCCACCGGGTCGCCCGCTGGGTCCTCCGAGGGCGCCGCTCCAGCGGCCCACCTGTTGCGAACGGCGTGAATCGCGTGGTCTCCGCTCCCACATTCAGACGCGCGAGGGGATCGGGGCTGACCCATCTTGACGGCACCTTACGCCGCCATCTAGTCTGTTTGCATCGAACTTGGGCGCACGTGCCCCTCCAAACTGGACCTCTCGTCATGGCTATCTCGACTGTTCTGCTCAATCGCGCGTTAGCGTGCTCGGCGCTTGCCTTCTCGATCACCGCCTGCACTTCGGGAGATGCGGCAGACGTTCCGACACAGGACGTCGGAGTGGATGTCGCGGCAGACGCCCTGCAAGACGTTGCAGTCGAAGAAGCGGCACCGCCGCGCGTCATGGGGGTGCCGACGCTTGTCGACCTGAACGACGACCCTCACGTCGTCGAGGTTGAGCTCCGTGCGGAGAACTCGCGCATCGACATCGGACTCGCCGAGCCCCTTCAGATGATGACATACAACCGGTCGTTCCCTGGGCCGCTCTTGGAGGCAAACGTCGGCGACACCGTTATCGTGCACTTCTTCAACGGACTCGATGAGCCAACAACTGTGCACTGGCACGGCTTGCGAATCCCCGACGCGATGGACGGCAACCCGAGGATCCAAGAGCCGGTGGATGTTGGGGAGTCGTTCACCTACGAGTTCGTCGTGCCGGACGCGGGGACCTTCTGGTATCATCCGCACGTTCGGGCAAACGAGCAGGTGGAACGGGGACTCTATGGTCCCATCATCGTACGTGACCCCTCCGTGGAGCGTGTGGCTATCGAGCGCGTCGTCATCGCCGATGACTTGCTGCTCTCTGGCGACACCTTCGCGCCCTTCATGGCCTCGGGCATGGAAGGCCTGCACGGCCGCACAGGGAACGTGCTCGTCGGAAACGGCACCGTCGAGATCCTGCCGGACGGAGGCGAACTCGGTGCGGTTCAAGGCACGGTGGAGTTGTGGCACATCATCAATACTTCGAATGCGCGCACCTTCTCGTTGTCGGTCGACGGCGGCATGCCGTGGCGTGTCGTCGCCGTGGATGGCGGCTATGTGGAACCGTACACCCCCGACAGGCTCACCGTCGCCGTCGGGCAACGATACACCGTCGAAGTCACCCACACCGACAATGAGTGGACGGACGTCGTCGCGCACGTGCTGAGCCTCGACGAGAGCGACAACCTGATTGAGGTCCCGATCGAAGTCTACATGGTGAATGTCGTCGCTGCCGAGCCGGGGCAAGAGCAAGAGGCCGCGCCCGACTATCCGGTTCCGCCACCCATCGCTCGCGCAATCGATCGGGAGGTGACGATCGAGTTCGATGGAGTCAACGGTGCCGAGGGCCTGCAGTGGCGACTGAACGGTGTCGCCAACCGAGAGGAACCCTTGTTTACCTTCGCAGAGGGGGAAACCGTTCGCATGACGCTCCGGAATCTCGCAGGCCCCGAACACCCATTCCACCTGCATGGACAGTTCTTTGAGATCGTGGACCAGGGTACGATCGAGACGTCACAGCCGGGACTCAAGGACACGGTCCTGCTCCCGGGACTGAGCGAACTCGAGATCATCGCCTACTTCGATAATCCTGGGCGGTGGATGGCGCACTGCCACATCCTCGAGCACGCGGAGCTCGGGATGATGTCGGAGATTGTCGTAACGCCGCGACAGTAGCGGCGAGGCAGTCAGGGCAATCTGCAACCCGTCTTTCTGGCGGGTTCCGGATGCATGCCTGCGCCTGCAGTGCGGCCCGGCTCCATCGTCTGCGTCATGAGCTAGGTACTGGCGGCGGGTCTCCACCAGCGCGCAGCAAACTGCGAAGCCCGAGTGATTCTGGGGCAATTCGAGACACCGTCAAAGACAAACGAACTGACCGCCATTCGCCGACTATTGGACCTGACCCCCCTCCGTGGGGCGCTAGTCAGCATCGACGCGATGGGCTGCTAAAGGAACGTGGCTACTCGCATCACAAACCGCGAGGCAGACTACCTGCTAGCCGTTTGGGACAACCAGCCGACGCTACGGGCTCAAGTCGCAGCCGTGTTCGAAGTTTCACTGCCGGGCAAAACCAAGAACATCGACCTGCCAGATTCACCGAAAACCGAGGCGCACTGTGCATCGGACGCTGGTCACAGTCGCGTCGAAACACGGACTGCAACCTCTATGCGTTGATGCAGTCGAGCGACTTCTGGACAAACCCCGGCCTGATGGAGCAGTACTTCAATGACACGCGCTCAATCGACGAACTATGCCTTGGAGACACGCTTTGAGTCGCATCGGCCTGCTATTTGTTTCGCTTGTCGCCTGCAGTGCCTCCGCCAATGGGGAGGCTGCGCCTGCAGGGCCAGACACGACGCCGGATGCTCTAGCGGAAGAAGATCTCGGCACTAGCGACTCGTCACCGGTAGACGTCGAGGACGAGCCGATTGCCGTGGGTTTCGACCCGAACGACTACGATACCGGCGACCTCGACATCACGGCAGTGGTTGTAGGAACAAGTGGCGGCGTCGAGCTCTTCAAGTCCACTCCCAGATTCTCGTGCATATCCGGGTTGGCGGGCGGTGCGATGATTGAGACTCAGTTCCAACCTGCCAACGAGGTCCGACTGGCGACCCTCGCAATCGACTGCCGACTTGTGGCGGGCGACGGATGGTGCCTCCGCGGCACCTACACGATAGCTGGCTCGGCAGCTGGCGAGTTCGACTGGGCCTGCGCGTCGATCGACGAGTCCATCACTTTGGATGGCCACGCGACGGACGTGGAGGTGTCTACTCGATTCGACCTGACCTCGGTCAGTAGTAGAAACTGAGGCGAAACGTCGTTCCTGTGTGAGCGTGTTCCGCCGGTCCCATCGTCCGCGTAGGAGCTGTGACAAGCTCGCACCGTCACACCCGCCGCAGCTCCATCAACTCCCGCGCCAGCGAACTCGCTCGCTCCTGCTGCGAAGCCCACAACGCCCGCAGCCGCTCAACCGAGCGCTCGAGCCCTGACTTCTCCGCGATCGCGGCGTGCGCTGCGGTATGCGCGACGCGCAACAGCCCGTCCAACTCGCGAATCTCTTGCGCCCGTTTCCCTAACCCCGGAGCGCGCTCGAGGCCTTGAGTGGATCATGAGAAACTGCACGATCGCACGCGTTGTTTCGCTCGGTCGGCTCCGTCCCTCAACGTCCTCGCTCGCCAACCCGCCTCTGACCTGCTAGCCGCCCCCGCATGATCCCAGCGACCGCACATTTCATCTGGTTCGGCCCTCGCTTCGACTGGCTATACGGCGTGGCGCTGTTATCCGCTGCTGAACGGGGGGGCTTCGAGCGCGTCGTTGTGCACTGCGAGCAGTCGCTTGAAGGCACCGCGGGGCACACGCTGGCTGCTGGCGACGCGCGCATCGAGTGGCGTCCGCTGGTCGCGCCCGACATTTTTTCGAGGTTGGGCGCGCGCGGAGACGCCTTGCATGCGCTCTTCCAGCAGCTCGAAGCGCCCGCGGCGCGCGCGAACATGGTGCGCGCGGCGATCCTCGGAGGCGAGGGCGGCGTGTACCTCGATACCGATGTCATCACGATGCGCCACATGGACGATCTGCGCAGCCGGTACGGTGCATTTTGTGGCGTCGAGCACGTCGTCTTCCCGGCGACGACGGTGCGCTCGCGCTCGCTGTTGACCCGTGCTGGCGCGCTTGTGAAAACGTTCCGCCGCGACCTGTATCGGCGCCGTGATGGAGGCTGGCGAGACATCCGTCGTCACGAGCACACCTTCGCGGCAGCCGCCAACAACGCGGTGCTCGCGTCCGAGCCGGGGCATCCGTTCATCGAGTCCCTTATCGATGGCATGCTCGCTGTCCCGCCGGAGCGGCAGTTGAAGCGCTTCGCCTTGGGCACGCATCTCTTGCAAGACGTCGTACACCGCTACGACGGAGACGGGCTGGGGGTGCTGGCACCGCCAGTGTTTTATCCGCTCGGTCCGGAGATCTCGCAGCACTGGTTTCGTGAGGGCACGGCCGCCCACGTCGATGAGCTCGTTCTGCCGGAGACGCGTGGTGTGCATTGGTACGCATCTGTCCGCACGCGGGAGATCGTGCCGCTGGTTGACGCTGACTGGGTCCGAGCGAACGAAGACAGCGTGGCGCTGGCGGCTCTGTGTGCGCCGTGGACATGACTGGAGCGCTCGGCGCATCGCGACGATCCCCGGGCTTCCTACTGGTGATTGTGCAGCGTGCGACCGCGCTGTAGCTTGACTTAGATGTGCGTGGTATAGCGCCATCCACCTACACGCTCCCACCGAATGCTGAAGCTCGTCATTATAGACGATGAGGGTCGAAAGACGCCCGTCCCGCTTATGCGCTCCGAGATCACCGTCGGCCGCGCCGAAGGGAACACGATCCGGCTCACCGAGCGCAACGTGTCGCGCCGTCACGCCAGCGTCTATCGCAATGATAATGGGCTGCGTATCGCGGACACGTCGCGATATGGCATCAAAAAGAACGGTCGCCTTATCGATGCTGACGCGGCCTTCGATGTGGGCGATGTCCTGATCGTCGGTGACTATCGCGTCACGCTCATCGACGAAGAAGAGCAGCCCACCCCAAGCGCGGCGATCCCGCGTGCCATTCCGTTGCGTGACCCCCCGGGAGCCCTCGACGAGGTGAGCCCCGAGGTGACGGAGGCCGACACCGAGGTGTCGACGCTTGCTCGACTGGTCTGCCTGACAGAGCCCTTCGTCGGCAGCGAGTTCGTCTTTATGGGCGAAGAGCTGGTGCTCGGCACCGGCGACAGCTGCGACCTGATCATTCAGCACGAGTCCATCGCTGACCGCCACGCGAAGTTCACCCGAGACGGCGACACCTACAAGGTCGAAGCGCTGGCCGTGAATATCGTGGTGCTGCACAACGACTCGGCGCCGGGCAACCCGCTCAGTGGCCGCGACCTCGTGCGGATTGGCGACCTCGTCTTCCGCTACTTGGACCCCGGCGAAGCCCCAGCGATTGTGGTGCCTGCGGTGGTGAGCAGCGCTCCGCTCGATGACGAAGATTACCGGTCAAGCGCTGGGTGGTGGGTAACCATCATCGCCGCCCTGTTCCTCGGTGGCCTTGTCTACTTCCTGTGGCCTAGTGGCGGTCAGGAGTCGCCGGTCGAGTCACCGGCTGTGGTGGAGGTGAGCGATGGCGCGGCAGCCTTCGCGGCCGGTCAAGCGGCCATGCGCGAGGGCGACTGGGACGCCGCCGCTGTGGCGTTTGAGTCCGTGCCCCGTGCGGCAATAGAGGGCGCTCGGGCAGCCGCACACCGTGAGTTAGTCGAGTCAGAGCGCGGCTATGCCGTGCACTATCACGCAGCCGTACTGGCGCTCGAAGAGCAGCGATATCGAGACGCGCTGAGCGCTCTCAACGAAATCCCGCCGGTCAGTTACTACGCGTCCTTGTCGCTATCTCAGCAACTCGAACGACGCGCTGTCGATGGCGTGGTGAATGAGAAGCTGGCCGAGTCCAGAGCGGCGCAAGACGCCGGTGACTTAGAGCAAGCGCTTGCCGTCGCGATGCAGATCCGACCTCTCGCGCCGCAGCACAGAGGGCTGACCAACCGGATCGAACAGCTTCGTGCGTTGCAGCGCGGAGAGTCGTGGCCCCCGAGTGAGGCTGCCCTCGCAGATGGCGGCGCTGCAGTCGTCGCGGACCCAGGTGAAGGAGTCGCCGCTACCGGAGCAGCGCTCGCTGTGAACATCGTGGATGCTGGAGCGCAGGAAGTCGTGCAGCAGCCCACACGGCCCGCACGGCGCGAGCGCAACGAGCCTGCTACACCAACACCCCGGACGCAGGAGGAGCGCGCCGCCGTTGCTCGTGCCGAAGCGGCTCGCATTACGATCGAACGCCGTGAGCAAGAGCGTGTCGAGCGCGAGCGCGCAGAGAACGCGCAAGCGGCCGCGGCGACTTCGCGCGTTGAAGACATGCGTCGCGAGTCAGAGCGGCGGGCAGCAGAAGGGCGAGCCGAGAGCGAGGCCGCGGTAACGCCCGAACCAGCAGAGGAACCTCTCGAATCTCGCGGAGATCGCGCCGAACGACTTCGACAAGAAGCCGCTCGCGCGGGTATCGCGCAGGACTATCGCGGGGCGATCGAGCTGCTGGAAGAAGCGGCTGCGCTGAATGCGCGAGATGCCCGCATCCAGCTAAGCTTGTTCTCGAACTACCGTCGCATCGGCAACCGCTCTCGCGCGACCCGCGCGGTGACACGATATCTCGAGCTGCGGCCGGACGCGCCAGAGCGAGAAGAGTTCCAGACGTGGTTGGAGATGAACGCGCCTTAGCGAACACCTCGATGTGAGATCCAGCGCACGCAGGCTCAGGCAGCGAGCCGCGCGCGCAGAAGCGAATAGGAGAGAGCTAGAGGGGTTGAGCGTGGACATGCAGGACGACAACATCGCGCACGAGATTGAGGAGGCAGACCCGTTTCATTCGCCGGCCAAAACGATCGCGGCCGTGATGATTGCGCTCGCCGTCCTCGTTGCTGTGGCAGTCGGCGGCTGGACCTTCATGGCCCGCGCAGCGATCGCGAACGAAGATGCGACGGTTGCGCATTGCCCCGTCTTTGCCGACGAAACCGGGGTCGATTGGGCAGCCGTGCACGTTGAGCATTGGCCGAGTATCTGGAAGGGATGGGAAGACAGACCGCCAGCGCGCGCCGCCCTCTTGGGTGCGCTGCAAGGTGACGTGCAGGCGCTAGAGTTGGCCACGAGCCTGCTCGACGCGCGCCCCCCGTTGCCGCTGGAAGAGTCGCTCGGGGAGGAGCGAATCACCGCGTTACTCGACGCTCAACGTGACGCCATGAACGCGTGGAACGCTCACATGAGTTCACGGCGCATCCCCTGGCGCTTGCGCTCTCCTCTGAGCTCGAGGTTACGACGCGGTTATGCGATCGCGATGAGCGATTGTGTGATGTACTCGGGCATGGTGCGGGTCAATGGCGAGCATGACGTTGAGGTGTTGGCGCTGTCGCGCGCTGATGGTCTCAATGTGGTGGAGAACTACTCGGGCGTCTCCCTACCCGTCGATTCCGAGGTTCACGTGCTGCTCGATCGTATCGAGCGGGACGCGCTCGATCGCGTATGGCCGGCGATGGCGAACCCCGATGCCGACTCGCCGGACTATCTCCATGTTCTGTACTCGGGCCTTGATGAGGCGCTTCGCGGAGGCCTCTCCCCGCGTTCCTACGACGTGTTGCGGGAGACGGCCGAGGCGAGGAGGGCGCTGATGCGCTTTGAGGAGCGCTCGAGTGAGCGGCGCGCCTGTGGCGGCGGCATGCTGGTCGCGGAGATCCCCATGCGCGGCTTCGACGACGTCCGCATGGCGAGTTTTCGAGAGATCGCTGTGCCCGAACACCGCGGTGGATGCCCGTCGCTGACCATCGAGGACGTCGACGCGGTGCGCGCTGCGGGCGTGGCGCTGCGCCGGGCCCGCGGCCTTCGGCCCGCCATCGACGAGCTGATTGGGTACATCGTGCGGAGCTCGTCGCTTGGCGGCGCGCTCTACGCCGTCGACGCGTCCGCGTATCAGGCGGAAACGTGCACGGAGTGTGAGCGTATCGGAGACTACACGGCGACGTCGCTCCGTTGGATGCTCATCGACCTCGCTAACGCGGAGTCCGCCGAACTCGAACTGTTAAGCCGGTGCGCGCAGCTCGAGCGAGGCGGACGCGGGCGTGAAGCGCGTGCGCTTCGCTACGCGAGTCAGCAGTGGGGGGCATTTCCGTGCTTCGAGCCCGGGCTGACCCTGGCCGAAGGCGGGCGCACGCTTGAGGCGGCCCTCTTCGGGAGCGCGACGACGGTGGAGTGGACGGAGCTGATGCCGGATAGTCTGCGGGCGCGGACGCGCTGAACGACGCGAGTGCCCGAGCCGAAGCGCGTCGCGCCGAGCCGAGGCGCCAGCCCTTGACGTTTCGGCTGCTTCGGGGAGTACGTGAACTAACTGGACGTTATCGAAGGGAATCTGACGATTGGTGGAGGCCCGGTCGAGGGCGGGATCTGTCATCCCTTTCGTCGATGTCTCGATGTCTCGATGTTCCGGGAGATTGGCGGGAGCACAACTTGCACTTGATGTTCGCCATGATCTTTCTGCGCGAATTCGGAGTGTGAGACGAATTTTAGCAGCGGCGGGACCAGCGCGATCGAAAGCGTTACGACCGCCTCCGCTTTGTGACCTCAACCGTTTCTGACGAAACGTACCGGAGCCGAAGGCGAAGGGGAACGCGACCGGACGCTTTGACGTTGACGACCCAAACTCGTGCTTCGCGACATGAGCGCCCAGCCCCGAGCGCCCGCCTAACAGCACTACCATCGGACGTGTGCGCGCATCGACCGACGGACGGAAGCTCTGCCCTTACGTGCGAGCAAAACTACGCGATCACAGCGCTTGACGCCATGCGTACGGCCGGTTAGCCGTAAAAGGCGTGTGCCGCAACTCACTGTTCCCGGGAGGGGAACTGGTCACTGGTCCAAGTTTCTAAGCACCGCTCTGGCACTGGGCTGCCTTGCACCGTTGGGATGCGGTGAGAGTCCTGACGGGAATCTGACTCTTCCGTCGGCGAACGAGGCCGAGTTGACTGAAACCAATGGAAGTCCCGATGGGTTGGTCGTGCCAACGTCAGTCGAAGTGGTCGTGTGGGAGTTCGAGGCCGAGTATGACCCGGAAGCGCCCGAGTTGGGCCTTCAGATTCGGCTCTTGGATGAAGCCAGCCAGAGCGGTGAGCCCCTGTTTGACGACATGCTTGGGGAAGACCCGCTGAGTCAGAAGTCAGCGCTTTGGGGTTGGCGGGGAATCAGCACGTCGCAGGGTGCAGCAGGAACGGTCAGCCTTTGGACAGACCCGGCGAGCATAGGTGTAGACGCATCCCAGTGCGGCTTCCCTAACGCGTTTCCGTATTCGACGGTTGGCGTCTTCTGTGCGGATGTAACGGCCGCAGTTCACCAGTCTGCCGGCTCTGCCGCCCTGGCGAGCCTGGTGCAGCTCGTCGCCATGATAACCGAGGTCATCCCTAGCGTGGGGCACAACGGCTACGCCGCGCCGCATGGCAACGGAATGCCCTCGAGTTCTCTTTGCGCCAACAACGGAACAGGATTGAATCTCCCCAGCCCCTTTGCTGAACTACCGAACAACGTCCTGGGCTTGTGGGATCATTCGGCCGGTATCGGAGCGCCGAGCTGCAGCGCAGATGTCGATTGCGCAAGTGGCGACACTTGCGTCCAAGGCACCTGTGGCCCGGGGGTGCAGTGGGTCTTCGCGTACACGCCGGAACCGTTCACGTTCAGAGGAAAGATCCTCGGGTTCGTTGGGGAGGAGTTTGTGGATGGCCGTGATAACGACTGTGACGGCCTCGTTGACGAGAGTCTTGAATGCGGCACTTGCTGTGCCAACGCCGTCTCGAATGGAGGTACCGGCTACAACTGCAATGGAGAGAGCGGCGTCTGCGATGTTGGACTGATTTGTGCTTCGTATGGCGTCTCTTTGGACCTCAATGGCGATGCATATTCGACGAACGGGGTGTGTGAACGGGTAGGCACTACAGGTGTTGGGTACTGTCAATCGTGTGGTGATGGCGTGCTCTGGCCGTGGGAGCAGTGTGACGACGGGAACCTGATCAACAATGACGGATGCAACTCGAGCTGCGAACTTGAGTATGGTGATGGGATTGTGGGCCCGTCTGAGACGTGCGACGGTCTCAACATCGTATCTGGCGATGGCTGCGACAGCTTCTGCCAACTAGAGATCTAACCATTTCTGCCAGCTAGAGAACTAACCTTGAACTTCGCGAACACGATGAGAGATGTCACATGTGTCCTCGCCCTTGTGGCGTCCCTGGTCGGCTGCAATGCGTCGCGCTCTGGAGACGGCGACACTGTCGCTGTCCCGGATGCGACGGATGTCGCGGATGTCGCGGATGTCGCGGATGTCGAGGCCGGTACGGCGTGTGAAAATGACCCGACGATAGAACACCGCTATCCGTCCCACATCGCGGCTCCTGCGGCGCAGCTGCGTGCGGTCAATGGTGGACGCGACGGGCAGGGCTTCCTCGCAATCGACGCGCAGTCCGTCCGTCACGTTCAGCGCCTGTCCGGAGCGTGGAGCGAGTCAGAGCTCGAAGTGGCTGGACCGTTGCTTGACCCCACCTTTCCGACGTGGGTTGATCAGGATGGACGTCTGTGGGGGCGAGCTGAGGGCGGCTTGGTTGTCGCGGAACTTTCCGGCCCCTCGCTGGCAGTCGATGATGTCTGGCGCCCGACGGAGTCCGAGCTTGAGTCCGTGTGGATCTCGGCGACCGGTCGCGTGTTCGCCAACGCCGGAGGGCTACATGAAATCGAGGTGGACCTGTCGGGAGTCCGCGGGGTGACCACCCTTCTCGCGTCGGCCGCGGGCGCGCTCGTCGCGGACGGCGGGGACGGGTTCTGGGGCTTCGAAGAAATCGACGGCACCACCGACCTACTCCCCTTTCGCGCGAACGTGCAGGCTGAGACCGGCGCGGTGGCGTTCGAGTTTGGGAGTGTACTCGTTTCGCCAGCGACGGTTTGGACGTCGGCGTATCAAGAGCCCAATGGCAGCTCGAGCCTCTTCGGACTGACGGAGGATTTTGCACTGGTCCGGTGCACGGTTGTTGACTGCCAGCCGATCGAATCGGCGGCCACCTTTCTCAGCCGCCTCAAACCGGATGAGGTCGACTTGCAAGCGATCTCGCTGCCAGGTGAAGCGCGACAGCGTTTGTTGGTGGGAGGCCACACGGTGATTGACGTGTTCGGCAGCGAGGCGACCTTTCGCCTCGTGGGGCGCTCACCGGCGATTGGGCTTGAGGGGGCAAACATCTCTCTGGTGAACAGGTTCGACGGCTCACTCGTGGAGCAGGAACTAGAATATGGCGCCCCCGGAGTACCGCTGGTCATCCCGTACATGCTCAGTGGATTGTTCTGGATGACGCAACCCGAACGTTCGGCTATCGTCGGCACGTCGATCGACCAGATTTCGACTGAGAAACCCGTGTTGGCGATCGTATCGGATTCCCCGGTCACACGACGGCGGCCAGAACTTCTGCGAGTGCGCACATTCAGTCCAGTGTTTGGCGTACCAATCGACTGGTCCGAAGACAACGGACGGCTCGTCGCTTTGGCCGAGGAAACGTTTACCGGGGTGTTGGATCCTACTGGTCAGCTCGTCGTTGACAACGACCTCTGCGCGTCGGGACGTTGGCTGTTTTTCCTGAACGGCGCGTATCAATGTACCGGAGACACCGCCCGCTTCGTGGCGAACGATCACAGCATTGACGTCGAAGTAGGGCGTTCGAGGGAGTTGCCAACGGGAGTTCGCGTGACGACGGGCGGCCCAAGCGACTTGGCGGTGTTCGCCGGCTTTCCCCGGGGGGCGGTGCGAGACGCGCTCTTCTTCCCGACGTCTCTGCCTGCTGAGATTAACGTGGTGATGGCTGCCGACGAATTGCGCGGTTGGCGGATCGCGGCCGACACCCCGCCCCGGGAGCTTGAAGTTGACGAAGCCCTGGTCGGTCTAGAATTCGACGAACTCTATCGGTTGGGGCCACCAGCTAACAATGGCCTGCTTCTCGGGGGGGGAAGAGAGTGGTTCGTCGCTCGCGTCGTCGAGGATACGGTCCGGTTAGAGTTTGCAGCCGAGCTCGAAAGGGCGCTCACCGTCGCTGGGCGCAATTCTGACGGAGTGACGCTCCGCGATGACGAGGGTCGCGTGTGGTTCTGGGATGCCGCCGCGGAGCGCCCGGTGCCAACCATGGTGAATGCGGAGTTTCGAGCGTGGGGTGGGGACTTCGATCAAGATGGGGTGCTCGACATTCTTGTTGAGGTGCCCGATGACGAAGTGAGTGTTCTCTTTTTCGGGGATTGCTGGGAGAACGAACCATGAACGCACCAATGACGCCCGTAACGAGGAGCACCGTGCTGGTGGGAGATACGGCCGCGACACTAGTCCGGCCAACAGCGGCCTGTAGCCTCCGTCGCGGCGCTGCCTCGGTTCTTCGGCTCATCCCGTTGTTGTCTGCTCTAGCGGCTGCCGGTTGTAACACGGGCAGCGGCGCGGCGGACGACCTGCTGTCAGACGTTGAGGATGCCCAGCCGGCAGATGATGCCCGTGAACCGAGCTCGGATGCGCAGGACATAGCGAACCTTGACGCGTCGGGTGACCTCGAACCCGACGGTCCGGAGGAGCTGGTGGACGCTAGTGAGATCGACTCGGACGCACCGGGCGATGCGACAGACTCCGATATCGCGCCAGTCCGGGAGGTGTGCGACAACGGGCTAGACGATGACCAAGACGGGCTCGTCGATTGTGACGACCCGGAGTGCGAAGTTCGGCCAGTCTGCGACCACTATCCTGCTACGATCGTCTACATTGAGGGGCACCTCAACGACGGATATCAGTTTCGCGCGCGTCGAACCGACGCATGGGACAACCTCATCAACCTGAGTGAGCGAACTGTTCCCAGAGCTGAAATTCTTCGCTCGCTTTGCGTGCACCCAGCAAGGCCATTAGTGGCTTATGAGAGCGCTACACCAGAGCTCGTTCAACTCGTAGTGTGGGACCTCGGTGCCAACACGCAGCGAACGGTCACGTATCCGGACGAAGGCTTGGGACTGGTAAGCTGCGTGTGGTTGGACGACGAGTCTTTACTGGCCCGGCTCACAGCTCCAAACGACTTTCGTGCGGAACTGCGAGTTGTTGACCCGGTCTCGCTGACCTTCGGCGAGCCACTGGTGAGGGCTGACTCAGTCTCGGAAGATGGCCCCGAGATGATCGGAGCTGTCTCCGCATCCCAC
>JBLFZA010000013.1:0-32144 GCA_047610025.1 Bradymonadia bacterium | reverse complement strand
GACCGCAAGGCTACGAGGGCGAGACCGGAGCGCAAGGCGAAACGGGACCGCAAGGCGAATCGGGACCGCAAGGCGAAACGGGACCGCAAGGCAACGAGGGCGAGACCGGAGCGCAAGGCCCAGGGGGACCGCAAGGACCACAAGGACCGCAAGGACCACAAGGACCGCAGGGACCGACAGGAGCGCAAGGCAACGACGGAACACCCGGAGCGCAAGGCAACGACGGAACACCCGGAGCGCAAGGCAACGACGGAACACCCGGAGCGCAGGGACCGCAGGGACCGCAGGGACCGCAGGGACCGCAGGGACCACAGGGACCACAGGGACCACAGGGACCACAGGGACCCGCCGGAATCATCGACGCCACCTCTGTCACTATGGTCACAGCGTCGACAACGATCCGGTCTCTCGACTTCGGTCTCGTGGCCCCGGAATGCCCGGCCGGTAATGTCGTTGTCTCCGGCGGCTACTTCGTCGAGACCACGGAAGGAGTCGCAGTCAGCGACTTCGCCGTTATCGGTAGCACGCTGACAACTGCCAGCGTTTGGTCGGTATGGGGGAACAACGATGGAGGCGGCAGCATCGTCCTCACCGTCAACGCGGTGTGCCTGCGAACGGACTAGAAAATCTGATTCGCTAAGCGACGATCTCAAGCGGCGACGCGTTACCACAACATCGAACATCAACGCTCAGCGCGGCGAACATCAACGTTCAGCGCCGGGCGCGGCGGCCTCGTCTCCTCAGCGCGACTCCGCCCAGCCGCGGTACCCAAACCAGGCAATAGCCAGCGCCGGACTGTAGAGCACATGGCCCGTCATCACCGTGTAGCCAAACCACCCGACGACCGTCACTGCCGCGAGTCCGACGTAACGCTTGGCGTTGCGCTGCGCGACGAGTGCGCGTTGTTCGCCCGGGTCGGTCATTGACGGGTCGCTCATTGACGAGATCTGGGGGATGTGATGGCAAGCAGTGAGTGTTTCTCCTGCCCGTGCGTCGCATGCTCCGAATCCGCCCGCAACTCTCGTCTCTGTCGGCCTGCGCGGCATTTGCGCTCTCTGTGGCGGCGCTTGTGGCCGCTCGCCCTGCGTTTGCGGACCCTCCCACCCCCGACGCGCCAGCCCCAGACGGGCAGCGCGACGACGTGGGACTCGACGCGCTCTGCGCGGACGCCGGCGGTGACGTCAGCGCGGAAGTCTTTGAGGCTGTGGCGCGATCTTGGCGCAGCCGCGTCACGCGCGACAAAGACTCAGGCGACCGCATCGGGCGTCGCGTCGCGCTCAGCGCCGGCCACGGCATCAACCCAGACGAAGACAGCTGGGACTGGCAGCGCGGCGTCACCAACAACGTGCGCGAGGACGTGCACACGAACCAGTGGATGATCGACTACATCATCCCCATGCTGCAGCGCGCCGGGTTCGAGACGCTCACACTCCGCGAGCGCAGCTACGTCGACCACGCCGCCGTTGGCGACAACGACGACCCCGAGACCTATGCCGAGACCGGCGACTGGACGACCGGTTCGACCGACGGCTTCGGCGGCTCGTATCGATTCGCGAGCCCCGGCAGCGACGCAACCGCGACGTGGACGCTGACTCCCGTCGTCGACGGCATGATGCCGATCTACGTCTACTGGCTCTCTGCCGAAAACCACTCGAACGCCGCAACCTTCACGATCGAAGACGCGCGGGGCGAGCGCGACGAGGTCCTCGACATGTCACGGCTGCAGGTCGTCACGTGGCCAGACAGCAGCTACCCCAACACCCCGCCACCACCGGATGCGACCCGCGGGCCACGCAGCGGCTGGCGTTATGTCGGCGAGGTTTATGCGCGAGCGCAGGAGCCCATTCGCATCACGCTCAGCGCCGCAACCGACGGCGTCGTCATCGCCGATGCCGTTTGGCTCGGTGGCGGGCTCGGCACCGTGCTCGCCGGCAACGGCCAACCCTCGGGGCAACCTCGCTGGGCGGAGTCGGCCCTCGCATTCACGACGTGGCTCGAAGTCCCGACATGGATGCAGGTCAACGACGTGTCGATGCGACCGCTCTACGCCATGCATGAGGGCGTCGACGCGTACTTCTCGGTGCACACCAACTGCTGCGACAACAGCGGCACGTCGACGTGGACCTGGTTCCCAGACGGATTTGTGCGGGAGTCCGCGTGGCCGGAGAACTACGTCGAAGAAAATCTGCCGCCGGGCACCTATGAATTCAGCGACGCCGTTCACGACGCCGTCATCGCGCATGTGCGCGCCTCGTGGGACCCAGACTGGGACGACGAGGGTCACCGTGGCGCCGACTTCGGAGAGATCCGTGCGCTGCGGCAGGCATGGATTCAAGACGTCGAGGCCGGTCGACCCGACCCGGTGAGCGTGCCCGGCTTCCTGATGGAGCTCGCGTACCACGACACCGCGTACGACGCGTCGCTGATCCGAGAAGAAGGCTTCCGCTACGAAGTCGCGCGCGGAATCCTCGCAGGCTTCACGCGCTACTTCGACGGCGCGGACGCTCCGATCGCGCCGCGCGCGCCCAGCGGGATCTACGCCGCAACCTCAGGCGACGGCGTCGTCGTGCGCTGGACCGAGCCCCGGAACCCCACGGAAGCCAACGCCACCCCGGACGGCTACCGCGTTTACACGTCGAGCGACGGGCTGCGCTTCGAGCTGTCCGCCGACACAACCGCGACATCGGCGACGATCGACTGGGACGACTGCGTGCCACTCTGGGTCCGCGTGACCGCGTACAATGGCGGCGGCGAGAGCCTCGACAGCCGCGAAGTGATTGCGCAGCGCGCACGCGAAGGCGGCCCGCGAGTGCTCGTCGTCGATGGCGTTGACCGCGAGGTGCGCCAAGTCACCGACCCAGCGTACGACCGCCGCTACATCCGGCGCTACCTAGACGGCATCGACACCGCCTCGCTCGCATGGGGCATCGACAGCGCGACCGACGACCTGGCGGCGGAGGCCTTGGCAGGCCGGCCCTACGACCTCGTCATTTGGGCGCTCGGCGAGTCTTCGACGCGCGACCGCACGCTCGGGCGACGCGAGCACCAAGCTCTCGAGCCCTACCTCGCAGCCGGCGGCGCCATGCTCGTGTCAGGCGCTGAGATCGGGTGGGACATGGTGCAGCGCGGGCGGCCCGAAGACCGCGCCTTCTTCGAAGACGAGCTGCAGGCGATGTATGTGACCGATGACGCAGGATCGACCGTCGTGGAGTGGGCGGATGTCTCGCTCGTCTTCGGTGATTGCACGGGCGACGCGCCCTGTATCGAGTTCCCGGACGTGCTCGCGGCGGCTGAGGGCGGCGAGGTGATCGCGCGCTACGCGACCGGCGCAGCGGCGATCGTATCGGCACCAGACCGAGAGGTTTGGGTCGCGGGCTTCCCACTCGAGTCGATCGTCGATGCGGAGGACCGCGCGTGGGCGATCGGGCGCGCTGTGGATGCGCTCGTACCGGTGAGCGCCGTTGACGACGCCTGCGAAGGCGCGACCTCGCCACCGGATGAAGTGGCGCTCGAAGACCCGCCGGAGCCGCCGCCGGTGGAGCCCGAGCCGGACGTTGTGGAAGACGTCGTCGAGCCGATCAGCGACGCGCAGACCGACACAACTGCCGACGCGGCTCCGGATTCGACCGAAGATGCCGACGACGGAGACGCGATCACACGAGACGTTGAGATTGATGGAGCGTCGGAGCCGAGCGTCGGCGGGGACGGTGGCTGCGGCTGTCACGCTGGCTCAACAGCGGCCTACGGTTGGGGCGCAGCGTTGATATTGCTGCTGCTCGGGCGCAGGCGCCGCGGAGGAGTTCGCGAGGTGCAGTCATGAAGGTCGTCGACGTCGCGGAGTTCTACGCAGACCAAGGTGGCGGCGTAAAAACGTACATCAACCAAAAGCTGCGAGCGGGCGCAGAGCGCGGCCACGAGGTCGTCGTGATCGCGCCCGGCCCGGAGGACAAAGAGGAGGAGCGACACGGCGGGCGCATCCTCTGGCTCAAAGGCCCGGAGTTCTTCCTAGACCCGCGCTACTACATTCTGCGGACCCAAGCGCGCGTGCACGAGCTGCTCGATGCCGAGCGCCCCGACGTCGTGGAGGGCTCTTCGCCGTGGCGCGGAGGCCGCTACGCGGGGCGCTGGAGAGGCGACGCGTTCAAGGTCTTCATCTTCCACCAAGACCCGGTGGCGGTCTATCCGGAGACTCTGCTGGGCGGCGCACTCGGTCTTGACCGCGTGAACAGCTTGTTCTCGCCCTACTGGCGCTACTTGAAGGGGTTCAGCGAACAGTACGACGCGACCGTAGTCGCGGGACACTGGCTCGCCGCGAAGACCAAGAAGTTTGGTTTGCAAGACCCGGTCGCGATCCCCTTCGGCATTGAGAAGCAGCACTTCTCGCCGACGCGGCGGAGCGACGACGTACGCCGGCGCTGGTTGGACGCGTGCGGCGTGCCGACCGATATGCCGCTGCTTGTCACCGTCAGCCGCTTCCACCCAGAGAAGCGCATGGGCACGCTCATCAACGCGGTGAAGCAGGCGCAGAAGCAGACACCTTTTGCGTGGGTGATCTTCGGAGGCGGCCCCCTCGAAGGGTGGATTAAGCGAAAGGTCGCCCCGATGGAGCGCTGCCACGTGGCGGGCTACACGAAGAACCGCGACGAGCTAGCCGACGCCATGGCGGCTGGCGACGGCTTCCTGCACGGCTCAGCGGCCGAGACGTTCGGCTTGGTGGTCGCCGAGGCGATGTGTTCCGGCCTGCCGCTGATCGTACCGGATGTGGGCGGTGCGGCTGATCTCGCCTCGCCTGCCTACGCGGAGATCTATCGAACCGGGGACGCAGCGGCGTGCTCCGATGCGATCCTTCGCTTGCTCGGCCGAGATGGCGGCTCGCTGCGTGGCGCGGTCGCTGAGGCCGGCGCCAACGACGTGCGAACGGTGGACCAGCACTTCGACGCGCTCTTCGCGTTCTACGAGTCGCGCGTCGCCGCAAAGCGGGGTTAAGGCGCTGGCCGCTCCGCAACGCGTGTCGGCGCGCTAGTAATCTGCGGTGGAATCCGCGACATTGTGGCCATGAGAATGACCTCGATAGAACGCCTGTTGGTGACCGGATTGACGCTGCTGCTCGCGGTGGCCCCGGCGATCTCTTTGACGCTCTTGGCGACCGACGCGACCGCGCAGGAGGCGCAGCCGATCTACAACTGGACGGATGAGCCATCGCGCGACGGAGACATCACCGACTGGCGCCCGAATATCCGGGACACGCCCTATTTCGAGAACTGGGACGTTTGGCTCTGGGCGGATGACGGAACTTTCATTGTGCTGCAGTTCCTGACCAGCAGCTTCGGATTCGGTATTGAACGCCAAGGCTCCGCACGCTTACTGATTGTCGACCCGCACGCGGCGAACATTCACGGCGGGCCGGAGGATGGCGTTGGCTGGGGAGACCGCGGCTTCAACTGGGACAACGGCGATTGGGGCTGGGAAGAGCTTGAGGGCGCGGTGGATGTGCACTGGGCTGATTGCTACCTGCGCGGCGACGGCACGACGCTCGACATCCACATGCGCGGGCGAACGCGCCAGAATTGGCTCCGCGTCGAGCTCACGGCGGACTCCCCCGTGTATCGCCCCGGCGACGGACGGCTGAACTACGGCTGGGACAGGCGAAACTTCTACGACTTGCAGGCCATCCCGCGGGTGAGCTTCAGCGGCGAGCTCAACCAGAAAGAGAACCGCGACGCCGAAGACGACTGGCGACCGATCAGCGGCGTGGGGTACGTCGAACACTCGCTGACCAATGCGTTCCCCTTCGACATCGCCGAGTCGTTCTTCGGCTTCCGTGCGCTGCGAGCAGACGGGCTTAGCGTGGTTCTCGACAGCGTGATGACGCCGGGCGGCTTTGGACAGACTCCGATTCCCTGGTTGCTCGTGCTGCTCGATGGCGAGATCATTTTCGAGTCCTTCGACGTCTCCATTATTCCGAACGACGAGCGACGTGAGGAGTGGGGCGGAAACAGCTACGAGTTGCCCTACGGTTACGACGTCGAAGCTCGTGCTGGCGGCGACCTGGTGCAGCTACAAGTTTACAACAGCGAGCTCGTGAGCGCGGACAGCTTCCTGAACCGTGTGAGCTCGTTCTTGCGAGCGGTCATTCGGCAGATGATGACGCCCTACGATTTTGAGCTGTCCAACGAGTATTCCGCGCGCGTCACGATCGATGGCACCGTCGCGACGGTGTCCGGACGCGGCTGGACCACCTTTCAAGTTACCAACTAAGCAACGGCGCTCGCATGACCTCCCCCATACCCCCGCATCAGGGCCGCCTGCTGGTGCTGACGCCCGGCATGGGTGCGGTCGCCACGAGCTTCATCGCCGGCGTCGTCGCGGTGCGCCGCGGTCTCGCGGAGCCGCTCGGATCGCTCTCTCAGATGCAGCGCATCCGACTAGGCAAGCGCTCCGAGAATCGGCAGCCGCTGATCCGAGACTTCTTGCCGCTCGCGCCGCTTGCTGACCTCGAGTTCGCCGGCTGGGATGTTTTTAATGACGACGTGTGGGACGCGGCGAAACGCGCAGATGTCCTGAGCCGCGACGATCTCGAACCGCTAGAAGAGGAGCTGCGCGCTATCCGCCCGATGTCGGCGGCGTTCGACCAGAAGTACGTGAAGCGCCTCGATGGCCCGAACGTGAAGAAGCTCACCAACAAACGAGAGCTCGCCGAGGCGCTGCGTGAAGACATCCGCGGCGCGATGGCCGAGAAGGGCGCCGAGCGAGCGGTGATGATTTGGTGTGGGTCGACGGAAGTGTATCTGCGCGCCTCTGATTGCCACGCGACGCCGGAGGCCTTCGAGGCGGGCATGCTGGCGAACGACCCCGCGATCGCGCCCTCACAGCTGTACGCGTGGGCTGCGATCATGGAGGGCATCCCCTACGCGAACGGCGCCCCGAACCTGTCCGCCGACGTGCCAGCGCTTGAGACGCTCGCGCTGCAGCGTGGCGTGGCGCTCGCCGGCAAAGACTTCAAGACCGGGCAGACGATGATCAAAACCGTGCTGGCCCCGATGTTCAAAGCGCGCATGCTCGGAGTGCGAGGGTGGTTCTCGACGAACATCCTGGGCAACCGCGATGGCGAGGTGCTCGACGACCCGGAGAGCTTCAAGACGAAGGAGGCGACCAAGACCGCAGTGCTCGACACCATCCTGCAGCGCGACCTCTACCCCGAACTCTACGGCGACCTCTATCACAAGGTCCGCATCAACTATTACCCGCCACGGGGCGACGCGAAGGAAGGCTGGGACAACATCGATATCACCGGTTGGCTCGGCTACCCGATGCAGATCAAGGTCGACTTCTTGTGCCGCGACTCGATCCTCGCGGCGCCCATCGTGCTCGACCTTGCCCTCTTCCTCGACCTCGCTCAGCGGGCGGGAAGAAGCGGCATCCAAGAGTGGCTCTCGTTCTACTTTAAGGAACCGCATGTCGCTCCTGGGCACGTGCGCGAACACGACCTCTTTATTCAGCACTTCCGCCTCAAGAACACGCTCCGGGTACTCGGTGGCGAAGCGCCCGTGACCCATCTCGATGAGAGCCTTGAGGACGCGGAGTGACGACCGGGCGCACCGGTGTGATTCTCGCGGCCGGCTTTGGCTCTCGCCTCCGCGAGGCGAACCCGACCGCCGTGAAGCCGCTCACCATCGTGGCGGGGCGGCCGCTACTCGTCGGCGCTGTCGCCAATCTGCGCGCCGCGGGCTGTGACGCAGTCGTCGTCGTGCTCGGTGACCACGCGGACGATATCGAGGCGGCCTACCGAGACGTGTCGCCTGATGACGACATCATCTTCGCGCGCAATCCGCGTTTTGCGCTCAGCAACGGGCTCTCGGTGCTCGCAGCCGAGCCCCACGTGCATGGGGAGTTCGCGCTCACGATGGCCGACCATGTGTACGGCGAGGAAGTGCTGGCGCTGGCGAAGTCGCATGTTGCTCCGGAGGGCGGCGCCATCTTGTTCGTCGACCGGAACATCGACGGCGTGTTCGACCTCGACGACGCGACCAAAGTGCGCACGCGCGATGGCGACCGCATCGATGCGATCGGCAAGGCTTTGGAGACCTACGACGCCATCGATACGGGCCTCTTTCTTTGCACGCCAAAGCTCTTTGAGGCGCTGAAGTTACAAGAAGAGCGCACCGGTGACGCATCACTCTCTGAGGGCATTGCGGTGCTGACCGAGTTGGGTACGATGCGCGTCGTCGACATCGAGGGCGGGCGTTGGCAGGACGTCGACACGCCGGAGATGTTGGCGGAGGCGCGAAAGCGCTTCGGCTGAGGCCGCTCTGGCCGCTCTGGCCGCTCTGGCCGCTCTGGCCGCAGCTCTGATCGTCCCGCGCGGAGAATGTCACGCGTGCGCTCTGTATCCGAACGAGGGAAGTGAGTAGTCTCCGGGCAACGACCGAACCACCAGCATTCACGACCGCGCAGGACCACATGCGACTGAACACCCTTGCGCGCACGCTCCTGGTTCTCTCCGCCGCCACCCTCATGGGGTGCCCATCGGAAGACTCAACGGGAGACTCAACGGGAGACCCGGATCCGGTCGTTCAGGACGCCGACTCCGATGGTGTCGCGGACGCCGACGACAACTGCTCAGACGTGCCGAACGCCGACCAAGCCGACCTCGACACGGATGGCGAAGGCGACGGGTGCGACCCCGACGCGGACGGTGATTCAATCCTCGCCGATGCCGACTGCGACGACCTAAGCGCCGCTGTGGGCACAGAGACCGCGTGGTACGCCGACACCGATGGAGACGGACTCGGCGACGCGGACGACTCCCTGGCAGCCTGCGACGCGCCAGACGGCTATGTCGGTAACTCAAGCGACGCCGAGCCGGACTGCGAGACCAACGACACCGACGCCTGCGGCGAGTGCGGTGGCGACGGAGGGGCCGAATGGTACGCGGACATCGATGAAGACGGTCTCGGCGACCCAGCGAACTCGGTGGCTACCTGCGAGGTGCCAGAGGGCTACGTCGACAACGCCGATGACCAGGAACCCGACTGCGCAACCAACGACACGGACACCTGCGGCGTATGCGCTGGCCCCGGCTTGCTTAGCTGGTACGCCGACACGGACGGCGACGGCTTAGGTGACCCCGCTGCCACAGCAGCCGGCTGCGTGGCACCTGAGGGGTACGTCGCGAACGCCGACGACCTCGAGCCAACCTGCACGACAAACGACACCGACAGCTGCGGAATCTGCGCCGGCCCGGGCGAGCTCTCGTGGTACGCCGACGACGACAGCGACGATCTCGGTGACCCAGATGTCAGCCAAGTCGCCTGCACTGCGCCAGAGGAATTCGTCTCCAACGCCGACGACCTGCAGCCCAACTGCACGACGAACGACGTCGATGAATGCGGCGTGTGCGGAGGCCCAGGCGCCTCGACGTACTACGCGGACACTGACGACGATGGGCTTGGCGACCCGGCTGCGATGCTCATGGAGTGCGGCGACGCACCCGACGGCTACGTGATCAACGCGGATGACGAGCAGCCGAACTGCACCACCAACGACGAAGACGTCTGCGGCGTCTGCGCTGGGCCCGGCGAGTACACGTTCTACAGCGACGGCGACGGCGACGGCCTGGGAGACGGCTTCGCGCCGGTACAGGCCTGCTCCGTGCCAGCCGGCTTCGTCTCTAACGCCGATGACGAGCAGCCGAACTGCACCACGGATGATGAAGACGACTGCGGCGTCTGCGCCGGAGACAACTCGGCGATTGACTGTGTCGGCGTGTGCTTCGGTGAGGCCTTCGTCGACGACTGCTCCGCGTGTGTTGGAGGAACGACCGGACGCGAAGCTTCCGTGACTGACACCGACGGCGACCTCATCCCCGACAGCTGTGACCTGTGCAACGGCGGCGACGCACGCACCATCGTTCAGTGGCAGGAGATCCCGGCCCTCAACAGTGAGGGTGGCCCGTTCACCTTCCAGGCCGTGCTCTACGAGAACGGAGACTTCAGCTTCACCTACGAAGAGATGGAGCCCTTCGAAGGCGTCACCGCGACGGTCGGGCTTCAGTCACCCGGCGGCGCCAACTACGTGCGCCTCGGTCTCAACGACGAGTACGCGCGCGGCACCGACCAGGCGTTCTTCATTCACGACGACGTCACCGGTATCCCGGAGCTCGAGTACACGGTCCCGTACACTTGGTACGACATTCAAGGCATCGGCACTCCGCTCACCCTCGGAGACGACGGGTTCGAACAGGTCAACGTGGCGCACGGGTTCACGTTCTTCGGCGAGGAGTACCAAGAGGTGTTCGTCGGTTCGAACGGGGTGCTCGGGTTCGGCGACACCCGCCCTGGACACCAGAACACCGACCTACCCAACTCTGGGCTCGGCGCGTTCATTGCGCCATTCTGGGAGGATCTCAGCCCGCAGCGAGGCGGCCAGGTGCTCTTCTACACGGCCCCGAGCGGCTGCGACATCGACTGTGACGGCATGGCAGGCGGCGTGGCCGTCGAGGATGCGTGCGGTGTGTGCATCGGTGGCACGACCGGCATGGTGTCCGCCGCCGCGATCGACTGCAGCGGCGAGTGCTTCGGCGAAGCGTTCCTCGATGCGTGCGGCATCTGTGCCGGCGGTAGCACGGGCCTCGATCCGCTCGACGGTGACTGCATACAGGCGCCCGACCTCGTGATCGACGAATCCTACATGGCTCTGCGCATGTACGTGGACTACGTCGACGGTGGCACCGAGGACGAGCCCTCCTGCTACATCAACGAGAACTGCTTGGCCGGCCCCGGGATGCGAAAAGTCATCCGCTTTGGCACCCGCATCGGCAACGTCGGAAACGCGCCGCTCACGCTCGGTGTACCTCCAGCGAACGGCACGAACGAGGGCCCATGGATTTGGGACAGCTGCCACGGCCACCACCACTATGAGGCCTACGCGCGCTATGACGTGATCGACCCAGCGACCGGCGAGAACGTCACCGACGGCGCAAAAGCTGGCTTCTGCGTGATGGACCTCGGCACCTACCGGCCGGACCTCGTGCAAGACAACTGCAACACCTACAACTGCGGCAACCAAGGCATCGGCGCGGGTTGCCAGGACACCTATTGGTCCGGCCTCAGCTGCCAGTGGGTCGACGTCACAGGGCTGCCTGATGGCGACTACCAACTGAGCGTGACGACCAACCCGCTCGGGGAGATTGAAGAGCTGGACTACAACAACAACACGGGCTCTGTGTTGCTGCGCATGACCGACGACAGCCTCGAAATGCTCGACTCGGACGAACTCTAAGCGGAGTCGCAGCAACGGCAGAGTCGGCAACGGCAGGGTCGCGGAGCCGAGAGTCAAGCCAGAGCAGGGAATGCGGCGGTGCGGGCGATGCCTGAACCCGCCGCAATTGCATGGCGAGCCGGCGTCGATTAGTCTCACGCCGATGCGAAAATCGGCGAACATTCTGTCGTGCTGGAGTCTGCATGAGCCGCCAGCCGCCGACCTAAGCGACGGCGACCTGCTGGATGTGCACCCAGCGCTTGCTGGCCAACCGGTGTCACCACGGGCGTGGGCGCTCTTCGCTGCGTCTGCAGTCTTTGTGTGGATGGCGTGCCTCACACTAACGCTAAGCCCCGCCGCGGCGGTCGCTCAGACGAGCGACCCAGCCGTCGCCGCCACGACAGTAGTGGATCCAGCGTTAGATGAAGCCGCGCTCGTCCCCGTCGACTACGGCGCCGGGCCCTTGCCTCAGAGTCTTCTTCAGCTGGTCACGGAGGCGGTCGGAGCGGAGCGGCCCCTGCTCTCAGAGGAGTCGCTCAGCCGACGCTGGTCGAGCGTGCTGCCCGAGGGGCCAGACGCCGACCGGCAGCAGCGTTTCGTGCGAGGCACCGCGCAGCGTGACAGTGGGCGCGAGGCCTTCTTCGCGAACGACTACGACTACACTGTGCTGAGGCTGGCACCGTGGCTCGATGCGGTCGAAGCCGAGCCGGCTGTGCTCGCGTTTCACCCCGACCTAGCGCCCTCCGTGCTGGAGTCGTTTCTCACGCTGGTGCGCGCCTACGAGGTGCTCGGTAACGTTGACGCCGCGGAGGACGCACTCAGCCGCACGGCGGCCCTCTTCTTTCACGCGCGACTCGAGGCCTCGCGCTATCCGCCTGAGCTGCGCGCCCGCTTCGATGATGCGCGGGCGCTCACGCCCACCCGAGCCGTTAGCATCGAGGTGCGCGGTGACGACGCGTGCGACATTCGAATCAACGCCAACACCGTCGCGACAACGAACGGCGCCATCTCTTTGCCACCCGGCGACCATTTCCTACAGCTCACCTGCGAGGGGCTCCCCGGCCGTATCCATCGAATAGATGACGCCGAACGGGCCCTGCAGCTCGACCCTCTGCTCGACGACGCGGTGCGCTGGAGCGACCGGCGCGTGACCTTGGCGCCGAGGTCCTCGACGTCTCTCGTGGTCTCACGGGTGGTGGGCGCCGCGGCCGTTCGGCTCTCGTTGGGCGAGCTGTACACCGCCGGCGTCATTGAGAGTGACGTCGGGGAAGAGCTCATGGAGCTTGTGCGCACTGTCCCGTCCGAAGGAACCTATCGCGCGGCGCGCGTGCGCCTGCCGGTCGACAGCGCCGAGTTGCATGACGCGCTGGTGTATCTGCGCAGCGGCGAGCGACGCAGAGCCGAGATGATCGTGTGGTCGGAGAGCGGCGGTTGGGAGGGATTGGTCGCAGAGCGGCGCAATCTCACGCCGTGGGTGGCGGGCTCCGTCACGGTCCTCAGCGTGTCGACGGCGGTAGCCTTCGAGCTGATGGCGACCTCGCAACACCGCAAGCTCGAGCGCTGCGCGGCGGCACGCGAGAGCGCGGACGATTGCGTGTTGCGTGGCAACTTGCCTCGACGACGGGCGGCGTGGACGGGCGCGCGGCGGCGAGCAAACGCGCTCTGGGGCGTCGCTGGTGGACTCACGCTTGTATCCGCCACGGCTATCGCGCTCTCCTCTCGCGGCCGAGATCGCGGCGCAGAGGTCTCCGTCGTGCCCACGCGCGACTCGCTCTACGCGTCACTCGGACTGCGCTTCTGACCGATGCGACGGACGGACACTCGGCGCCGAACGCGCGGCGGATGCAGAACTGGCTGGCGAATCCGCGGCGGGGTTGCCAGACTGCAACCGTCCTTTGCCCCGAACGTCGGTGTCCCCATGAACGCATCCTATCTCGCCATCGCTCCGGTCACCGCCGCGCTGCTCTTCGCGTTCGTTGCGTGCAACGACGGCGCCGGAGACGAGACGCCGCTCATCGAGTTTCCTGAGTTCGACATCGGCGGAGGCGGAGGCGAAGGCACCGGAGACGGATTCACGCTGCCGGACGGCGACGATGACTGCCTGCTTCCCTGCCTCTTTGGCAGCGTGTGCGTAGACGGCCAGTGCACCCTGCCCTGCGAACCAGAGTGCGGCGAGGGCGCGAACTGCCAGTTCGGGGTCTGCATCCCAGAGCTCGGCGCCGTTTGCAGTCCCCCGTGTACAGACAACGAGACCTGCCGCGGCGACGCCGGTGAGGACGGCGTGTGTGTGCCGGCCAACGGATGTGAGCCCGCGTGCGCGGACGGAGAAACCTGCCTGAGAAGCGGCGGCTGCCTGCCGGCCGACGGGTGCCTCGATGATGCGTCGTGCGACGGGGACGATCGCTGCTTTGGCGGCGCGTGCGTCCCCCCCATCGATGCGGATGATTGGGTGACGAGTGAGGCAACGGGGGCGGTGTATTTCGTCGAAGTTCCCGGCGCGGTCGCCGACCGATGCTGCTTCGACCTCAACGGCGACGGGATTGTGGATAACGCGCTGCCGGTCGTCGACACCTTATCTGCGTTGCTCGGCAGCGACGGCATTGAAGAGGGCTTCGAGGACGCGATCGCATCAGGGGAGCTCGGCGTCGGAGTCGAGCTTCGCAGCCGCGAGGACGGCCGCGCAGACATCGCGATGTACGACGTCAGCCTCGACCTAAACCGCGACGGCGAGCCCGACGCTTCCCTTGAAGAGCTTGAGGACGGAGAGGCATCGGTGCGAATCCGTCGCAGTGGCTTCGGCGCGTATGGACCGCTGAGCATCTTCTACAACGCAGCGGCGCTCGAAGACGGATCGGAGTGGGTGGCGGCGACCGGAGATGTCTTCGTCTCACTGCCTCCCGGGGCGCTTCTCTCGTTGAGCGAGCAGTCGCAGCGGTATCGGCTGCAACGCGCAAGACTGAGCGCATCGCTGCGCACGGATGCCAGCGGTGCGCTAGAGGACGACGGCGAGGTTCGCATTGGTGGCGCTGTCGCGGCCGAGGACATCGTGTCGGTGTTTAACGAGAGCGTGCGCGACTGCGTGTGCGTCTCGGACCGTGCGGGAGACTTGCTGGTGCTGCGTGAGGTTGAGAACACGCTTGAACTCGACTGCCGTCAGTCAGTGACTCTCGCTCTGTGCATCGGCGCCGAGGGCGCGTGCGGCCAGCTGCCGACGCTGTGTCAGGCGCTTCCAGAGGCGTCGCAGTTCATCCCGTGGGATATCGACACAGACGGCGACGGCGTTCGAGACGCGCTGTCGGTTGGCTTCCGGTACGCGGTGTCGCCAGCGACCTTCGCTCCGTAGCCCGCGCGCGCCGAACGAGCCCTGTTCTCCGGCTCGCTTATCCGTGTGACGACGGCGCACACCTGTACACACGGGATGACAATGTGCGCCCAGCTATGGTACGTGCGGTATATTACGGCGTCTGTCCTACACCCCCGAAAACTTGCGTCCTCGCACCGATGACGCACAGTGGGTGGGCTCACTTGGCTGCAACCCCTGAGATTGTGATGTTTACTCGCCTACGACCGCCCTCTGATGGATTCGCAATCATCCGGCGCGCTCGGCAAGAAACGCCCGCGGACGGGCACCCGTTCGTGACGCAGTCGCCGGAGACACCGGTCTCAAACCTCGCCGTGCCGCCAGCGTCTCCTGCACGAGCAGAGAACGCCCAGACGAGCCGGCAAGCGGGACAGCGCGAGGTCGCGCTCGGTCGCCTCACGGTCGCCGTGACAGAAGTCGAGCGAGCACTGGAGCAATCCGGAGCCTTCGCTGACGCAGCCGCGCTGAAGTCGCTCAACGAGCGCGTCGCCAACCTTGGTGGAAACGTGCTCCTGGCACGAGACGAGAGCGGAAGCCTCCGCAACATTGAGAGAGAGCTCGTGGCGGTGCGCCGCGACCTCGACCGGATGCGTATTCTCGCGGCGAAGCAGCGCGACACGATCGTCACGCTGCAAGACCGAGGTCGCCAGCTGGAAGACGCGCTCGTTGCCGCTCACCGAATGAACGGTCTTGAGCGAGAGCGCTCGGGCGAGCTGGAGCGTCAAATCGACCACCTTGAGAACGACCTCAAGGCCTACCGAATCCAACGAAGCGAGAGCCCGCAGCGAATTGACCAGCTCACCCGTCAGGTAGACACGCTGAAGGAGGCGCTCATCGCCCTTCGCCGACGCGAGCTGAGAGCGATGCAGGACTCGGACGTCGCGCGCGCCGAAGTCGACATGCTGAAGGCCGAACTCTGCGACACCCGAGCATTGCTTCAACGGACTCACGAGGCACACGGCGAAACACGAAACGCCCTCGCAGCCGCGCAGCAAGAAGCACGGGAAGCGCGCGTGGCTCTGGAAGACAGCGAAGGCGAGAACGAGATCATGGAGCGATGGCTCGACAGCACGCTCGCGCGGGTTGCGGAGCTTGAGGCGCGCCTCGCGCCGCGGCCGCTGGCAACGCCGGCTATGCCGCCAGCGAGCGCGATCACGACCGAGCTAATCGCGCGCGCCTAACACGTGCTCGACACTGCGGGGCTGGACGCTGGGGCACTCGCCGAACTGACGCTCTTTGACGAGCAAGGTGTCATCGTACTGAACAAGCCCCCCGGCATTCCGACCGCAGGGAGAACGCTGCACGACCCGCGCTCGCTTCAGTTCGCGCTGATGCAGGTGAACCATCGCAAGATGATTTGGGCCGTGCATCAACTCGACGCAGCCACCTCCGGGGTGAACGTCTTCCTCCGCAAGAAGTCGCTCGTGCCGATTTGGCAGAGCCGCATGCGATACCCGAACGCGGCAAAGAGCTATGTCGCAGTGATCGAAGGCCAACTCCCCGAACCGCATATCCGTGTAGACCAACCAATCGGATGGATTGGGTGGGGAGACAACAAGCGCTGGGGGATTGCCAAAAAAGGAAAGCAAGCCGCCACGCAGCTTCGCGAATTGGCCAGCACCGGCACCCATTCCGTTATCCAGTGCACGCTCGAGTCCGGCCGAACTCACCAAATCCGAGTGCATCTGCAGTACCTCGGCCTATCCCTCGTAGGGGAGCCCTTCTATCGAGATTCGCCGTGCCAGCGCCACCCGCGCCAAGCGCTGCACGCCGAGCAAATGCGATTCGCCGACGGCCTCATGCCAAGTGAACTTCGCGCGCCCTTGCCGAGTGACCTGCGACACCTGTGCGACGAACTCAAAATGCCGGTTAGCCGTTGGCGTTCGGAGTAGCGACACTCCTGTCTACGGCCGGCACGCGTGCAAAATTGACTACCCTAGCGACCCCCGATAGGTGTACGGCGGCCTGCGGTACACCGCCGCCTTTGCCCTACATGGTTCGAATGCTCCGTCTCCCACTTTGTGCGCTCGTGCTCTCGCTTGTCGCGGGTGCCGCTTTCTCCGTTCAAGCGCAGGAGCTGACTGCCCCAGAAGAGCGGGAACGACTCTCCGGTTCGTTCGAACTCCAGAACGTTCGGCTACGAGGCATGGCGGGCGCATTCGCGGGCGGAGGTTCCGGTACAGGCGCGGTCTACTCCAACCCGGCCGGCATCGTCACCGCGGCGATTTACGCCTTTGAAGTCAGCTACCAGCACGAACTTGAGAGCGACGGCAACGCGATCGGCGTGACCCTCGTCGACTCCAAGACAAACGGCGCGCTCGCAGCCGGAATGGGCTACTCGTTTGGATTCAGCCCCGGTGAGAGTGGCGGCGCCAACGACAACGTGCGCGACCACGATTTGCGCGCCGTGCTCGCGGTGCCACTTATCCCACAGTCACTCGCGATCGGGGTCGGCGGACACTACTATATTCGTAGCCGCGGACAGGTCCCGGTCGTCGACGGCGAGAACCTCGAGATCTCCCAACGCGGTCTCTCATTCGACGTCGGGATTATGGCGGTGCCTGCGGAAGTCCTGACCATCGGCATTGTCGCTCGCAACCTGCTCACCGTAGACAACATGATGGATGTGCGAAGAGGCGTCGGCGCAGGAGTCGGCATCTACGCTGGCAACCTTCACATCGAAGCGGAGTACATTGGCGAGTACCTCGCATCTCGGCGCGATGGTGAAGGCAACCAGCTCAGTGAAGGCGTCTGGGGCAGTGGCGCCGCGGTTGGCCTAGAATACGTCGCCAACACCGTGCCGATTCGACTTGGCTATCGCAATGACGCGCATGACGATCAGAATGGTCTCGTCGCCGTCGGACTCGGCGTCCGCTCACCAACCTTCGGCGCAGATATTGCGTTTGAGCAGAGCCTTGACGACACCAGCAACCGCACGTTCAGCTTGTCGTTCGCAGGGTTCTTCTAGCGAGCCACTGAAGCGAGTTATGGCGACGGCGGTCTGACGCGCCTCTACAGCGAACCCGAAGTGCTATGACGTACCCCGCCGATATTGTTCGAGACGTCGCAAATGACCCGGCGCTCGCTCGAAGGTTCCCGCTCGTCGCGAGCCTCGCCAGCGATTGCACGGTCAGCGCGCACACCGCGGAGTTCGACCGCTGGATATGCTCGCCTGAAGCCAAGAAGCTTCGCTCGGTCGCCCGGTTCTCGCACTACTTCGCGACGATGCGTGCGGTCATCAACGAAACACTCGTCTGCTTCGACGCCGTAAACGATGGGGCCGGCAACGAGTTTTGGTCGCGCGCGACAGGGCGATACGAGTTGCTCCACCTCTCGACCATTCTCTACCTGGTCGACAGCTGGGAAGTGCCCGGCGCGGTGCTGGAGTGTGGCGCGTACACGGGATTCAGCTCCACAGTTCTGAGTTGGGCCTGCGATCTGCTGAACCGTGACTTGCACATCGCGGATTCATTCGAGGGGATCCCCGACCTCGGCCAAGGCGAAGACATGACCTTCGCACCCGGAAGCTACGCCTGCGGCATCGAGACCGTGCGGGCAAACCTCGAGACAATGGGCAGGCCGCGCGTCGCGTCCTACATCAAGGGCTGGTTCAACCAGAGCCTGCCAGACTTCCACGAGCCCATCGCAATGCTCTGGATGGACGTCGACCTCCGAGAGTCGGTCGTCGACGTGATGGACGCCGTCACCGATCAGCTGCAGCCAGGCGCGGCGATTTGCTGTCATGAGTTCTTGCCAGACCGTATCGACAACGGCCGCATCGTTGGCGACCACTACTCGCCAGCGGGCTTGCGCGAGTCGTTGCTGGCCCGTGACATCGCGCACAACGCCACCCACGTGTCGGCGTATACGGCGATTGTCGAACGCACCGAAGACGACGCACGTCCTCGATACGTCCCGGCGTTTACGGAGCGCGTGCTCGCGCTGACAACCCCGAGAGAGAGGGCCAAGTCTTTCGTACGGGCGATGGCCTCTGCGACGGATGTCTTCGAACGCGACACGGTCGTGGGCAAACGAGTGCGTAACTGGCTGCACCACCACTCCCCCAACGCGTTCCGCGACCTCGACATCTCGCCGAGAATCTGGCGCTAGTCGACCATCGACGACGCGCTTAGGCAACCGGCGCGCCGCCATCCTGACGTTACCCGCCGTCCGTGGGGATGGGCTTCAGGAACGCTTTTCCGTCTTTGACGACCACATCGAAGTCGACCTCGCGCTCGCCGTGCTTGGCCTTCAGTCGCTCTCTCTGCTGCTTCAAGCTCGCCTGCACCCGCTCGTAGCTGAGGGAGTCGGTCGACTGATTGAGCTTCTGCTTCACCGCGACGAGCCGCTCGTAGATCGCCCGGTCGGGGTCGGACGCCGCCGGCGCCTGCTTGGAGCGCATCGCCCTCTTGAGGCGCTTCAGTTTCTCCGCGCGGTTCGCGATATCATCGGCCGAGACACCACGAATCGCGTCTGCAGCGGACTTTGCGGCGGGGGGCGCGGCGGCGGTTACGGCTGGCCTAGGTGCTTGTTCCACAGCCTGCTCCGGCGCGCTGCGCGCCTTGGAGCGCTCCGCCGGGTTCTGCGCAGGCGCACGACCAGAAGCGACTTCGGCAAACGAGTCATCCCCCATCTCTTTCAGAAACGCCGCTGCGGCTTGGTCTTCCGCGACCGCCGTCTGACGTTCTGTGGTTCGTTGGGCCATGCGACTCTTGTGCGCGGCCTTCGCCGCGTCGTCACCCGACGCGGCGCGCACGGCGTTGATCGCCAGGTGGTCGCTGACAGTTAGCACGCTGTCTTCCCGCTCCGGCTGAGCTTTTCGCACACGCGCAGATCCCCGCTTGAACGTGCCCATCTCGATCTCGCGCTCTGTTCTCGTCCAATACGCCTTGTGCGAGTTGAAGCGCTGAACAAGCGATTGAAAGCGAAATTTGGGCGCAGCCTTTCGGATCCGTGACTGAGAAATCACGTGGACGAGGCGCACAACCTCTTTGCGCGCGGACAAGGGTGGCGTCCTCTCCGTGCCCATGAAGAACTGCTCGTAAAGCACGCGTACGCGCTCAATCTTCGTCCGCAGCTCTTCGAGCATCGCGTCGAGTTCGCCGTCTTCGAGTTGTTCCATGCGGTCAAGTCGTCGGGAGGTGGATCAGCGTCTAGTGTATACCACCGCACACCCGCGGCAAGAACTGGCCGAGCCAAGGTCAACGTGGTCGCAAGAAGTTCGTTTCTTGGACTCTATCCAACCCTGTTGGGGTTACGTGGCTTGCCACCCCACTAACGCCCCCGATCATGCGCTATCGCGCCTCGCTCGCTCTCCAAACCCCTGCGAAAATCGCTCCGCGATCTCCTCCGTTGGATCGGTCCTCACGTCCAAATCACGGCGAATCGTCTCTCTGACAGGTTCTTCCGACCACGCTGCCCAAGCTCAGGGCGATCGCAAGAGGTCCGGATCCGGGTCTCGTCGGCCAACGCCTACGCTCTCGGAAGCAATGCGCCTTTTCAGCGCGCGGCTGCGGCGCGACTCGCTTGGCGCCGTGTGGAGATGTTAAGGATGTTCCCTCCCCTGCCCTCCCGTGTCGACTCCCGATGACTCAGCACCGCACAAGCCTCTACGTAGGCGCGACCGCCCTGCTGGTGGGGATGGCGGTGCTTGGATTGCTGATCGGCAGCACCTCACAGGCGTTCGGGCAGGTGCTCAGCGCGCTCTTTGGTCAGGGCGAGAGCACGCTCGTGTTCGTCGTGCGGCAGGTGCGCTTACCGGCGGTGTTGCTCGCGGCGGCCGTGGGAGCGGCACATGCGCTCAGCGGTGCCGCCATGCAGGGCATTTTGAGAAACCCCTTGGCGGACCCCTACCTGCTCGGCGTCGCTGGGGGAGCGGCCCTCGCTGCTGCCGCGGTGATCGGCATCTGGCCAGACGCGCGAGCGATGCTTCCCGCCGTGGCGTTCGGCGGCGCGCTCGCGGCCACCGCGGTCGTCGTGTCCGTCGCGCGAGCGCTCCCCGGAGGAGCTCGGCATCGAGACGCTACGACGACGCTTCTGCTCAGCGGGGTTGTGCTCAACGCCTTCGCCGGCGCGCTCATCCTCGTGGTTCACGCGTGGGCGAGACCGCAGCAGTCGCAAGAGGTGCTGCTCTGGCTGATGGGAGCAATTGTACCCGCCCGGGTGCATGCACCCGGGGCTGTTCTCGCGCTCGCAGTCGGCTGCATCGCGGCGCTTGCGCTGATTCGCGTCGCACCAGCGTTGAATCTGCTGGCCCTCGGCGAGAGTGAAGCCCGGACTCTCGGCGTTGAGCCGGCGCGCGTTAGGCGAACAGTGCTGCTCGCGAACGCGGCGCTAGTCGGGGCTGCGGTGGCGTTCACGGGTCTCATCGGGTTCATCGGTCTCTTAGTGCCTCATATCGTCCGGATGGTGGCAGGGGCCGACCATCGACACCTTCTGCCATTGTCCGCCCTCACCGGGGCGGCGTTCTTGATAGCGGCAGACGCGATCGCCCGCGTCAGCGCAGGGGCGCTCGGGGCGCCTCTGCCAGTCGGAGCCGTGACGGCCATTGTCGGTGTGCCTGTGTTCTTCTGGGTGCTGATACGTCGCTTGGGGGTGTCGTGAACTCCGACGACGCGCTGCAGTGCTCCGGCGTCGCGGTACGCTATGGCGTACATCATGTGCTGCGCGATGTTTCGCTAAGCATCCAAGCCGGCGAGTGCGTCGCTCTCGTCGGCCGCAACGGCGCTGGGAAGTCGACATTTTTGCGCGTGCTCGCGGGCGCTCAGACCCCGGACACGGGACTGGTGAAGTGGAGCGGCGTTGACGCATCCGCAGTGACGCCTCGAGAGGCCGCACAGCGCGTGTCTTGGCTGAGTCAGTCGACGGAGGGAGCGGAGGCGTTCACAGCGCTTCAGGTCGTGTCCTTCGGCTTATTCGCCAGCCAGAGCCCGTGGGCGTCGCTGGGTGAGTCAGACTGGCAGCGCTGTCGAGAGGCACTTCAGGCGCTCGGCGTTGGCGCGCTAGCCGATCGTCGGGTTGGCGAGCTGTCGGGAGGCGAGCGACAACGGGTTCGCTTCGCGATGGCGATGGCACAGCGAACGCCAGTGGCGTTGTTCGATGAGCCGACCAGCGCTCAGGACCTGGATGGGTCTCGGCTGATGTTGGGTGCGCTGCACGCTCGAGCTCGTTCCGGAGATGCTGTTGTGGTGGCGGTGCATGACCTCAGCTTAGCGCTTCAAGCGTTCGGCCGAGTCGTGGTGTTACACGAGGCGAGCGTGGCATTCGATGGCCCCCCACGCGAGGTTGTCGAGAGTGGCATTTTGTCTAGCGTTTTCGGTAACTCAGTCCACACGTCTGTCGATTCAGATGGCCGCCTGTGGGCGGGGGTTCAGCTTGACGGTTTGGACCAATCGTGACACACATTCGCAGCTTAGATTAACGCACGCGCGCCCGGGCGCGTGAGACCCTCGGAGAGCACATGTCAGAGGAGCAGGGCGACAACCCCTCGATTGTTCCTGTACGCATCGAAGATGAGATGCGGAGCTCGTACATGGACTACGCGATGTCCGTCATCATCGGGCGCGCGTTGCCCGATGTACGTGATGGACTGAAGCCTGTTCACCGCCGCATTTTGTACGCGATGTACGAGCAAGGAAACTCGTACAACCGCGCGCACAAGAAGTCGGCGCGTATCGTTGGCGATGTCATCGGTAAGTACCACCCACATGGCGACTCGGCGGTTTACGACGCCCTCGTGCGTATGGCGCAGCCCTTCTCGATGCGCGTTCCGCTCGTTGACGGGCAAGGCAACTTCGGCTCTGTCGACGGCGACCCCGCAGCAGCGATGCGTTACACGGAGGTGCGTATGACGCACGCGTGTAGCGAACTGCTCGCCGACATCGAGAAGGACACGGTCGACTTCGGGCCGAACTACGATGGGAGCCAGAGCGAGCCGCTGGTCATGCCGACCCGCCTCCCGACGCTGCTGATCAACGGGTCCGAGGGTATCGCCGTCGGCATGGCGACCCGCATCCCGCCGCACAACCTCGGCGAGGTCATCTCGGCGACGATTCACCTCGTCGAGAATCCGAACGCAACCCTCGACGACCTCATGGAGTTCGTGAAGGGCCCGGACTTCCCGACCGCCGGATTCCTCTACCGCCTCGACGGCATCCGCACCGCCTACGAGAATGGCCGCGGCGTAATCCGTCTCCGTGCTCGCACGCACATCGAGACGGACGAGCGGACCAGCAAGGATACGATCGTCGTCACCGAGCTACCCTACCAGGTCAACAAGGCGCGACTCCTCGAGAAGATCGCCCAGCTCGTCCGCGAGAAGTCGATCGAAGGCATCACGGACCTCCGCGATGAGTCCGACCGGCGCGGCATGCGCATGATCATCGAGCTCCGCCGCGATATGAACGCGCAGGTGGTGCTCAACCAGCTCTTCAAGCGCACGTTCTTGGAGACGAGCTTCGGCATTAACATGCTGGCTATCGTCGCTGGGCAACCGCGCGTGCTCGGCCTGCGAGAAATCCTCAATCACTTCATCGACTTCCGTCGCGACGTGGTCACTCGCCGCTGCCTCTACGAGCGCAAAAAGGCGCTGGAACGCCTGCACATCCTGGACGCGTTGCGACGCGCCCTCGACATGATCGACCAGGTCATTCGCACAATCCGCGGCAGCGCGGACGCGGACGAAGCCCGCCTCGGCTTGATGCAGCTGCTCGAGATCGACCGCGTTCAGTCGCAGGCGATCCTCGACATGCGGCTGCAGAAGCTCACGGGCCTCGAGATCAACAAGCTGCTCGAAGAGATCGGCGAGCTCGATGGCGTCGTCGCCCGACTCAATGAGATCCTCTCGAACGAGAGCGAATTGCTCGGCGTGATCAGGGGCGAGCTGCTCGAGGTACGCGACGCGTACTCGACGCCTCGTCTTACGGAGATCCTTCAGATCTCCGGCGAGATCACGATCGAGGACCTGATCGACGATGTCGACGAGGTCGTGACGTTGTCGCACTCGGGCTACATCAAGCGCACGCCCATCGATGAGTATCGCACACAGCGACGTGGCGGAAAGGGCCTGCGTGGCATGCAGACCAAGGACGAGGATTTCGTCGAAGATGTCTGGGTGACGACGACACACTCGTCGCTGCTCATCTTCACGTCGATCGGCAAAGTCTACCGCCTCAAGGTCCACGAGCTGCCCGCAGGAAGCCGAAACGCGAAGGGGAAACCCATCGTGAACCTGCTTCCGGTGAGCCCGGAAGAGAAGGTCGCCGCTGTGCTGCCCTTCAACGACTTCGAGGAAGGCATCTTCGTCGTCACGGCGACGCGCAACGGCACCGTGAAGAAGACGGCCCTCACCGGCTACCGAAACATTCACGCAGGCGGCATCAACGGCGTGGTTATCGCTCCCGGCGATGAGCTCTTGTCCGTGAGCCTCGCGGGCCCTGGCGATCGCATCATGCTGTCCTCTCAGGACGGCCAGGCGATCACGTTCAAGCACACGGACACGCGACCGATGGGTCGCGCGACACGTGGCGTGCGTGGGATTCGACTGCGCTCTGGAGACGAGAACGTGGGGCTTATCGTCCTCCCGTCCACTGACCTTGCGACCTACGGCATCATCGATGCCGTCGACGCTGAGGCCGAAGCGGACGCGGAAGAAGTCGACGAGAGCGTGATCGAGGAGACAGGAGCGGAGCTCCTTGTCGAAGGAGATGACGAGACGGAGGACTCGGAGTCCAGCCGCAGCGAGTCGCGTCGAACGGTTCTGACCATCACAGCGAACGGCTTCGGCAAGCGCACGCGCATCAGCGACTACCCGGTTCAGAAGCGTGGTGGGCTTGGCGTTATCACGATCAAGACGAGCGATCGAAACGGCAAGGTCGTGTCCGCCCGCCTTGTGGCTGAGGACGACCAACTCATCATCATCACGGACAAGGGCAAGATCATCCGCACCCGGGTTTCCGATGTGCCGGTGCTCAGCCGCAACACTCAGGGCGTCACACTGATCTCGCTCGAGAAGGAAGAGCAGGTCGTCGGCATCGCCAAGTTCGCAGAACGCGACGACGAAGATGACGAGTTCGACGGCGAAGGCCACGAGAGCGAAACGGACGTGGACGGTGAGGTGATCGAAGGCGAAGTCGTTGCATCTTCGACGGAAGGTGACGATGGAGCGAACACCGCGCCCGGTACCGAGCCGAGTTCAGAGCCGAGTTCAGAGCCGAGTTCAGAGGAAGAGTAGTGAGCCGATCCCGTCCGACATCAGAGGCTCTCTTTGCGAGGGCATGCGAGTTGATGCCGGGCGGGGTGAACAGCCCTGTTCGTGCCTTTAAGGGCGTCGGTGGAACGCCGGTGTTCATCAAGCGCGCCGCTGGTGCGCACATCTACGACGAAGACGACCGCAGCTACATCGACTTCATCGGCTCTTGGGGGCCGATGATTCTCGGACACGCTCACCCGACGGTGGTCGAAGCGGTGCAAGAAGCTGCGGCCTCCGGCACTTCTTTCGGTTGCCCGACACGCGCGGAGAACGAGTTCGCGGAGATCGTGATCGGGATGGTGCCCTCCGTTGAAATGGTCAGAATGGTCAACAGCGGCACCGAAGCCACGCTGTCTGCGATTCGGGTGGCGCGCGGCTTCACTGGGCGCCCTCGCCTGCTGAAGTTTCAGGGGTGCTACCACGGCCACGGCGACAGCTTGCTCGCTGACGCGGGTAGTGGTGTGGCGACGCTCGGCATTCCGGGCACGCCCGGAGTACTGCCCGAGGTCGCGGCGAATACAATCACCGCTCCGTTCAACGACTTAGAAGCCCTCGCAGCAGCCTTCGAGAAGCACGGCGATCAACTTGCGGCGGTGATCGTCGAGCCCGTCGCCGGCAACATGGGCTGCATCACGCCAATTCCTGGCTTCCTCGAAGCGTTGCGCACGCTGTGTACAAAGCACGGAACTGTGCTGATCTTCGACGAAGTCATGACCGGGTTTCGCGTCTCCGCTGGCGGCGCTCAAGAGCACTACGGCGTCACGCCTGACATGACGACGCTCGGCAAGATCATTGGCGGCGGCTTGCCAGTGGGAGCCTACGGCGGACGTCGCGATATTATGGAGCAAGTGGCTCCTGCGGGCCCGGTCTATCAAGCAGGCACGTTGAGCGGGAACCCGCTCGCGACAGCCGCCGGCATCGCAACCCTCACCTTGTTGCGAGACACGCCTGGGCTCTACGAGCGCCTCGATCACATCGCGGCGAGCCTGAGCGGCGGCATACAGCGCGAGGCCGACGCCTGCGGCATCCCCTTGGTAAGCGAGCAAGTTGGTGGCATGTACGGCTTCTATTTTTCGGACACGCCGGTCATCGACTACGCCGGCGCCAAGGCGTCGAACGTGGCACGGTACAACACCTTCTTTCACCTGATGCTCGATCGAGGCTGCTACCTCGCCCCAAGCGCCTTCGAGGCGTCGTTCATCGGCGTTGAGCATGACGAAGAAGTGATCGCGGCAGCGCTCGCAGCGGCACGGGAGAGCTTCTCGATCCTCTCCGCTTCGTAGGTCTCGCAGTCACCCGGTTTCGCAGAAGAAGCGCGACCGTCGGTGGTGTAGAACTAGGGCGAACGGACGTTGACCCCCTCGCCCCGCGATGTTAGGTGCCGCGCGCGTACGCAATTGTGACCTGTCACTGCCTACGCAGGCGCCTGTGGCGCACTCCGATACGGAGGCCGAGCGATGAGCGACCCGACCGACCGCGAAAAGCGCATCCGCGAGCGGAACGAGCGGGCTCGAGCAAGCGCAATAGGGCTTCAGTTCGGTATCTCGATTGCCGTCGGCGCGCTCGGCGGCAACTGGCTAGACAAGCGATACGATACCGGCCCTTGGCTACTCCTTTTGGGGTTCATCCTGGGCTCGACGGCTGCCTTCCGAGACCTGTACAAGTTCGCGAAATCGCAAAGCACTGACGCCTCGCCAAAAGACTGATGAATTCTGGATTCCTCCAACGTACCGAGCTGACCACCTTGGCGGTTACCGCCATTGCGGCCCTGCTGTGGGCGTCACTGGGGACTTTCTGGGGCGGAGCATCGCTCGCCATCGGCGGGCTCATGGCGTGGGGTAACTTTCGCGCGCTCCGCGTGTTGGTCGGCCGGATGATGGCTCAGAGTGCGGGCGGCGAGTCTACCGGGGCACAGCAGTTGGCTGGACTCGGGCTAGTTGCCAAGATGGTGTTGATGATGGCCGCGGTCGTCATCGTGTTGTGGTTCGCCAACGTCGACGTGGTTCCTTTCTGCGTCGGCTTGTCCCTCGTTTTCCCTTCGACGCTGTTCTGCCTTCTGGGCGGCACGCGCGATATTGAGGTGCCGGACACGGCACCGGTGGAGCAAAGCGGCCTATGAGTTTGCTTGCAGCAGATGTCACGCTCATTCACATGATCCCGGGCTACGCGGCACTCGACGCGAAGTTGGCTCACATGTTCGGCATGACCTATGTCGACAAAGAGCCGGTCCACACGGTGATTCACCTGACGCTTTCGCTGCTCGCGATCGCGTTCATTGGCCTCCTTGTGATGGTCACCCGCGCATCGTGGGCGAAGTCACAAAACAACGCCATTCCAGGGAACGCCTTCAGCATTCCGAACGTTGTCGAGACGCTGATGGACGGTGTGCTTGGGCTTGGCGAGCAGGTCCTTGGGACGCGTAAGGAGGCCGAGCGCTTCTTCCCGCTGATCGGGGCGCTCGCGTTCTACATTTTGTTCCACAACCTGTTGGGGCTCGTCCCCGGCATGCTGCCCCCGACCGACACGCTCAACGTGACGCTCGGGCCGGCAATCGTGATCTTCTTGGTCACGCACTACGTGGGCTTGAAGGCACAGGGCACGGATTACATCCTGCACTTCCTCGGGCCGAAGATCGGAGGCGTGTATCTGCTCGCACCGCTCATGGTCCTCATCGAGTTGATTTCGCACGCTGTGCGGCCGGTATCGCTGGCACTTCGCCTCATGGGCAACATGACCGGTGACCACAAGGTTATCGCTCTGTTCCTCGGCTTGGTCGCTGTACCGCTGTTTTACCCGGTACCAGTCTTGGCACTCGGCACAATCGTTTGCACCGTGCAAACCCTTGTATTCTGCCTGCTCAGTCTCGTTTACATCGCATTGGCTATTGAACATTCTGACGAAGCGCACTAGCTACGCGCCCAGTTAGAATCGGCATCCCGAACACGACCGATTGAGGCCGGAAACCCCCGCCTCAATCCTTACGGAGGACCTCCGAAATGATCCGCAACAAGTTCGTCGCACTCTCCAGCTTCTTCGCCGTGACTTTCGTCTCGTCGATGGCATTCGCTCAGGAAGCACCCACGGTGCTCTCCACCGGCAGCGCTGGCGCTGCCCTTATGGCTGCTGGCCTCTGCATGGCTATCGCCGCATTCGGTGGCGCTATCGGCCAAGGCCGTGCTGCTGCAGCTGCGCTCGAAGGAATCGCACGTAACCCGGGCGCTTCGGGCCAGGTGTTCACGCCCTTCATTCTTGCACTCGCACTCATCGAGTCGCTGGTCATCTACGCGCTCGTGATCGCGTTCCTGATTCAGGGCAAGGTCTAAGCGCTCAACGCTTCAGACACCTGGGCGCTCGGCGCCTAGAACGACGACGCTCGGCTTGCCGAGCGTTTGTCGTTTTTGGGCGGGCTGTCGGCGCGCTGTCGGAACCGACAACGAACGGCGCCAGTGCGCCAACGCGCGGGCCGAACAGCCGAGCGACGACGATGTGCACCGTCCCCAACGCAGCCAACCCGTGGTGGTCCACCCCGGTCGACCAGGGTGGACTCACTCAATGCTACGGGCCCCTAGTCTGAGGCCAGCGCCCTTCGTGCTACCATCTCGTGACCGAGCCGAGCCGCATAGACAAACGACGACGTATGAGCGCTTAGCGTGCCTGCGATGTCGTATGCCGTGCCGTGGTCGACGCTTGTGCGCACGAAGGGCAACCCGATCGTAATGTTCGCGGCTTCCCCGAAGTGCACGGTCTTCAGCGGGACAAGACCTTGGTCGTGGTACATCGCGAGAACGCCATCGGCAGCCTGAACGCCAGCGACAACGCGGGGGAAGAGGGTATCGGCGGGCCACGGGCCAGTGGCCTTCACCCCATCTCGTAGCCAGCGCTCGGTCAGCTCCGGGAACAAGCGCAGTTCATCGTCACCAATGACGCCCTGCTCGCCCGCGTGCGGATTCACGCCACAGACGGCGAGCGTGGGGTCTGTGAGGCCCCAGTCGTCGCGAAGCGCCGTCAGAAACATGCGCGTCACGTCGTCGATGCGGTTGACCGTGAGCGCGGCAGAGACCTCACTCAGCGGAATATGCGTCGTCGCGAGCGCAACACGGAGTCGTTCTCCAGCGAGCACCATAACGACCTTTGGGCAGCCTGCCCGCTCGGCGAGCACCTCTGTGTGCCCCGTCGCCGGCAAGCCGGCGTCCAGGAGGCGTGCTTTGTGCCACGGCGCCGTCATGATGCCGCCAATCTCGTTCGCCAGCGCGTCGTCGATCGCGCGGATCAGAGCGCTATGTTGCAGCAATCCGAAGGCGGCAACGGGCTCTCCCCACGGGTAGCTTGCGCGATCCACCGCCTCCGCTGCGCCGCCGTTGTCGACGTCGACCACAGGAATGACGTGTTCGGCGACGTCGCGCGCTTCGGCGGCCCGACTGACCGGAACAAACGTGCTCTGTCCCGCGAGCCCCACCGCTTGAAGCGAGCGCGCAGCCGCGGCGAGCACCGCCACACTTCCGTATACAAGGGTCGGCCCAAGCGCTCGGAGCGCACGCCACTCACGCAGGATCAGTTCCGGTCCAACGCCGGCGGCGTCGCCAATGGTCACGCCGATCAGCGGGCCGGAAGCGCGTGCCATCGCTAGAAGTTGAACTCAGTGACCCGCACTTCCACGAAGCCTTCGCTCCGAATGCGCTGCAAGTAGAGGCGCTGCTCTCGCTCAGCGCGCTCGTTGTACAACTCGAACGCCACACGGTCGCGGAGTTGGCCTTCGTCTGCGATTGCGCGACGCTCGAGCCCATCGAGGCGAATGATGTGGTAGCCGAACTGCGTTCGAACGGGCGCGCTCACATCACCCACTTCTAGTGCAAGCGCTGCTCGCACGAACTCTTGGTCCAGCTCATCCACGCTGAACGAGCCTAGTCGGCCGCCACGGGCGCGTGAACCGTCCGGGTTCGTCTCGCTCGCGAGCGTCTCGAAGGTCCCACCTGCGCCCAGCGCCGCGGAGATTTCCTCAATACGGACGCGAGCGGCCTCTTCTTCCTCCGCACCGGCCGTGAGTGGGAGGGAGACCAGGATGTGGCTCGTGCTGATGACCTGCTCGGTGAGGCCTTCAGGGTACTGCGCGGCCATCGCGGCGTCGATTTCTTCGTCCGTCACCTGCAGCGAGCTGCCAAGGTCGACTTGAACCATGCGCTGCCGCGTGACGTTGCCACGCACGAAATCGCGGAAATCGTCGACGTCGATGCCTTGGGAGCTGAGTTCTTGCCGGAACTGCTGCGTCGTGAGGCCCATGCTCTCGCGCTGCGAGTCGACGTAAGCGTCGACTTCAGAATCGCTCACCACCAGGTCGCGCTCGCGCGACGCGTCCATCAACAGGCGGTTCGTGACGAGGAACTCCAAGAGCTCGTTTGCCACGTCGTTACGACCGGTTTCGCTGTCGAAGCGCGCTGGATCGATGCCGAGGACCTGCACGTAGATCGGCATTAAGCGCACGAGGTCAGACTGCGTAATGATGGCCTCGTTCACGCGCGCCACCACGCGGTCGATGATCTCCGCGTTCGCGGTCACTGGCATCGTCGCGAGCGTCGATGCTGCGATCGCTGCTGCCGTCGTGAGGCTGAGTAGCCGCAACTTCAGAAACGCGGGTCGGAGGAGGCGCTGTAGGTCGTGTGCGTTCGGCATCAGGGAGTCTCGACGGCTTCTTCGGGCACTTCGATGGGCGGAGCGGGCACAATCGCCGCGACCACCTCATTCACCCGGTACTCGTCCAAGATGCCCTGCGCCAGCGAATTCCAGTCGTTCCCAAGCGCGGCTTCGGGTGCGCCGGCGAGCGTCATCGCATCAAATCGACGAGGCCGGATCTCGGGCTGCTCGCCCCGAAGGGCGGAAAGCTCGCCAACCAGCGTATCATTCACCGCGACCGCGACCGCCGAGCGCGCGCCATCGACTTCAGAACGCTGTGCCTGCGCCAGCATCTCACTGTTAAGACGCTCCCGTACTCGGGACGAGACGTCGTCCAAGGTCGGTCGCACAAGCTCCTGCTCGGCCGCGACATAGAAGAGCCAAACGCCGTCGGTCGCCGGGTACGGCAACAGCAGCTGAGCGGTCGGAGCGGAGAAGAGGTAAGCCGCCATCGCTGCGCTGAACACCCCTCCTGAGTCCGGGTGTACGACCCACCCCAGCTTGCCCTGCTCCGCTCGGGATTCATGCGTCGAGTGAATACGAGCGTGGGTGGTAAACGCCGTCATCGCCGATCGCTCGGGGTCAGCCGCCATTTGGGCTGTGAACGCGTCCGCAATCGTCTGTGCCTCCTCCAACGTCGCTACTCGCAGCGCCGCAACGCGACGCCGACGCAGAGGCAGCCACTCGTCGGCCGACTCTGCCCAGCGCTCCGCGACCGCATCATCGGGAACCTGCTGCCCATCCAGCGCCTCGGCCGCGCGCTGCCGAAGCAGCTCTCGGGCGCGGGCGTCGTCCACAAGCACTGCGGCGAGTTCACTGTCCGTCCAGCCGAGCCGAGTCGCTTCGTTGCTTAGAAGCTCAATCCAAAGCAGAAACTCGAGGAACTCCGTTCTTGTCGTCGGCGTATCGAAGAGCTGCCTAGCGATCGGCGAAAGCTGTGCGAGGCGGCGCTCCAGCTCAACCAGCGTGATGTGTCGTCCATCTACTGTAATGAGCGGCACCGCCGGGGCAGCCGACGAGTCCGCGTTATCGGTCGACGAGCGCTCCACCTGGAGGACCGAGTCGCGCTCACCAGCCAGCGGCTCGGGCGCACAACCCATCGCGCCAGCCAGGATGACGACGCCGAACAGGCTCGCGCAGCTGCGGCGCCAAAGCCGCGAGGCCGTGCTTGAACGCTGATAGGAGGTCGTCATGGGTTGGCTCACGCGATGCAGTCGGTAATCTCTCGCGCCACACGGAGCGCCGACGCGAGGATATTCGTAGACTCCGCACCACTCAAGCGCCGTATCAGCGTCATCTCTGGGCGGAACTGATACGTGCCCGCGTTCTCGCGCAACAACGCCATGACTTTGTCGGGTGCCAAACGGGTCGACGGGAGCAGCTCCACCACGACCGATTTCGGTCCGGCCTCGATCTTTGCTGCGCCAATACGCTTCATGGTGAGCTTCAGCTGACAGATGTCGCGCAGCGCCTCGACCGTGGTCGGCGCGGCACCGTAGCGCTCCTCGAGTTCTGCGTGCACGTCGTACAGTTCAGCATCCGTGGATGCCAAGCTGTAGCGCTTGTAGAAGAGCAGACGCTGCTGCACGTCGACGATGCAGCGCTCGG
>JBLFZA010000012.1:0-32373 GCA_047610025.1 Bradymonadia bacterium | reverse complement strand
AAGACGACGAGGCGGTCGTGCTGAGCACGATCCATCAGTCGAAGGGGCTGGAGTTTCACGCCGTTTTTGTCCTGAACCTGGTGGAAGATCGCTTCCCATCGGCGCGCGGTATGACCACTCCTGAGGACCTCGAGGAAGAGCGCCGGCTCTTCTACGTCGCCTGCACTCGCGCGGAGCAAGAGCTCTACCTGACGACGCCGATGCGTAGCTTCGACCGCCGAGAGGGGCTCGTCTTCCATCGGCAGAGCTTGTTCATTGAAGAGCTGAAAGGCAGCCCTCCCGTTTACGAGACCTGGCGCCTCCAGTAAATTCTGGGGTGGGGGCAAAGAGCGCGGCAGTCGACCTTGGCTGCCATGCGTTCGAGACGCATAAAATGACGATGTGCCTGCAGATTTGAACAAGCCTCGCGCAACTTCGTCTCTGGAGTATCCGCGGCTGCCCGTCGCCGGACTCGATTGATAAGGAGCACGCTATGAACATCAAACTCACGACATCTCTCGCGCTGGCCGCGCTGCTCGCTCTGCCCGCTGCGGCGCAGGCGCAACGGCACGGCGGCAACCACGGCGGCTCCGGGTACCTCGACCAAGATGGCCATGGTGGCCACGGTAACACGCACTCGCAGGTCACCCCGCGACACGTCGACCGGGCGGAGGCGCGGGTCCGCGAGCTTTCTCGCGATGTGCGCCGCCTCTCGTCAGCGGCGTACGGTTACGAGGATGCTTCCCTCGATCACGCCTTGGCCGTCGCCGGCGGATCTCTAGACCGTGCGGCGCGCTCGCTGCGCCGCGGCGGAGTCGGTATCGCATATGGTGAGATCGAAACGGCCGAGTACTCTATCGCGGATGCGCAGCAGCGCATGGCCCGCCTCGATCGTCAGCTTCGCTCCGAGCGAGCCGCCGCCGTCCGGCTCGTTGAGAGTGCGCTGCGCGTCTCACACCGAGGGACGCCGGCGAGCGTCCGCGGGCTTATTCGGGATGCCCAGTATGAGTGCGAACGCGGAGATGTCGCCGAGCGCTCTCGGCACTTCGCAGAAGCGCGGAGAGCGTACGCCTCATCACAGGCTCTGTCAGACCGGGCGATTCGGCTGAACCCACGCGAGCGCTACGTCGAACAGCGCCCTGTCCATGTGCCGGCGCCACGAGTGAGTCACTACCCCAGCCATCGACCTGTTGCTCAGCCTGTTCGGTACCGCGGGCACCGAGGTGGTAACGCTCACCGCAGTCGACACGCGTACTAAGCGAACGGCTACGGAGGCCAAAAACGAAGAAGGAGCGCTCTCGGGCGCTCCTTCTTCGTTTCGTGCAGCGCCGGGCTACTGGCGGCGCGGTATCGCGTTCATCACCAAGCTGGCGCACCCTGCGCAGACAGCCATTCCGAAAAGTGTTCCGCCAGTCAGGGCAAGAAGTACGCTCATATTATGTTCTGATTTGGTTTGAGAGACGGTTGGTGGCGCGCTATGCCCGGCAGTGTTTGACGTGTCAAGCGCGCGCTTATCCTACATTCACCGCACAGTGCGGTGGAGGTACGCAGAGCCGAATGGTAGATCAGCCGCGCGATGCGTCCAACTTAATCGAAGTGAACGACTATGAACCTCAGCGGATGTTTCACCGCCATTGTCACCCCGTTTGATAGATCCGGCTACGTCGACGAGCGAACGCTCGCGGCTCACGCCGATTGGATGATCAATGAGGGTGTATCAGGAGTCGTCGCCTGCGGTACAACGGGCGAAGCGGCGACCCTCTCGGAAGACGAGCAGCACCGCGTCATGAATGTAGTGGTCGAGGCCGCGGCGGGCCGAGTGCCGGTCATCGCTGGGGTCGGTTCGAACAACACGGCGGCCTCTGTGAACGCCATTAGGCGTGCAATCAAGGAGACTTCGGTGGACGCGTTCATGGCCGTGGTCCCCTACTATTCGAAGCCATCACAGGCTGGGATTCGCGCACACTTCGAGGCCGTGATTGACGCCAGCGACCGGCCAGTAGTGCTCTACAATGTGCCTGGGCGAACCGTGGTCTCCATGACTGCGGAGACGATGGCCTCATTGGCGCAAGATCCCAGGGTGGTCGCGATTAAGGAGGCTTCGGGTGATATGGTGTTGGGCTCGAGAACACTCGATGCCACGGGCGACAATGCGCGCATCTTCAGTGGGGACGACCCGACCACCCTGCCCTTTCTCGCGCTCGGTGGCAGCGGGTGCATCAGCGTGGTCTCAAACTGCGCGCCGCGCCTGATGTCTGAACTCTGTGACGCGGTCCAATCCGGTGAACTGGCGCGAGCGCGAGCGCTGCAGCCTCTCGTTCTCGACTGGTCTGCGTTGCTGTTTGGCGAACCAAACCCAGTGCCGACCAAGCTCGTCTGTGAGCACCTCGGGTTCGGACAGGCGGCCGTCCGTCTACCTCACGTTCTCCCTAGCGAGGCGGTCACTGCGTCAATCTGCGAGTCGGCGACTGCGCTGCTGAGCCGCACTGTATGAGTCGCCGAGCATGAGCCGAACTCACCTGATTCTGTTTGGTGGCCGCGGCCGCATGGGTCGCGCAATCGCCGAGGTCGCGTCGGAGCGTGATGACGTTGTGGTCTCGGACGTGATTGGACGCGGGGACCCGCTTCCCGCTGCACCTCCGGCCGGAAGCGTTCTGATCGACTTCTCGACCGCACCCGCTGTCGTGGCAGCGGCGAAGTGGTGCCAAGAGCATCGGGTGCCGATGGTCTGCGGCACCACAGCTCTGGACGATGCGGCTCTTCGGGCGATCGACTTAGCGGCGCAATCGGTCGCCGTCATGCGCGCGTCGAACATGTCTGTTGGCGTTGCCGTACTGTGCAAGTTGGTCAGCCAGGCTGCCGCCGCTCTCGGAGACGAGTTCGACATCGAGATCGTGGAAGCGCACCACCGAGCCAAGATCGACGCCCCATCAGGAACAGCCCTCTCGCTCGTCGAGGCCGCAAAGGCAGGCCGAGGGCGCGGCGAGATGCTCTGCGGACGAGCAGGAGTCACAGGTGCGAGACTCGACGACCACATCGGCGTCAGCAGCGTGCGAGGCGGCAGCGTCGTCGGAGATCACACTGTGATGTTGCTCGGCCCGTCCGAACGGGTTGAACTCGTGCACCGCGCGGATGACCGTGACATCTTCGCCCGCGGGGCCGTTCGGGCCGCCCTCTGGGTCCGCGACCAGCCCACTGGCCGCTATGATATGGCCGATGTCCTTGGAGACGTACTGTGACGGATTCGCTTTTGTGTGTGGAAGTTCTGATGCGCCAGCCGGACGCGACGACGGAAGACGTTGTCGAGTCGCTCTTGTGGTCTGTCGACGGCATCCAAGGCATCGAACGACAGGATGAGACGACGTTCAGCGCGCTCGTCGAAGACCCTCATCCGCGCGCGAACGGGTCGACCCGATGGCGCATACACTTCGAGTCCGACGACGAGGAGCCTCGCAAAGCGATTGAGCGCGCCCTCGCCGAGGCCGCAGGAGTAGAGGTCAGCAGTTGGCGATTGGATGACCTGTCGTTCCTCACGCGGTGGCGGGACTACTTTCGACCCGCTCACATCTCAACGCGCGTTGTCGTGCACCCACCGTGGGATGTGCCGTCTGTCGATTCAGGCGTCATAAAAGTGCAGATCGAGCCGGGCATGGCCTTCGGCACGGGGACGCACGAGACCACCCGACTCTGCTTGCGCGTCATTGACGCGTGGCTGGCCGACGCGCCGGGGAGCAGCGTCTTCGATGTCGGCTGCGGTTCAGGGGTGCTCGCGATCGCGGCGATCAAGCTCGGCGCTGGTGATGTCGACGCCGTCGACAACGATGCGGACGCCGTTGCCATCGCGGCGGAGAATGCGCGAATCAACGAGGTTGGCAGTGTTCTGCTGCCCACCACGACGCCGACTGGAGATGTCTCGCGAACGTACGACTTTGTCATCGCGAACATCCTGCCGCACATCCTCGAGACGCTGCGCGATGACCTCGTGGCCAGGGTGCGCCCCGGCGGCCGACTGCTACTGAGCGGCATTTTGCACGAGGAAGCGGAACGTATGCGCACGGTCTTTGCGGCCGATGACGTGCGCGTCGACGAGGCATGGGAAGACGGAGAGTGGTGCGCGATCTCGTTCCACATCGCACCGTAGAATGCGACGTCTGCTGCTGAATGATGCGATCCCCGACGACGCGAGCGCGCACGCGCTCGACGAGGAAGCATCCCACTACGCGACGAACGTGCTCCGGCTTCGATCGAGCTCGCGAGTCGAAGCGCTAGCCGCCGATGGACGTCTCGTGGAGGCGACGCTCATCTGGACCGACGGGGTGGCGACGCTGACCGACATCTCCACGGCCGCTGGAGTCACATCCAGCATTCCGATCACACTTGTCGCAGCACTCATCAAACCTGCTCGCTGGGAGTGGATGCTCGAAAAGGCGGTCGAACTGGGCGCCACGACGATCGTCCCGTTGCAGGCGGAGCGCTCCATCATCCGCTTGCCTCCAGAGCGAGTGCCCTCTCGCGTGGCGCGCTGGCAGAAGATCTGCGACGGGGCGGTGCGCCAATGTGGTCGGGCGGAGCGCGTCACCGTCGCACCGCCGATGTCGATCGCGGAGGTTCTCGACGTGGCCACCAATAGCGCGGTCTGGCTGCTAGACGAGACACAGACCGGGGCGGCGTGGCCCCCGTCGCCGGCGGGGTGCGGGATGCACCTCTTCGTCGGCCCAGAAGGCGGCTTCACGGACGCCGAGCGTGAACAGCTTTACGACCACGGCGCGTCCTCGATTGGCCTTGGCCCTGCGCTTCTTAGGGCCGAGACCGCGGCGATCTGCGCACTGAGCGGGTTGCTCCTGTCTCAAGAGGGGCGGATTTGAGAGCGTCCATGTCGCTCCGGCACAAGCGACCCGCGCTGTGGCGACGAGCATTCGCAACGGTCGTCGATTGCGTGCCTGGGGTGTTGCTCGCGTTCGGCTGGATTCAGACGACGAGCTGGCGCCCCTTCGCGCTTATTGTCGACCCCACTCTGCCCGTTCTCGAGCGTCTCGCGATCACATGGTCCACTCAGCCGGGGTCTTTCATCCTTGGGTTCACCGCACTGCATGTGCCCTGGGTGATCTGGATGTCGATCTTTTCACTACTCGATCGCGAGTCTCCCGGAGCGCACTTCTTCGGCCTTCGTCTGGTGGACCTGCGGGGGTACCCAGCGGGTCGGGGTCGGCGGCTAGCTCGTTCGCTGGCTCTCATCTCTTGGCCGCTTACGGGGTATCTGGGTTTTCTCCTGATGTGGGTCCACCCGAGCCGTCGAGGCGTCTGGGATATCTTGTCGGGGCTATTCTGCGTGCGCCGCACTCCGAGGGGATCGAGCACCTAACGCGTCGCGTCATGCTTTCCCCTTGAAAATCATCGTGGTAGTAGTCTGCGGCATTGAGTGCGCTGCGCCTAACGGCGACTTCGCGATCTGCGCCCGGTCGCCTTCATCGAAGCGCGACATACGACTCCCACGGGAAGTGATTGAAGAAGATCGAAGCGATTATCCGTCCGTTCAAACTCGACGAAGTGAAGGATGCGCTTGAGCGAACCGATGTTCATGGGATGACCGTGAGCGAAGTCCGTGGATTCGGTCGCTCCGGCGGGAAGGCGTCTATTTTCCCAGGCGCCGAATACGTGGTCGACTTTGTTCCCAAGTTGAAAGTGGAGGTCGTCGTCCCGGACGATCGCGTGAGAGACGTGCTCGATGCCATCGTCGACGCGGCCTTCACCGGTGAGGAAGGAGACGGCAAAGTCTTCGTGTTGCCGGTCGACGAAGCCATTCGAATCCGTACCAATGAAACAGGCGCCGACGCCTTGCGTTGAGCAAACCCGAAAGGAGAATCATGCCCCTGTCGAAAGCGAAGAAGCCCGAAGACCTCGTGAAAATCGCGAAAGAGCTCGGCATCGAGTTCTTGGACTTCAAGTTCTTGGACCTGCCTGGTCGATGGCACCACACCGGCGCGCCTGTGAGCGAGTTGAGTGTCGACTTGTTCGAAGAGGGCATCGGCTTCGATGGCTCATCGCTGCGCGCGTGGCGGTCGATCGAAGCCTCGGATATGCTGATCATTCCTGACTGGAAGACCGCGCGGCTCGACCCGTTCTTCGACCGCCCGACGCTGAGCTTCATCTGCAACGTCGTCGATCCCGTGACCGGGCAAGCGTACAACCGCGACCCTCGCGGGGTAGCGCAACGCGCCGTCTCGTACCTCACGAGCACAGGACTCGCCGACACCGTCTACGTGGGTCCGGAGGCAGAGTTCTTCCTCTTCGACGACGTGCGTTTCGACCAAACTGCCAACGCGGGTTACTACGCCGTCGACTCTGACGAAGGCGCGTGGAACTCTGGTCGCGAAGAGCGTCCTAACCTCGGCTATAAGCCAGCGATGAAGGGCGGCTACTTTCCGGCGGCCCCCTACGATCGGCTCCGCAACATCCGTCAGGAGATGGTGACGGAGATGCAGAAGCTCGGCATCGTCATCGAGGCGGAGCACCACGAAGTGGGTACGGGCGGCCAGTGCGAAATCGACATGCGCTTTGACGACCTGATGTCGATGGCCGACGACCTCCAGTGGTTCAAGTACGTGGTGAAGAACGTCGCGTTCCGCCACCAGAAGAGCGCAACCTTCATGCCGAAGCCGCTCTTCGGCGATAACGGCTCAGGCATGCACACGCACATGAGCCTCTGGAAGGACGGCGTCCCGCTCTTCGCGGGCGATAAGTACGCCGGCCTCTCGGATATGGCTCTGCACTTCATCGCGGGCATCCTGAAGCACGGCAAGGCGCTGGTCGCGCTCACCAACCCGACCACGAACAGCTACCGGCGACTGGTTCCGGGCTACGAAGCGCCGATCAACCTCGCCTACTCATCGCGCAACCGCTCCGCATCGATTCGAATCCCGATGTACAGCTCAAGCCCGAAGGCGAAGCGCGTCGAATTCCGAACGCCCGACCCATCTTGCAACGGATACTTGGCGTTCTCGGCGATTCTGATGGCGGGGCTCGACGGCATCGAACGACGCCTCGACCCAGGCGAGCCAATGGATAAGGACATCTACTCGCTGCCGCCAGAAGAGCGAGCCAACATCCCGGCCGTTCCAGGATCGCTCTCGGAAGCTCTCGATGAGCTTGAGAACGACCACGCGTGGCTGACGAAGGGGAATGTGTTCAGCGAGGACTTGATCCACTCGTGGATCAAGTACAAGCGAGACGAAGAAGTCACCGCAGCGCGGCTTCGCCCGACGCCGATCGAGTTCCAGCTCTACTACGACACGTGATCGGCTAAGTCGCAGCGGCGCCCCTCAGGGCCGCCGATCGCCATCTTCTCCGCCTCTTCCTGCCAGCCTACGTGCCGCGCACGAAGAGGCGGAAGGCGTTTTTGTACAACACAGCCGCGACCTCGTCTTCGCCGAGCCCCTGCGAGGTGAGCGCAGCTGCGAGCTTCGGGAGCGCTAGCACATCCGGCCGCCCAAGGGCGCCGGCGGTCCCAATCATCAGCCGCTTTCTGGCGCGCTCGCCGAAGCGAACAACGAGCTGAGTGACGGACTCCGTCTCCCCCGCGCCAACCAGAGCACACGCGTGCGCCCCGGCGTCGAGCACAGCGCGCACGCTGGTAAAATCGACTCCCGAGACGACGAGACGAGCCGGGTCCAAGCCTGCGGCGTGTGCCTCCGTCAGCACCTGCCCCACCTCCGCTCGCGAGGCGAGACCGGAGACATCCGCAATGACAGGCCTGCTACTTCCAGCCGCGAGCTCGAACATGCGAGACGCGAGGTGAGTTTGCTTACGTCGCGAGGCGTCCGTCGCACCGGAGCCAACGCTCACCGGCCCCAGAGCCCAGACGGCATCCAAACTCGCACGATGCTCCAGCGCGTCCCAGACGACATCGTGTGCGCGCACAGGCTCACTGGCTTCGGTCACGCCCAAGCAAACACCGGCCGAGATCCCCCATGATGAGAGCCAGCTCGGGGTCTCTTCACAGGCCTCATCCCAATGCGCGATGAGCTCGCTGGCCAGATCGGGACGTTCTCGCAGCCGTCGAACGACCAGTGCATGTCGCAGCCCGAAGTGCGCGCGGTTGGCAAGCTCGGCGTCGTTCGCGTCCGTCGCATCGAGCAATGTATTAAAGATCTGCATCCGAACGAACCTTTCGGCATCTGAGAGCTGCGGTTGACACGCTGACGCCCGGTGAAGACACTCCCGGACCTCGCCACCCTAGCATGACAGAGACGACGACATGAGCGACACCCAGCACACACACGTAGCGATCATTGGCTCAGGCGCCGCTGGCCTCACTGCGGCGATTTACGCAGCACGTGCGAACCTCAAGCCAGTGGTCATCTCGGGCATCCAACCCGGCGGACAGCTGACCATCACAACCGACGTCGAAAACTTCCCCGGATTCGAAGACGGTATCATGGGCCCGGACCTGATGGACGTCATGCGGAAGCAGGCCGAGCGCTTTGGCACGGAGTTCGTCGAGGCTGAGGTGACCGAAGTCGATATGCACTCGACGCCGAAGCGACTGACAATGGACGACGGCACGATCGTCACCGCAGACTCACTGATCGTTGCGACCGGCGCCACGGCTCGCTTGCTTGGGCTGAAGGCCGAGTCGCACCTGATGGGCTACGGCGTATCCGCCTGTGCGACCTGCGACGGGTTCTTCTTCCGAGACAAGCCGATCGTCGTCATCGGTGGCGGCGACTCGGCGATGGAGGAGGCAACCTTCCTGACGAAGTTCGCCAGCGAGGTCACCGTGATTCATCGAAGCGAGTCTCTGCGCGCGTCGAAGATCATGATCGAGCGGGCAGAGAAGAACCCAAAGGTGAAGTTCGTCTGGAACAAGCGAGTCACTGATGTGCTCGGTGACCGCGATTCTGGCGTCACCGGCCTCGCGCTCGAAGACACGGTCACGGGTGAAGCGAGCACCTTCGCGACCGAAGGACTCTTTCTCGCGATCGGCCACGTACCGAACACGAAGATCTTCACGGAAAAGCTCGACATGGATCCTGAGGGCTACCTCCTGACAATACCGGGCGGCACGAAGACGAACATCGATGGCGTGTTCGCTGTCGGCGATGTGACCGACCGAACCTACCGCCAGGCGGTTACAGCAGCGGGCTCGGGCTGCATGGGCGCGTTGGACGCCGAGCGTTGGCTTACGGACAACGGCATCGAGGCGTAGTGATCGTGGCGGATGCCCGAGTTTAAGGCGCGAGCGCGCGCCGACGCTCGAGAGGTCCGTCGCCACGGCGTTTACTACGATGAGGGGGCACGGTAGTTAGGGGGAGGCTTTCGCCTCCCCACCCTTGCCTGTGAGAACGATGTCGTCTGCAAACGCCGAGTGGCCGCAATTCACGGAAGAGCACGAGATGCTGCGCGGCCAGTTCCGCCGCTTCATCGAAAACGAGCTCGCGCCATTCGCCGATGAATGGGAGGCCGCTGAGCTCTTCCCCCGAGAAGTCTTCACCAGGATGGGAGAGTTGGGCTTCTTCGGGGTCCGATACAAGGAAGAGCACGGAGGCGCGGGCGGAAACGTCTGGCACACCGTCGTTCTCTGCGAGGAGTACCCGCGTTGCCTGACAGCCGGCCTGCCCATGGCCATGATGGTTCAGAGCGATATGGCGACCCCGATCATCGCCGAGATCGGCACGGATGCGCAGATCGAGGAGTTTCTCAAGCCCGCGCTTCGCGGCGAGAAAATTGCTGCGCTCGGCGTCTCCGAAGCAGGCGCGGGCAGCGACGTGGCGGGCATGGCGACCACCGCTCGTCGCGATGGCGATGACTACGTCATCAACGGCAGCAAAATGTGGATTACCAACGGGACCCGGGCCGACTTTGTCACCCTTGCGGCGAGAACAGGCGAGGACCGGCATGGAGGTATCAGCCTGTTCACGTTTCCGACCAATACCCCGGGCTTCAGTGTCGGAAAACCCATCAAGAAGATGGGCAACAAATGCTCCGATACGGCGCCGTTGTTCTTCGAAAATTGCCGCGTGCCGAAACGCTACCTGCTCGGCGAAGAAGGCCACGGCTTCATGCACATCATGACGAACTTCCAGGGCGAACGGCTAGTTGGAGGGCTCATGGGCGCCAGCGGAGCGCAGTTCGCTCTCGATGACACAGTCGCCTATGTGAAACAGCGTCACGCTTTCGGACGGCCTCTCACGGGGTTCCAAGTCACGCGCCACAAAATCGTCGATTTGCAGACCAAGATCGATGCCGCGCGCTGCCTCGCGTACCACGCCGCCGACATGTTCGAGAAGCTCGGGCCTGGGGCCACGAAGCAGATCTCAATGGCGAAGCTGTATTGCGCGGAGGTCGCTGTAGAGGTCGCCACGCAGTGTGTTCAGATGCAGGGCGGCATGGGCTACTCGGACGAGAGCTACATCTCTCGATACTACCGTGATGTTCGGTTGCTTCCCATCGGCGGCGGAGCATCGGAAGTCATGAAGGAGATCCTCGGCAAGCTCTTGGGGCTATAGGCGTGTCCCTGCCGCTGAAGAGCAGCGCTGCCGGCCGTGTGTTGTGTCCCAAACTGGGGTCGAATTGAGGCATTGCGGCGGGATCGGGGACTCTGTAGACGCGTCGGCTATCCCCGGTTCACAAGGTGTTGGTATGACCTGTCGGTTGTTGGTTGCGTTGCTGGTCTCCTGTCTCGGTGTCTCTGTCGGGTGCAGCAGCGATCCGGCTGCGGTCGACCTGCCCTCCGACATCGCGACGTCGGACACAGGCGAGCCGCAGCCAGACGCACAGGAAGGCGGCGGTGAAGACGGCAGCGGCGACTCTGATGCTGGCAGCGACACGGCAGATGCCGAGCCGGAGGTGGAGGTGGAGGAAGGCGTCGAGCCTCTCCCAGACCTAGGCCGCTTCTGCCCTTTTGGGTGCACCCTGAACGTCTGCGCGGACACGTCGTACGACGATTGCTCTTCCGAGGTGTGTCTCCACGAGAATGGCCGCAGCTACTGCACACAAACGTGTGAGAACGGAGAATGCCCGGAGGCGTACTTCTGCGTCAGCGCTGACGACGACACAGGAGACTGGTGTGCTGCGAATCCTGCGGTCTGCGGCAACGGAGTTACTGAGCGAACGGAAGCCTGTGACGACGGCAACACCGAGGGCCGCGACCTTTGCTCTCCCGACTGCTCAGAAGTGACCACCATCCCGAGCTTCGGGAGCTTCCGCTTCGGCGCGCCAGGGTCGACGGGGAGCTCGTTCGAGGGCGACGAGCCGCGTGTTTACGGCTACCGCAGTGTGTTCGATGATGGCCGCACTGAGCTTGTCGTCGGCACGTCGATCAACGACAACTTCGCGGTCGTCATCTCGGACATCGACACCCTCGTCGCGCCTTACACAGGCCCGGCAGGCGCTTCGTCCGTCTTCTCTGTCTGCAATTTTTTGAGCCAATCGGCGACGGTCACGGTGACCGAGCACGACGTCGAGGACCGTGTGATCACGGGGAGCTTCGAGACGCTGCTCTCCTGCTGGGCCAACTGCTTCGATTGTGGTGGTGACGGCGAGGAGCGCATCTACGAGGGTGAATTCAGCGTCAACTACGTCGACCGACCGTTCTAACCCTTCCGTCACTACCCCTCCGAGCCATTTGCGTTTGCGATGAATCGCCGCGCGCATAATCGGTATCAATCTTCGCCCGTTCGAACATCCCGGTCCTGTTCATGTCACGAGACCAAGCTGACAACCTCGCGCTGCTGCGAGAAGAGTCGCAGCTGCGAGCCCCCTTCATTTCGTCCTGTAAAGGAGACGACGGCCCGCTGCTCGTCGGCACCGAACACGAGAAGTTCGGGTACGACCGCGAGACGCTGAAGCCATTGGCCTACGAAGGCGAGCGCGGAATCGAAGCGCTACTTCTTGGCCTCGCCGAGCGCTTCGATTGGGAAGCCGTCTACGCCGGTGGTTCCATCAACGCACTCGTCGGTCCGGGGGGCGCAGTGACCTTGGAGCCGGGCGGTCAGCTTGAGCTGAGCGGTGCGGTACGAACGAATGTGCATGAAACGGCCGCCGAGCTCGACCAGCATCTCGCTGAAGTGAAGGACGTTGGCGCGTCGCTCGGGCAAGTGTGGTGCCACTTTGGCATGCAGCCGTGGGAGTCTCCTACGGAGATCCCGTGGATGCCAAAGCCTCGCTACCGCGTCATGCGGGACTACCTGCCGACACGAGGTACGCTTCCGCATTGGATGATGAAGACGACGGCGACCGTGCAGGCGAACTATGACTTTCGCAGCGAAGAGGACGCGTTCGACGCTTTGCGTCTGATGACCGGGCTCGGCCCGGTTGTGACGGCGATGTTCGCGAACTCCCCCACGTGGGCTGGAGAGATGACGTCGCGTGCGTGCAATCGGATGCACATCTGGACGGATACGGACCTCGACCGCTCGGGCGTTCCTGGCTTCTTCATGGACCCGGATGCCGGGTTCGCGGAGATGGTTCAGTACGCGCTCGACGTCCCAATGTTCTTCGTCGCCCGTGAGGGCGAGTACATCAACCTCGCCGGCACGTCGTTCAGGGACTTCATGGCGGGCGAGGTTGAGGGCGTCGACGCGACGGAAGGCGACTGGGCGTTGCATCTCTCGACGATCTTCCCGGACGTTCGGATGAAGGGGTACCTGGAAGTCCGACAAGCCGACGCCGGACCACGGGACGCCATCTTGGCTCTCCCTGCTCTGTGGCGCGGCCTGCTCTACGACGAGACATCTCGCTCCGACGCTCGCGGTTGGGTCCAAGACCTCGGTGCCGAAGAAGTCCGCAGCGGTGTGCACGAAGCGCGGGAACACGGCCTCGAAGGTCAGTGGCGAGGAAAGTCCCTCCGCCACTGGGCGAACGAGCTGATGGAGCTGTCTTGCTCCGGGCTCGATCGATTGATGCCAGGCGACAGTGAGGCCCGTTATCTGTCGGCGCTGCGCGATGAGGCGGGACGTCCCTACGCGCCGTACGAGCAGTTTCGCGCGCTCTGGGAGCAGCACTCGGGAGACCGACGTGCAATGATCGCCGCCTACGAGATTCGATAGCGAAGCGTTGCGTAGACAGGCCATTAGGGCCGCCTGCGGCGTGGAACGCTCTCGACTTCCACTTGATTTGTCCCGTACCTGCTGCTAGCAGGCCGCGACTTTCTCACGCGACCTGATCGGTGCTGCCAGCGTGATGTCTTCGGACATGTGCGGCACTGAGATGATGGTCGCGGCGGTTTAACGCAAACACACAATTGGAGTAGTTACTCATGTCGAACGTTTCGCTTCGCGATATGTTGGAGGCCGGCGTCCACTTCGGACACCGCACCGGTCGTTGGAACCCTAAGATGCGCCCGTACATTTACGGTGCTCGCAACAAGGTCCACATCATCGACCTCAGCCAGACGGTTCGTCTGCTTGACCGCGCCTGCGAATTCGTCGCAGGCACCGTGTCGCAGGGCCGCCGTGTTCTCTTCGTTGCGACGAAGAAGCAGGCTCAAGAGATCGTCCGTGAGGAAGCCGTCCGCGCGAAGCAGTTCCACATCACCAACCGTTGGTTGGGTGGCACGTTGACGAACTTCCGAACGATCAAGACATCGGTCGAGCGCCTTAAGGACCTCGACAAGATGGCCGGCGACGGCTCGATGGAAAAGTTCACGAAGAAGGAAGCACTCATGATGACTCGCGACCGCGAGAAGCTTGAGCGTAACCTCGGTGGTATCAAGGACATGACGCACCTGCCTGGCGCGCTGTTCATCATTGATCCTCGCAAGGAAGACATCGCAGTCAACGAAGCGCGTCGTCTGGGTATCCCGGTCGTCGCTCTGACGGATACGAACTGCGATCCTGATGGCATCGACTTTGTGATCCCCGCGAACGATGACGCGATTCGCTCGATTCGTCTGTTCGCCGGAGCAATGGCTGACGCCTGCATCGAAGGCGGGCGTCGAGCCGGCACGAACCGCCGTCCCGAAGAGTTGACGACCGCGACTTTCGATGAAGAAAGCGGTGCGGTTATCGCACCGAGCGCGGCCGCCACCGAGGTCATCCGCAAGCCTAGTTCGGACGCCTAGCGCCCGACCGACCGGGTGCGCTTCAGCGCACCCTCACTCGAACGTGACACCCCAAGAGGATACGATGGCGATCACCGCTTCGGCCGTGAAAGAGCTTCGCGAGCGCACCGGCGCTGGCATGATGGACTGCAAGAAGGCGCTCGTTGAGAACGACGGCGATCTTGAAGTAGCCGCGGACTACCTTCGAGCGAAAGGCATCGCAAAGGCGGCCAAAAAAGCCGACCGGGTCGCAGCTGAGGGTCTCGTCGGCGCGAGCGTCTCCGCAGACGCAAAGCAAGGCGGCCTCGTTGAAGTGAACTCCGAGACTGACTTCGTCGCGCGAAATGACGAATTCAAGAGCTTCGTCGATGACCTCGCAGCGCACACCGTGGTCGCAAAGGCAGCGACCGCTGAGGCGTTGCTGGCGAGCGAGTTAGGCGGCACTGCGGTGGAAGAACTCCGGAAGGCGAAGATCGCTTCGATCGGGGAAAACATCAACGTGCGACGTGCTGTGTACGTCTCGCTCGACGCTCCTGGTGTCGTGGCGAACTACATCCACGGTGGCGGTACCATCGGAGTGCTGACCACTGTGCTTTCGGAGTCGGACGTTGATGCGACCGGACCGGTCGCGGACCTCGCCCGCGACGTCGCGCTGCACATTGCTGCTTCAAACCCGCTCTACGTAAGCGCCGACGAGATCGAGCCTGCGGTTCTTGAGCGCGAGCGAGCGGTACTCGTGGCGCAGGCCATTGAGTCGGGCAAGCCCGCCGACATCGCCGAGAAGATGGTGGTGGGTCGCATGAAGAAGTTCAGCAAGGAGATCTGCCTGCTGGACCAGCCCTTCGTGAAGAACCCGGACGTCACGATTCAAGGCGAGATCGATCGCGTCTCATCCGAGGTCGGCCAAAAGCTTACCTTCGGCGTTTTCCACCGCTTCAAGTGCGGCGAAGGTATTGAGAAGGTGGAGTCCAACCTCGCAGAGGAAGTGGCCGCACAACTCAAGTAGTCGTATTGCCCGACGTCTGTCGTCGGCTGGTATGAATCGCATTCGCCGTGGCCCTTGGGCCGCGGCGCTTGCGTTTTTGCTCGACCATCGTTGTAGTGAAGACCCTTGAATCCAGCCGCTGGCGACCCCAAGGAGTGGAGTCGAGTCGAGCCTTGTTGGGCTTGGACGCAGCGGCGATTATTGCCCCAAGAGACCGATGTTTGACGCGATTGAATCCGACCTGATGGAAAATTTCGACGCCGCTGAAACGCGCCTTCGGAAAGAGTTTGCACGTATCCGCACGGGCCGAGCGAACGCCAGTATCCTCGATGGTGTGATGGTGCCCTACTACGGGTCGCCGACCCCTTTGGCCCAGCTCGCCACGGTGAAAGTTCCTGAGCCTCGGATGCTCACGATCGCCCCATGGGAGAGGAACATCCTCTCCGATATCGAGCGAGCGCTTCTCAAAGCCGACCTTGGGCTGACACCGAACAACGACGGCAGCATCATTCGGCTGAGCATCCCGCCGCTGAGCGGAGAGCGGCGCCAAGACCTCGCGAAGCAAGCACGCAAGCTCACGGAAGACGCGCGCATCAGCGTGCGCAACGCGCGCAGAGACGCCAACGAGCTGTTGAAGGTGTTGGAGAAGGACAGCGAAATCACAGAAGACGACATGCACCGCGATCTCGCGAAAGTGCAGACCCTTACGGACGCAGCCATCGCGAAGGTGGACGGGATTTTGACGGATAAGGAACAGGAGATTCTTGAAGTTTAGGACACAAATGAAGAGCGGCTCTGCGGCTCTGGCCTGGCTCGCCGTCAGTCTGGTGGTGCTCGCTGCCTGCGGAGGCATGCAAGAGCCCGCCAGCCGTGCCGCCACGGTCATCGTTGAGGAACCCGCAGCCGAGGTGACCGCGGAGGTCCTGCGGGAGCAGGACGGCTCGCTGCGCCTTGATGGAGCGCTCGAGGGCAATGGCCGATGGGGAGCACTCTTCCCAAGGAATTGGCCACAGGAAATGGGGCCCGCTCCAATCGTTGGCGTCGCCCACGTGGCACCCGGCGAAAATGCAGTCGTCAACGTTATCGCGATCCGCGAATTGGCCTCGATCGGCAGTTTGGACGTCGCGCGCCGCGTCGAGCCTCCAGTCCTCTCGAAGTCAAAGCAGCTCGTGCTGGTCGAAGACGTCTCCGGCGGTGAAATCCGGCTCGCTGTGAACGGGAACTCCGGTGTATCGCGAGGCGACCTCTATTTCATCGTCTCTCGAGACCCAGGGGTCGACGACTGGCGACTTGGCGAGTCCATTGGGGCTCTCGCGCGGGTCACTGAGGTGCTCGAGAAGTACGCGGTCGCTCGCCTCGAGCACGTCGAGTCTGCCCCGCAGGTGGGCCAACTCGCCGTGTTTGCACAGGCCAACCTGGACATTCCTTCGTCCACGTCGACGATCGTCTTTGCGCCGCTCGAGACCCACGCGACCGAGGCCGCATCATTGCCGCCTCTCGGTGAGGCCCTGCCGCAATACATGGCCGCCTTCCAGCTCACGAACATTGGGATTGAGTCCACCAGCGATCGCTTTGATCCCTCCATCCACGATGCTCCCAGCATCGCTTCCGCCGGTATGGAAGACCACGACGGGTACGGGGTGCTGGTTTTCGGCGACTACGAGCCAGGGCAGCTAATTCTGAACACTGCGGTTTGGGGAGAGCCTCCACATCCGGGCTCAACCGTTGGCATCCTGCCAGGCGGGCTCCCGATTCCTGCGCCCGACGGGCTCACCGCCATGAGCGCTCAACTCGCGCCCAGCTTCATCGCAACGGTCTTGGCCCAGCGTGGCGATCACGCCCTCGCGGTCTACTTCCTCGAAGTCGTGCTTCGCACGCAAGAGCTCGAGCCAGAGGTCCGATATCACCTTCGGGAACACCTCGCGCTGCGCTACGACTCTCTCGCTCGCTTTAACGAGGGGCTTGTTCTGATGAACGAGGACGTCCGCAATGCCGAGCGAGACAATCAGCTTTTCCCTCTCTTGAACGCACTGTCGATTAGGACATCATTGGGTGCGAGCAATGGTCTCGTAGAACAAGAAGTTCTCGATAGCCGACGCTTTCTGGAAGAGGCCACCGGAACGTTGCCGTCCGAGTCGCTCGGAGGCGAGAGACTCCAACACGCGAGAGCACTCAACGCGGTCGGACGTGAGGACGAAGCACGCGATATGGTGGAAAATGTTCAGCGCGACGCCCGACGCTGGGCCGACGACGACCTCTTGCGGTCGGCCACGATCGAGTTGGCGTTTCAACTCACGGGGGACGACCCCGCGAGCGCGTTGCTGATGATGGATTCGATGCGTGAGGGTCAGGAGGCGGAAGAAGAACGGATCTCCGGCTTGTACTTGAACTTGTTTAGCGCGGAGATTGCCGCAGCAGCCGATGTGCCAGATAGCGCCCGGCGTTACATTGAGACCGCCCTCGAGGCGATCGAGGAAGACGACTCGCTGGCGCTACGTGCGTCGGTCTACCGCCGTGCGGCGGCGCTTTTTTCTTACCTCGGACTCGCCGGTGAAGCCGTCACGGCGCAGCAAGAGGCCGCGCGCGTCTATCTTGCGACCGCCCAGCTGGACACTGCTAGCGAGGCCCTCCTCCGCCTCGCTATTCTGCAACTGGACCGTGTTGGGGCAGGATGGACAGAAGACGGGGCGCAAATGGTCCAAGAGGCCCGAGCGAATGTACTCGTGTCCGGCGAATTGTCGCTGCATCTCGGAGCCGAAATTTCCGCGGCACAATCGTTCTTGTTTGCAGGCTTTCTTGAGTCACAACTGGGCTTTAACGATAACGCCGACTTGCTCCTTCGACGCGCCGAACGCCTCGCCCTCGCGTGTGCGGACTACCGGTTCCTCTACGAACTCGAGACCGCGATCGTCGGGTTCGAGTCCGAGCGCGGGAACACACTCGAGGCCACAATGCGCGCACAACGACGACTTTTGTGGGCGCGCGCCGGAGGATTCGAGGCCGAACCAATGGACGCGGTCGGCGGAGAGAGCTTCTAGAAAGAGACCTTGCACACATGTGGCCTCAGTTGTGTCACTGTCCCACCCGTCTTGAGTAAATCGCATCCCTCCCCCACGTGCCCTAGCTTGCCGTCATCGCACCGCGCACAACGCGCCCCGCCTGATCGCGAGCTAGGTCGCCCATGCTTCCGCTTATCCAGAATCTTCAACATCGCCGAGCCCTTGACGCTATCGACGACGCTTTCGCTGGCCCAAACGAGGCACCTGCGTGCGCCACCGGCTGCGATGCCTGCTGTCATGGCCCCTTCGACGTCAGCTCGAGCGACCTCTGGTCTTTGTTGGAAGCGCTCGTCGAGCTCGAACTAGGCGTTCGCGGCGACGCGTTACGCCGTATCAAAGCGGCCGCGAGAGTCCAGCGAGGGCACCTCGCCTGGACACAAGAAGCCTGCCCCTCGTTAGAGACGGTAGGAGAGGACGCCTTCGACGCAATGTGCGACGCGCTCGTAGAGGCGCCCTGCCCGCTGCTCGTAGACAATCGCTGCGCTGTCTACGCTAGCCGCCCTGAGCCCTGTCGCTTTCGTGGACGAGTCTGGCGGGACAACGACGAAGAACTCGACATGGACTGCCCGGTCGGTCTGAACGACCATCTTCAGACGCTCGAAGTCCCCTACCTCGACCTCGCAGAGACGCTCGCCCGCGTAGAATCTCGCTCGAGAGGCGCCGTGAACGGGCGCGTCGAGCGTACTTCCATCGCTCTCGGCCTTGACCATCTACTGCGCTCCCGCGGATCCACAAAGCGCCCAAGTACGGCGCAGAGCGACGCGACGCCCGTCCCCGAAACAAGTGAGAGCGCTTCCTAACTATCGGAAGTGACCACTTCGCTGCAGTCACCGCAGCCATGTCTCACTCCGATGACCCCTGCCATCAGGGCCATCGCTGCGACAGCGCTAAGGGAAGGGGAGCGGGAATGGAAAGCCACCACCGTCTGTCGCGGAACAGACGGGCTCACCGTCTAACGACAATAGACCAGGAGCGACGCAGAACTCGCCCTCACGGCACGTGGAGTTGTCGCCGAGCGAGCATCCCACACAGGCGAACGAGAAGAAGTTGCCGCCAAGGATGTCCAATTGCACCTCGCACGTCGTCCCAGCTGGGCAAGGCGCGTCGAAGGGGTCGGAGTCACCACTAGGCAAGAGCCCACCGAGGTCTAAGCCGCCATCCAATAGGCTTCCGTTACACAGACCGCGGACGAAGCAGCCTGCGTCCCCATCACAGCCGTAATCTGCCGGCCCGTAACCCAACGAGCCCGCCGCGTCGGAACACTCGTTCACCGAGCCACAATCACTCGTGTCGGTGACATCGACGCAATTGCCGGCGATATCGCAGGACTGGCCAGCCGGACAATCGCAGCCCTCACAGATACCAGCAACGCAAAGGTCGCCCCCAGTGCAGTCTGCAGGCGTGAGACAGTCGACGCAGACACCGCCCTGACAATATCCGCCAGGGCAATCCGCCGCAGAACCACAGGGGCTTCCAGCGACGACACATAGGCCGACGTCACTACACGTCTGGGAACCAGGGCAATCGGCCTCGGTCAGACACTCCAGACAGCCGCATGTGGCCGGGTTACGGAAAGGCGCGCTATCTGGGCACGGTGGCGAATCGCCGCACGGATCTCCGCCCGAGCAGCTACCCGCCGCCGGGGCGCAGGCGAACGTCGTCTGTGCGGGGAACTCGGTGCAGACGAATCCCTCCGAACAAGCACCGCCGTCTTCGCACTGGTCGAAACAACTTCGAGCCCCAGCGAGCGTCAAACACGATGCGCCCGTCCCGCACGCCGCACCGGTCAGACAATCGCCACACGTATCCACAAGACCCAGGCAGCCAAGCTCAAACGGGTCACAATACTCGCCAACGGCGCACCCTTCGAGCAAGCAGCCGCCACATACGCCTCCAAGAGGAACACATTGATTAGACGGCGCGCCCGGCACCGGGCGACAGGCGTATCCGCCGGGACACTCATCCGTGCCGCCGCACCCTCGCCCGCAAACACTAGCGCCGTCGACAGTAACGCACGCGTCTGCAGCACCTCCGCAGTCATCGTCCGCCGCACATGGCTGACATAAACCATCGACCGTCGGTTCGCAGACCAACGTCTCCGGGTTGCACCGCTCGTTCACGCCACAGGCAGGGTCGCACCCGGTGGCGATTGGCTGACAGACTCCCTCTTCACAGGTCTCACCTTCGCTGCAGGTGATCCCAAGACACGCATCAACGGTCACAGGCTCGCAGCTACCGGTTGCGCCGCAGAGCGTACCAAACGGACACTCGCAGTCCGTATTGCAGAACGCGAGCGGAGCACCGCAGGCGCCTGCGATGCAGACCTCGCCTCCAAAGCAGTCCTCACGGCAGACGCAGACAAGCGGCCCCGAATCCCCCGCGTAGCAGACGCCGTCGCGACACACCTCGCCGGATTCACAATCCCTGTCCCGCGCGCACTCTTCCTCGGTGCAGTCTCCGCTAACCGTGGAATCGAAGTTTCCGTCATCGTCCTCTTGCAGACAGGCCTCGACGAAGGGTTCTGTCGTGAGGCAACCATCAGAACACGGGATCTCACCGCACGTTCCGGATTCCTGGCATGACTCGCCTCGTGGGCAGTCACCCGCGCTATCGCAAGCGCCCGCAGCGGAGTCGGCGGAGCATGCGCTACAGACGACAAGAAGCACCGCAGAGAGCAGCGGAAGAAGGAGCGTTCGATTCACCATGCCGGGCCCTGTACTGAAGGGTGATTCAGTACTTATAGAAAATCGCGGCGCGGTGCGCAACGCACACCCCCAACACAATCGACTCAGAAGACTGCGTGGCCTGGCTTCTCGCTTAAAAACCCGCTAACGGGCCGCCCCGGAATTTGCGGGGGCGGCCCTCTAAACTACGCGGTTGGTCCTAGAACCAGCCCTGCGACTCTCGGTTGTACAGAAGCTCATTGGTCTCAACCAAGAAGCGAATCTGAGCCGTCAGCGAATCAAGCTGGCGGCCAGCGTCGCCCGGCTCTCGTACGTTCTCGCACATGCCGTCGAAGCCACTGCAGCGCTCGATATCACCAAGCGATGCAGTCAAGTCCACCTCACAGGTGAACTCGTCGACAAGACCCTCTTCGTAGCACTCACCGAGCACGACAGCTTCTTGAAGGAGCTGTGCGCTGCGGATGAGCGTGTAGTTCACGTAGGGCTCGTCATCGAGATCAGCGTCCGTGAAGCCGATGGGCAACCGCGCGCCGTAGGTGATGCCCATCTCGTCCGTGTAGGTCAGCCACTCGAAGTTCTCCGTGTCGAAGATCTCCGGGGAGTCCGTCTCACCCCATGTGTAGATCGACGAGCGGTTAAGCCAATCGAACTCCAAAGTCTCCTGCAGCATGCCTGCGGAGAAAACGGTCGTGAACATGCGCATGTTGTAGTCACGTCGACCGTATTCTTCCGAGTACGGGTTCATCAAATCACCGAAGCACGCACCCTCATCGAAGGGTCCGAGGTTCTCCACCACGTACTCACCGTCTTCTTGCGTCACGCATCCGCCGATCCGCTGGTAGTCCTCAGCGATAATACCACCGAGGTAGTTCGCGACCTGGTCCGGGAACACATCAAAGGTTGTGATGTAGAATCCGCCGGGGTTGGAACTCGCATCGCTACCGACAAGCGAGATGTTTCCGTCCACCATCGCCATGATCGCTGCGTACTTCGAGTAGAAGTGACTCATCACCTCCATTTCGAAGAAGTAGTAGTACGGACGCTGGCTGATGCTGTCCTCGTCGCCCGTGTACGTGCTGCGGCCGAAGCGGGCTCCGTCTGCGACGTTCAGCGAGAGCTCGCCATCGTTCGCGATGAGGCGCGACTCGTGCTGCTCAGGACCCTGGTTAGGGTCATTGCTGCTGTTGATCCACATGCCGGTCTCACGGTCGAGCACGTAGTAGCCAACGTTCGGAATGGTCAGCGCTCGGCCGACGAAGTCGACTGCCTTAATCGCTGCTTCGAGGCCGGCTTCGCCGCCACGGTCGCTGTAGGCCCAACCCAAGTCACGGTTGTCGTCCGACAGGGTGATGATCCACCACTGGAAGTGGTTGATTGCCGCACCGAAGGTACGTGTCATGTCACTTGAGATTCTCGGCCACAACGAGAGGCCGAATCCGGGGCGTTCGCGACGGAAGTAGTTCAACGGGTAGTTGGACTCGTAGTCCTCGATGATACGAGAAACCATCTCGTTCGGGTCCGCGCCCGAGTCGAAGAGGTTACAGCGCGGGTGGTCTCCACGGATGAAGTCCGAGCAGAACTCGTAGGGCACGACGAGGTCGGTCTCCGTCAGGTTGTCGAGTCGGACAATGTCGCGCTGGTACATCGGCGCCATCGGGCCAACGCCGGTGTAGTCGAAGTTCTGCCAGAAGCTCGTCGCAAGTGAGTCACCATTGCTGACCTCGGTTGCGCCGTCGTCGTAGAACATCATCGGCAGCACGCTGTAGTGCCACTCAATCCAACCGGCATCGCGGACGGCGTCGCCGAAGACGTCACCGGTCGACTCAGCGCCAGCGTCAATCACGTAGTTATCAACATCGTTCATGTCGATTACGCGCGATGTGCTTCGCTCGGTGTCGGTGCCCGAGAACGAGTCACCGTTATAACGAGCCGTGATGTCGAGCACATACGGAGCTTCCTGGAACACCTCGACCGCGTAGCCGTAGGAGTACAGAAGCGCCGCGTAGTCGTACATGCCAAGGCCACCCTGACGACCATTCACTTCGCCGTGGTAATCCATAACGGACGAGTACTCGAAGTGGTTGATCGAGCCGAGCTGGGTGCCGTCCTCAAGGACGCCCGATGCGATCGCACCCATAACCTCAGCGTTACGCTGAGCGCGAACTTCGTCCGTCTCCGGAGCACCACACCCAATAGGAGCGACGTTACCGTCAGCGAGACCAATCGCGGTGAACGTGCGGTAGCCCGCGCCATCACAGTCATCGTCGAAGGTCTGCTGACGAAGCGACCAGTACTGCGGGAAGTAGTTCAACGCATCGGTTGTCGCCGCAAAGTTGTGGCGAAGACCGACGGTGTGACCGACCTCGTGGGACTGGACTCCCGTGTACACGCGGCCACGGATCTCGCGCCAGAGCTCTTCCTCAATCTCCCATGCGGTAAGTCCGCCGGCGACTTCAAGCTCTGCCTTGTATCGGTAGATATCCTCAGCGAATCCGATCAGCTGCTGATCGAAGGGCTCTGCCATCATGATGTTGTCAGCCACGCGAGCGCCGCTGATTTCTTCGTACATGCGTTGGAAGCCCTGCACTGTTGTGTGACGCGCGGGTGACACAAGGTCCATCAACTCTTCCGGTACTTGCTGGTTCCCTCGCACTTGGCCACCGCTCAAACCGGTCGCGAGCTCCGGGATGATGAGCTGTTGCTCAAGACGTGTGTTGCGAAGTGCGCGAAGCGGATCGAGCTGGAGCTCGCTACGGCGTCGCATATCGCTCTGCGGGCGAGCCGCGATGTTCAAGATGTTCTCGTTGTCCCACTGTTCGCGACGAATGCGCGCGTTGCGGTCGACGTTGCGCAGCTGACGAACTTCGCGCGTGATGCGTTGGTTGGTGATTTCCTCGACCGACTTGTCCTCCGGGATGATGTTGATCCCGTAGTAGAGGTCGCCGTCGTTCTCGTCGCGGAGCTGCTCGAAGTACTCACGCACAGCCACACCGTAACCCATCTCCTCTGGGGTGAGGTCTCCCTCCATGATATTCACGATGTCTAGAACGCGCTGAGCGTAGATGTTCAGGTAGCCGCCGTTGAAGTTGGCGACACCGGAGATGCTCTCACCTGTTGTGCGGTCAACAGCGGTCGGGCCGTAACCGAACCACGGAGCGTTCGGCTCGTTAACCCACGAGAACATGCTGTAACGCACGTCTCCGCGGTTCTTGACCACACCCGCTCGCTCACACTCGCCATTGGCGTATCCTTCTGCCGAAGCCGCGTAGGCCTCGATGAGAAGTTCACGGTCATCGGGGTTGTGAACTTGCGCCAGCAGGTCCTCTGGAACGGTCGGGTCGGTCGTACCGGGGTTCAGGCACGCGTAAAACATGCGCTGATCGCCGATCGCGTCCGATCCTTGAGCTGCGGCGACGGCACGGCGGAACGCCATGTCGTACTGGGCGCCGATCTCGTAGGCTTCGTCGATAAGGTCCCAGGGGTAGATCTCGCTGAGGTAGTACGCGATCGGGTCTGGCGTACGATCCTCAAACGGAAGGACATTGCCTTCGGCGTCGCGGTTGTTTGTCCAGATGTCGTGGTTGGCCGCGAACGAGAGCGCGCTCGAGTCGGTGCATCCACGCCGTGCGTCATACAGACAGCCGTTGTTTCGGAAGTACCCGAACTCCGCCATGTCGTAGTCCGAGTAGATACGCGGCACGTGCCGGTCTTCGATACGCTCGTCGATGCGGGCGATCGAGGTGCGAACCGTGATGGTCTCAGGGCCGCAATCGGTGCCCCAGTTCGGGAAACCGACCTGCAACACACAGCTCCACCAATCAGGCTCAACGACGTAATCGCGCACGATGTCGATGTAGACGACTTCGCCGTCTTCGTTCTCTTCGACGACGAACGTCGGCTCCGTGCCGTTGTCCTGCGGCCGAATGGCGAACGATGAGTCGGACTCAGCCCACATCAGGCTGTCCATGCTCATCAACGGAGCGTTCTGGTTCGTCCAGTCAACACGCATGTAGTCACGGTCGTACCACTCACGGTCACTGCGGTTTTCCGTGATGACGTTCGTCTCCTCGCCCGTGGTTGAGTTGTACTGACGCTGCACGTCGAAGTGGTCGGTGATTCGCCAAGCAGCCGGCGCGCTGCCCAGGAATTCACCGAGTTGACCTTCAACCCCAACATCCGCGGTATCAATCCCGAAGATATCCTCATGCACGCGTCGCGCGAAGAGCATCTCTTCGACGATCTCGAACTCGACGCGCTCTAGGTCGCCCATGGAGCCGGTGAAGGACGATTCGGCGGTCGCGTTGACGTCGATGACGGTGTGCAACATGTGCCACTCGCCCTCGAACCAATCCTTCTGAATCTTGTTTGCCTGCGTGCGGTCGATATCCCCGACGTCCTGCGCACATGCTCCTGCGAGCAAGGCGAAAGAAAGGGATGCGCCGAATGTCCAGCGTTGACGAAGCGTCGTCATATGCAACCTCCTTGGGTTGTTGTTGGTTTTCTGTGTCATGAGTGATCGTGGATTAATAGCGAGCGGCTAGCGTGAACGCTAGCGACGTATTGGAGAGGTTTGACGTCTGCGTGTCGAAGAAGGGGAACCGAACGCGTCGGTTGTCCGCCGTCTTCGGCTGCTGAGACGTTGTCATGCGACCCGACAGCGACAACCGGTCTTCCCAGACCGGGAGCGTGTACGACACCGAGAAGGAGCCGGACATAAACTGGCTGTGACCGCGTCGGCTTCCTGACTCGTTGCTGTCGAGTGGGTCGCGCACCTCAAGTCCATCGGCCGTCTCGATGTCTTCTGCAGAATCGTATCGATAGGTGTAGAAATCAAGGAACGAAAAGCTCAGCCCAAGAGACACGTGCTTGAGGCCCATCCGAGCCGCCAATGTGTGCGATGTGTCCCACTCCGTAAGGTATCCCGCACCTTCCGCGACGATGTTGCCGCTCAGGTTCTCAGCACCGCCTTCACGCACGAGCGTCTCACGCTCAAAACGCCCGTTCGGGTCGCTGGCGATAACGGGGAATCGGTTGAAGTACTTCGAGAAGCCGAAGGAGTAGCTCAGCGAAAACGCACCGAACGAACGCGACAGCGAAACGGACGGGCTCATCGCCGTGTACAGGTTCGCCGCGCGCGACGACAATGACGTCGGCAGCGTGAAGCTCATCCCCGCGCTTAGGCCAATTGCCGCCTTCGGGATGCGCCAGAAGTTAGAGTAGGACAGGTCCAGCGACATGTCGCGGAAACGTGCTTCACCAGGCCGAACGACTCCACAGTTGCTGTTGAGACAGAGCGAGACGCCCATTCCCAAACCCGCGGTGAAGTGATCCGTCACGTCGCGGCTGACGCCAAAGCCCAATGAACCAGAGACGGAGTCCGTCGTCTGGCGGTTCGGCTTTATGATCGAACCAAGCGAGAACGCCGTCGTAAACGACAACGACAAGTCGACCGGCAATTCAAGCTCGTTGGACGCTTCCTCGGCGGCCTCAACGGGCTCCTCCAGAGTAGCGTCCGATTGAGCAAGGTCCGATGTTGGAGCGGCCTCTTCGGCGGGCGCCGTCACGGCTGCGACCTGACCTGACTCAGTCGCCGACGCCACCGTCGGCAGCGCAAGAAGGGCAATCAATAGGGTCGTCAATCGATACACGCGTACTCTCGTCAGTTGGGATGGCGTGCCACCGTCTGATGACGGCGAGCGCGAAACGTCCAATACGTTCAGGTCTGCGAATTTCGTGCCGACTGTTGATCGTCGGCGCGTTGAACCACAACACTCTGATTTGCAAAGACTCTTGGCGCGTCACTATCCTAACGCATACCAACAGCCTGCGGCACGCTAGCCCGCGGCATGACCGAGGTCAACGCCGAGTCTAGCAACGGCCACCCGCCAACCCCGCTCCGCGTGCAGTCGATCGCACCTCTGACCTCATCGGAAAAATGACGGCGATGCGGTTTCGTCGGTCACGCCGACGGCGCGCCACAGCGACCGGACCGCGGCGCGACCTGTTCCGACTCCCCGCGCGCACCAAGCCGCTGACAACGCGGCTTAGCTGAGGCCTTCGACGATGCCCTTACCCTGACGCACAAGCGATGGCTCATCACCCGTGTAATCTACCACGGTCGAGGGCTCCGGCACGATCGCCTCGGTCTCGATGATGCCCGCCAAGTGGCGACCAATCGCTGATTCTACGTCTGGCGACGCACCCAGCAGCTCGCCCACCGCGTTCTGGCACGTCGCGGCCAAAACAGGCGCATCGAGCGCCGCGAGAATTGCCAGCGTCACGCGATCGTTCGGCATGCGTACACCCACGTCGCGGCGCTTCGACTGGAGAACCTTAGGGACCTCGCGGGAGGCGGGGAGGATCACTGTGAACGGCCCCGGAAGCAGCTCCTTGACGAAGCGAAACTGGGGCTGATTCATGAGCGTGTACGTCCCGACCATCTTCAGGTCAGCACAGACGAGGCTCATCGGCGCCTTCGCCGGATCGAGGTCGGAACGACCTGCCATCTCCGCTCGGACGGCGCCGAGTCGCTGAGCAGCGCTGCGGTCGCGCGCATCACACACAACTGACCACGTCGTGTCGGTTGGCAGAGCGAGCAACCCGCCGCGGCGGAGTGTGTCTGCCGCCCTAGCGATCAGGTCAGGGCGGGGAGATTCGGGGTCCAGTTGGAAGCGCTGCATAGCTCTATGCGGAAGGGAGACGGACGACAGGTTGCTTCGGATGACGCCGATATACAAGCAGCGTGCGCCCGAGGATCTGAACCACGGATGAGGCGGTCGCCTCGTGTATCCACAGCGCGGCGAGCGCCATCGAGCAAGGCGCAGACTCGAGCAGCTTCACCTTCACGACCTCACGCTGATCGAGAGCAATGAGAATCGCACCGGCCAAGCCGTTCGAGAGCCCATGATGCCCGATCTGCACCTGAGCCTTCAGCGGATGACCCAAACCACGCACATGGCGACGCTGCTTGCCGGAGAAGCCAGGGCTAGCAGCGCTCACCGAGGCCCCCTTGCCCAGTGACTCCGCGCGCACCTTCAGAGCATCGACGTCAATCTTCTCGATGCGGGCGGCGAGAGCGTCCTGCGATGCCTTAGCCTTCTTGCTGGTCTCTTCCACGATGGTCCGGGTGTTGGTCGGCGAATCACCGACGTGAGTCGCGGCGCAATGCACTAGCGGAGCGACCAGGAGGCGTCTACGCCCATTGCAGTTGAAGCGACTTCTATGCTAAATGCACGCGTCTGGTTGTCACCACCCCATCCACGGCTCCGACCGACCATGACGGCACGCGATAGCTTTGACCTGCATGAATCCGTTGGCCGCGACGCTCTCGGAGAAGTTTTTCGGGCCACCGAACGCGGGTCCGGCAAGAAGGCCGCCTTAAAGGTTTTCAACGAACTTGCGCTGAAGACACGGGACGGACGCGAGGCCTACCTCGAGGCCGTACGTGTGCTACGCGAAATTCTTCCCGCTAGGACCCCGCCCATATCGGGCTTCTCTTTGAGAGCGGACGATGGCTGGGTAGCGAGCCGTTGGGTAGAGGGCGTGACTCTGCGTGAGTTCCTCGACGAGCATGGGCCGATGGACTTCGAGGAAGCGGCCTCGGTGGCGACCGGCATTCTCGACGCCCTCGACGAGCTGCACAGCTCCGGCCAAGCCCATGGCGGCTTGAGCCCGCGGAAGATCCTGCTCATGAAGGGAGCTTCGGCCGGCGGCGTTGTCATCACTGACCCGTTCCAGCATCACCTCTACAGCGTCCTCGACCCCATCAAGACTAGCCGTTCCGATCCAGAACGGTTCTTCGGCTTGCCCGAGTATTTCTCTCCGGAACAGGCTCAGGGGAAACCGCCTGACGAGCGCTCGGACGTCTACGTCGCCGGGCTCCTGCTCTACGAGATGCTGACCGGGAAATCGACGTTTGGCGCGAAATCGGTCAGCACCACTCTGAAGCGCCAAATCTACGAACGGCCGCTCGCGCCACGTCATGCGCGCCCCGGGCTCGATGCCCCTGATGATGCAGAGATCATCATCAACATGGCGCTCAACAAGTCGCGCGACGACCGCTTCCAAAACGCCCTCGCCTTCCGCCGAGCGCTCAACAACCTGCGCGACGCGGATGAGAAAAGCGAACGCGCTGCGGAGCCCATGGGCATCAGCCCAGTGGGCGTACTGGTCGGGAAGCCGGTTCCTACAGGCGAACTCGAAGCGTTGCCTGTCAAAGAGGAGACGAGCCCAGAGCCCACACCAGAGCCCACACCAGAGCCCACACCAGAGCTAGCGCCCGCCCGATCGCCGGCTGCCGCTGGCGACGACTTCGATCGATCGTCTACGATCGGATTCTCGCCATCCGAGCTCGCCAAACGCTTGGCGGACGACTTCGAAGAGGCCGACATTCCACAGGCGTCGCAGGACCATAAGACGCAAGCAGCGGTCAGTGACTCTGACAAGCGCGATAGTAGCAGCGGGAGAGAGCGAACCAACCCAATTGAGAGCGACTCGAAACAGAGCGAAACAGGAGCAGGCGACCACGGGAGCCCTCCGAGGCCGGAAGACCGCACAGCCGATACGCCAGCGCCCGATGACGTCGACGATCGCTCCACTATCGCGTTCTCGCCGGCTGACGTGGCCGCTACAATCGCCGCAGCCAAAGCGAGTCAGCCAGACGCGGGACATGTCCACCCGGAGTCCGTTGACGATGAAAGCGACGCAGTCAGCGCGACATCCAAGACGAATCGCGGGAAGAAAAAACGACGCAGGCGCGCAGGCGCTCGGAGCGGTAGCGTACCCAAGACCTCCACCGCGAATCCGGACGACAACAAGACGTCCGAAGAGGACACCAGCGTCGGTACCGCTGCGCTCATTCTAGCGAAGACGCTGACCCCGGATGAACGCGTCGCCGAGGAAGAGACGAAGGTAACCGGTCCAATCGACGTCGACGATGACGAGCTTAACTGGTTTGCCGTAGGGGATGACGTGGGAGCGCTCACGAAACGTCACGACGCGATCGTCGATGTGCATGACAACGACGAAAACGCGACCCAAAACAAGCGGTTCATCTTTGGTGCGATCGCTGCCATCGTTCTGGGTATCCTCGCCATGCTAGCGGCCGCCACGCTAAGCGACGACGGGGACGGCTCGGGGTCGGATAACGCCGAGGGCGTGTTGACTAATGAGGACGGGCCCGCAGCGGAGACGCCCGGAACGCTAGGGGACGAACCCACGCCTCCGTTGCAGCCGGCAGCCGCAGCCACACCCGACGCCGATCAGGAAGACGTCTCTGGTGAACCAGAAGGCAGCGGAGATGCCCAAGCCGCGGCGCCAGAGCCAGAGCCGGAGCCAGAGCCAGAGCCGGAGCCGGCCGTGGTGGCCGTGCCCGATGCGGAGCCAGAGCCGGAGCCGGCCGTGGTGGCCGTGCCCAATGCGGAGCCAGAGCCAGAGCCGGCCGTGGTGGCCGTGCCCGCAGAAGAGCCTCAACGAACTGAGGAGCTGGCCACAGCGTCTCAGTTGGACGAACTAGACGACGAAGAGGCGGCGCGCGCGGTCGCGCGGGCGCGTGAGGCACGCGAGGCCGAAGCAGAGGAGGCCGCGGCGCAGGCACGTCAAGTCGTCAGAGATACCGCGAGCGCACTCTCTGACGAAGGGCAATCGGCCTTGCGCTCGGGCAACTGGAGCGAAGCCCAACGCCTGTTTGGTGAGTCTCTCCAGCGCTACGATGGCAGCGCGGCGACACAAGCCGGGCTTGGCCAAGCACACTTCGAACAGCGCAACTACTCTCAAGCGGCGCGTTACTTTAGGGCTGCCACGCGCATCAACAGCCGGAACGCTGGGTACCACGATAGCCTCGGCCAAGCGTACTTCAGGCTTGGGAACTTCGACGCGGCGCTCAGCGCCTTCGAGCAAGCGGAGTCTCGCGGGCACGCCAATGGGGCCCGCAACGTAGCGCTCGTGCGCGACCGCATCGCCAGCAGCACGGAGGAGTAGCCGCTGGAGGCGCGTGGGCACTACTCGTATCCGACGGCTCGGTAAGACGGTGGGAGGCGATAGAGTTCCGCTTCGCTCATATGGATGCTGAGCATTGTAGGGTCTGTATCTGCCGTCCCTCGTCGGCTGCTCGACCGGCTGCGAGTACGTGAGCGCTGGCCAGGGCCGCTGCTGTCGACCCAGTAGTACGTGCGTTCACGGCTATCGATATGCACAAAGCGCGACGTAGGATAGTAGCCCACGCCCGCATTCATGAACGTACTCTCGACGAAGGCAAGTGTCGTTCTCAGCCCCACGTTTGGCACTCGAAAGTCGGCCGCGGCCGCGCCTCCATGGCGGGACCCGCGCGAAGCGTTCACGCCACGAATTCGATAGCCGCTGACGATCCTCAGCTCCGCGTCGAAGTACTGACCGACGATATAGAGCATCGCTAAGAGACGTGGCTCCAAGGTCCGAGCTCGATTGGCGCGACGGTCTCGCAACGCCCACGAGAACGCGCGCACGGCGTCGGGTCGCATCCTGCCTTGGTTGTCATAGAGCCGCATGTGAACGACTTCGCCGATAGCGTCCACGCGCACATGAAGCTCGCCTGGTGGGACTTGGCGCTCTTCGGTTGCGATACGCTGGGTCTCGATCGAGACAGGTGCGATTGGGGGGGGAGGAGCCACAGCGATCCCGGCGAACACCACGGCTTCATCAACGCGAAGCCAGGCCTCAGTGAACGCATTGGTATCGTCGTTCTCGCCGTACTCACCGAGCTCCAGACCTTCGCCGGGCTCCTCGGTGTGCGCAGCGCACAGAGCGGTGGCGTGCTCCGTGGCCCTATTGAGAACCTCCCCGATTGGCGAATCTCCCGCGCGAACGCGCGGCAACACCTCGGGTAACTCGCTTGCGTTTCCTTGCGGCTCGACGCGGGGCAAGTTGGCTGCGGGTTCTCCAACCGGTCTCAGCACGCCACACTGCGCGAGCAGCAGGGCGGCCGCGAAGGCGAGCAAGGTGCGCGACAAGGCGCTCCTCACTCTATCTCTGAAATCCGAGCGGCGCTGTAAGCGCCTCCGCAAGCGCGCGGTAGTGCGTCGCGCCTCGGCTTTTGGGCGCGAATCCGAAAATGTCGGTCCCGTGCTGCTGCGCTTTCGTGAGGTCGGTGCTGATACCGATGTATTGCGGCAGGACTGCGTCACCGAACGCCTCGTGAAGCGAGGCTTCCACGTTCTCATTGATGGCTTTCGTTCGAGCATCGACACGCGTGCGCAGAATCCCGAGGACATCGAGATTAGGATTGAGCCGTTCGCTGACAGTGTACAGCGTTTGGGCGATCGCCTGAACGCCGTTGACGGCCATCGGAGAGCTGTCACAGGGTATCAGCACCCAGTCGGAGGCGACTAGCGCGTTCAGTGTCAGTGTGCCGGCCGCGGGCGGACAGTCGATAAGAATGAGATCGTAGTGCGTGCGTGTCGCGCGCAGTGCGTCGCGGAGAAGCCCTTCCTTGCCGATCCTCGCGCTCAGGCGCTGCTCCGCGTTTTGCAGATCAACGTCGGCTGGCGTGGCATCGAGCAAGGGGATGTCGGTTTGAATCGCCACATCCATCACCTCTACGGGGCCGCCCTCGGCGAGCACCTCAGAGATTCCGGAGCCCCCTCTTCCGACAAC
>JBLFZA010000011.1:0-32430 GCA_047610025.1 Bradymonadia bacterium | reverse complement strand
GTGCGTCGCTCGTGCCCGTGCCGGTGTTGGCGGCGCCAACGCCGCCAACGAACAGAGCGTTGGCGATCGCGCCGTCGAACCCGTCGCAATCGGTGTCCCGATCGTCGCCCGGCCAGTCGATGGCTCCAGACGTCACGACGATGTTGTCGATCCACGCGGTGTCCTCGCCATTCGCAGTGTTTATATCCTTCGAATAGGTGAAGCGAATCGTGTTGGACCCGACTTCAAGGGGCGTCGAGATCTCCGTCCATTCGACCTCGCCGCTCGCCTGAAACCAGAGCTCGTCGCCGATGTAGATACGCAGGAAATCGTAGCTCTGCTCCGAGCTCACCCGGTACCGGAACGAGAGCCTCGCGGCCTCATCAGTCAAGATCGACAGTTGCATCTCGCTCGTCTCCCGGTCCGTGATCACCGCGGAGCGTGCCGCCATGCCGCCGCCCAGGGCTGCGTCGACGAACCACGCGGGTGCTTCGGTTTCGAAGGGCGCGCCCACGCTCCCCGATTCGAAGTCATCATAAAGCAGCACACCCGTCGCAAGTGTTGACGCTTCGCAGAAGAACGTTTCGGCTTCGCAGCGCCAGGTGCCGAATTGGCACTCGCCGATCGCGCTGCCCTCCGTGCAGGCCGTGCCCGAGGCCGCCGCATCAAGGCTTGAATCCATCAGCGCGCCCTCCTCGTCCGCCGATCCGTCGCAATCGTTGTCGAGCCCATCGCAAATCTCGGGGCCGCTTGGGCCTGGCTCACACATGTGATCCAAGGCAACGCCGAGCGGAGCCGGGGGGCAAATCCAGTTGCCATCGGCGCAGACGCCGGACGCCGATGCCCGGCAGGAGCTGTCGCCCGCGACAAGCGTCGTATCGTCGATACCGGCGCCGTCGCCGGTGTCATTGCAATCGTTGTCGACCCCGTCGCAGACCTCTTCATTTCCAGGGAACGACAGCGCGGCGACCGCGTCCTGCGGGTCGTCATTGCAGTCGGCGACGTAGTCCACCGTGCCATCTCCCACCGCCACTTCGTAGCGGTAGACGCCAGCGCACATCACGCCATCCACTTCGATCTGAAGGGACCCATCTCCCCCGCAGTCGAACACGGGAACGGCATCGCGGGGAATCCCGTCTCCGTCACAGTCCGGGTAGTAGAGTCTCGAGACATCTGCCGCGGACGTCTCGCATCCGGTGGCGGGGTCGCCGTCGCAGCTCACCCAGTCGCCCGAGTCGCAACGCACGTCGCAGAGCGGGGCCGTCGGGCCGCCCGAGCACTCCCGCGCTCCATTGGCCACCGTGCCGAGGCAGGGCTCATCGCAGCGCGTGCAGTGGTCATCACCCCACGCGGCCTGGCCAATCTGATCCATTTCATCGGTTACACCGTTGCAGTTCGCATCGACGTCGACGCCGCAGACGCCCGGGAAGGGGTGCTCGGGGTTGTCCACGTCGAAGTAGGCGGTCGCCCAGCTATCGTTGCAGTCGTGCTGGCTGGCTTCGTCCCCATCGCAGAGGCCGACACCGCGCCCGTCGCCATCCGCATCGCGGCAGGCCCCGCACGTCCCGTACAGCGGCATGCAGAAGGACCCGGCCGGGTTCCCCACGGCCTCACCGGCCAGGGCGTCGAGCGCCTCGCACTGGAAACCGATCGGGCATCCCGTCCCGTCATCGCAGGGGTTCAAGCACGCGCCGATGACGGACGTCTCGTCCCCAAAGGGCGCGTCGAGCCAACACGCCGACCCCGCCTCGCAGGCGTTGTCCGCATCGCAGGCATCGCAGAAGTCCGGGCCGTAGCCGGTCGTTACCTCGAAAGGCGGGACGCAGAGGGCGGCGTGCGCTTGACCGAGTTCCTGCTCGGCCGGGTCCAGACTCGTCGGGTCCGGCAGCACGTCCCCGCCCGTCGGATACGGCTCCTCACCGAGCGCGATCACCTGGCAACGCCATTGCGCGTTGTCGGCGCCTGGGAGCCGAAGCGGCTCGCATGCGCTCGCCTGGTCGGTGCAAGTTCGGCTGCAGACGCCGTCGCGCTCCCATTCGGGCGCGAGGTCGGTGATCGCGACGCTGTTCGCCCCGCTCGCGTCCACGCGGTTGAATGGAACCTGCGTAATGCAATTGCCCGTACCAGCGGGGCAGTCGCCGTCCCCATCGCACCCAATGAAGTCGGAAAGCGGGACCGTCCCAGGCAGCCGCCCCACGTCGTCCTGCGTGTCGCCAGGATCGACGTCCGCACCGGCGTCAGGATCCGCGATGTCCCCGCCTGCCGTGTCCGTGTCCTCGGGGTCAGCGTCCTCTGGGTCAGCGTCCGTCTGTGCGCCGTCTTGGTCGATGCCGTCGGTGGTTCCAGCTCCGACGTCGAGGACATCGCTCCCAGAGTCCTCGCCCGTCTCCGATGCGGGGTCGTCGCCGCCACAGGCAACGAGCAACAAAATCAAGGAGCCGGCGAGCCCACTAAAGCGGACGCACGACGAGGAGGAAACTGACCTGAGGGACTGATGCATAGATATCGGTTGTGATGGATTGACAGCGCCGTACGGGTCGCATGCAAGTCTACCCCGAGGGTAGTCGAACTTCTCTGACCACATCACTAAAGTTGGTGCTCGTCATGCGCAAGACATCTGCTGGGGACACCGTTACAAGTACTCCGGTACAAGTACTCCGGTGGACTGGAGCCGCTTCGAGCTCAGGCGAACGTGATCCTTCTCGTGAACGCGAGGGGCTGAGTCACGTATTTTTCCGCCGAAGTTTCGACTTTTGGCGTCCTTTGGAGGAATGCCAATGCGGAATTCCATCAAACCAAGCGCTACCGCGCTCGGCTCGGGAACGGTCACACTAGCCAGAGTGCAGAATGTCGAAGAGTAACGGATTAGTTCCTCTCCTGGCGGCTTCGGTCGCGCTTGTTCTCGCCAGCGTCGGCGCTGTATCGGGAGCCGACGCGCAAGCCTTCTCGGCTGTCGCGAACAACGTCGCTGACGACTTTGGTCTCGACCTCGGTGGGGACAAGGACGGCGGCTTCACGTGGGCCGATTTCAACAACGACGGGTTCCTCGACCTGCTCGTGAACTCCGACGCAGGCACGCAAGAGTCGCGCCTGTACTTCTCCAGCGTTGATGGTGGTGGCGGGTTGTCGTTCGCGGACGTGACGGCTTCGAATGCGTCAGGCCTGACGGCGACCCGCACCGAGCGCTCCGCCGTCGCCGGAGATTTGAACAACGACGGGCTCGTCGACTTCATCGTCAACGACAATCCCCGTCTGGAGGTCTACCTCAACAACGGCGCGCCAAACTACACGTTTGGCGTAAACGGTGGCGGCAATACTGGGCGCCCAAACTACGTTATTCGTAACGACGTCGGCTCCGGTCCTGGCTCCATCGGTGGCTCCGTCGACGTGATCCTGGTTGGCATGAACTCCGAGTTCGTGGGGCTCGGGGACGTCAACCGTGACGGCTGGTTGGACATCATCTTTGATAACCACGGCAACGGCGTCTACCTGCTGCAGAATACGCGCAACGCGGCGCTCTTCGAGAACCCCGTCGGAAACGGAGGGCTCCCCACCGCCGGTACCGGGTCCAGCCAAGAGGGCGACTACGGCGCGATCGGCGATTACAACGTGGACGGCTTTGTCGACCTCTTCCTGCGGAAGAACACCATAGAGGATATCTACATTGGCGCGCTGCTCGGCACATTCACGCCGGCGACCTTCTTCGACTACACCGCCCCGAACGGGAACAAGGGCGCCAACATCCTGTGCGACTTCAACAACGATGGCCTCTTTGACCTCTTTTACACAGACGGTGGGGAGAGCGACATCGACAATGATGAGTTCGAAGAGGGCGATCGACCGAACCAAGTGTTCCTGCAAACCGTCGACGGCACGTTCACGCCGACCAACTTGCCCACCGGCGTCAGCGCATTCACGAACGTCGACGGAGCGGCCTGCGGCGATGTCGACAACGACGGTGACCTCGACCTCTACATCGCCCGTGACAACGCCGATCAGCTTTGGCTGAACAACATCATCACCGTGGATGGTGAGCCGGTACCGACCTTCACGAACAGCGGTGTCGACTTCGGCGGGGGTGACAGTGAGGGAGTCGAGTTTGTCGACTTCGACCGCGACGGCGACCTCGATATCTATGTGAACCGAGATGGCGCAAACCGCCTCTGGGAGAATGAACTCAGCGAGAACGACCCGGACGCGACGGCACGCTCCGTCTTCGTTATCCCACAGATTTCGGTCGGTGTTCCAGGCACCTGCGACACAGTGCGTACCGCAACCGGTGCTGTTGTGTTCTTGCTCGACAGTGAAGGCACAGTCATCAGCGGAGCGCGCGAAGCCAATGGCGGACAAGGGCACGGCACGCAGGGCAGCCCCTATGTGCATCTCGTGCTGCCCGATAACGACGATGATGACTTCATCGTGGAGATCAAGTTCATCGGCGGCGCAATACCGCTGGCGTTTGTGCCGTTCACGCGCGGCGAGCTTGTCGGCAGCGCAATCATCGACGTCTGCGACAATGATCGCGACGGAGACGGTCTCACCAACGATGAGGAAGACACGTTGGGCACCGATTCGAACGACTCCGACTCTGACAATGACGGTCTCAACGATGGCGAAGAAGTTGGCGATGATGGCGTCTACAACCCGGGCATCGACACCAACCCGCTCGACGCCGACACCGACGACGACGGACTCAGCGACGGCGACGAGACGAACGGCTCAGGCCCGCTCGAGACCTTCGCACCGACCGACCCGCTCAACTCGGACAGCGATGAAGACGACCTGCCGGACGGCCTTGAAGTTGGCATCATCGCTCCGATTTCGAGCGGCACCAGCGACTTCTTCAACGAGCCGTTCGATGGCACTGCGACCGGGGGAGGCTCGCCGTTCAGGCCTGACCTCGACGACGACAGCACGACCGATCCGAATGAAGAAGACACGGACGGAGACGACCTCCAAGACGGCGAAGAAGATGCGGACATCAATGGCCGAGTCGACAATGCGATCGGCGATACAGGTACGACCGGTACAGGTGAAACCGACCCGAACAATGACGACACCGACGGCGACAACCTCGAAGACGGTGACGAGGTCAACGGAACCGGGCCGCTCGCAGGTGATGGCCCAACCAACCCGGTAGATACCGACACGGATGACGGGGGCACGGATGACGGGACTGAGGTCGTTGATGACGCAACCGACCCTAATGACGGAGACGACGATCTCGACGGCGACCCGGACGATGACGGGCTGACGACGGAAGAAGAGCTCGCGTTGGGTACAGACCCGTTGGTGGCGGATACGGATGGCGACGGCATTGACGACGGCGATGAGGTCGGCGTTGACGGCGTCTACAACCCGGGGACCGACACCAACCCCTTAGACGCTGACACCGACGATGATGGTATCAGCGACGGCGACGAGCAGAACGGGACCGGTCCTCTCGAAGACTTCGGCCCCACGAACCCGCTTGAGCCGGATTCGGACGAGGATGGCATCGACGACGGCATCGAGGTTGGCGTCACGAACACGATCCCCGGCGGCACGACTCTGAACGGCATCGACTTTGACGGCACTGACGGCTTCGTCGGCGACGCTGACTCAGGCACCACGACCGACCCGAATGACGATGACAGCGATGGTGACGGCATCCCCGACGGCGTGGAGGACGCGAACCACAATGGTGCCGCAGAGAACACGATCGGCGGGACAGATGGCGATCTCGGTAGCGGTGAGACGGATCCGTCGAACCCAGACACCGACGGAGATGGCCTCGATGATGGCGAAGAAGCCGAGCGCGATGGTGTGTTCGAGCCGGAGAACGGCGACACGAACCCGCTCGACACCGACACGGATGACGGTGGCACGGATGACGGAACCGAGGTCGATCTCGACGACACTGACCCGCTGAACCCGCTCGATGACCGCGGCTCCGACCTCGACGGTGATGGCCTCAGCAACGAAGACGAAGAGGCGCTCGGCACCGACCCCGAAGATGCGGACAGCGACAACGACGGCATCGATGATGGCGACGAAGTTGGCCCGGACGGAGAGTACGACGAGGGCGTCGATACCGATCCGCTCGACTCCGATACGGACGACGACGGCCTCAGCGATGGCGACGAAGTCAACGGCACAGGCCCGCTCGCTCCCTACGATGCGACAGACCCGCTGAACCCCGATTCTGACGGTGACACCTTGCCGGACGGCCTCGAGGTTGGCGCCGATGTTCCGCTGAGCCCCAGCCTCAGCGATGGCGACGAACCGGTCATCTTTGGGGGTACTGACGCCGAACTTCCGCGAGATACGGATGATGAGACGACGGATCCGACGAACCCCGATACGGACGAAGATGGCCTCGCGGACAACGTGGAAGATGCGAACGGCAACGGCGGGGTCGACGGCACGGTCGGCGGCACCGGAACGCCTGGCGTTGGCGAGACAGACCCGAACAATCCCGATACGGATCGGGATGGTCTGAGGGACGGCGACGAGACCGGCCCTGACGGTGTGTATGATGTTGGCGCCGACACCGATCCGAACGACGCCGACACCGATGATGGTGGCGTGCCGGACGGAATCGAGGACGGGCGCGACACCGACCCGCTAGACCCGGCGGACGATCGCGCAGGGGACGACAGCGACGGCGACGGCTTGACCGACGACGAAGAGCTGCGACTCGGCACCGATCCGCTCGACGCGGATACGGACGGTGACGGACTCGGCGACGGCGAAGAGGTTGGCTTCGATGGTCAGTACGATGAGGGCGAGGACACCAACCCGCTCGACATCGACACCGATGACGATGGCCTGCCGGACGGCATGGAGGTGCGTGGCGATGGGCTTCTTGAGGACGCTGGCCCTACGAACCCTGTAGACCCGGACACCGACAACGATGGCCTCAGCGACGGTCTGGAAGCGGGCGAGGCATCGCCTGTCCTGAGTGGCGTCAGTGATGACGGCCGTCCGATCCTTGGAACGGACACGGGCGCAGGTTTCTACGTAGCGGATGCGGATCCAAGCCAGGTGACCGACCCAACGGACGCGGACACGGACGACGATGGTCTGACCGATGGCGAGGAAGACGCCAACGGTGACGGAAGCGTTGGACGACCCGTGCTCGGCGGCACCGGAACCGCCGGCAGCGGCGAAACGAATCCGCTCGACCCTGACAGCGACGACGATGGTCTCACCGACGGTGAGGAAGTGACGATTGTGGGCTCAAACCCACTCGACACCGACACCGATGATGGTGGCGTGCCGGACGGCGTGGAAGAGAACCGCGGCACCGACCCGCTCGACCCGGCAGACGATGGCGAGTTCATCGACAGCGACGGAGACGGCATCGAAGACGGCGTGGAGACGCTTCTCGGCACGGACCCGAATGACGCAGACAGCGACGATGACGGTCTGACCGACGGCCAAGAGATCGACTTCGACGATGACTTCGACGCGACGACGGACTCGAACCCGCTCGACGCCGACACGGACGATGATGGCCTGCTCGATGGTGACGAAGTGAACGGTGTTGGCCCGCTAGCTGACCTCGGACGCACCGATCCGCGCGACGCAGATTCGGACGATGACGGCTTGCCAGACGGCCTCGAGGCGGGTGTGACAGAACCCGTGCTGGCCGGCACGAGCGCGGGTGGCGTACCCTTTGAGGGCACCGAGGAACCCGTGTTTACGCCGGACGAAGACCCTGAGTCTGTGACAAACCCGAACGACCCCGACTCCGACAATGACGGTATCGAGGACGGCGTTGAGGATGCAAACGGTGACGGCGAGACGCTCAACACACTCGGCGCGACGGACACCGACGGCAACGGCGAGACCGACCCGCTCAACCCCGACACCGATGGTGACGGACTCGAAGACGGCGACGAGGTCGACAACCGTGGCACCGACCCTCTCGACACCGACACCGATGACGGCAGCATCGCCGATGGCGTCGAAGTGTCTGTCGACACCGACCCGCTCGACCCGGCCGATGACGTGACGAATGGCGATCGTGACGGCGATGGATTACCGGATGAACTCGAGGTGCTCATCGGTACTGACCCCGATGACGCGGACAGCGACAACGACGGTCTCAGCGACGGGGAAGAGCTCGACTTCGACGGTGTGCTCAACGAGTCGATCGACACCGACCCGATGGACGCCGATACAGACGATGACGGCTTGAGCGATGGTGAAGAGGCTAACGCAACCGGCTCACTGGCTGGTGGCTTGCCGACCAACCCGCTCGACCCGGACACGGACAACGACGGCTTGAGCGACGGCCTCGAGGTTGGGGACACCGACCTCGTAGACGGCGGCTTGAGCGACGGCGCGGTCAGCCTACGATTCGACGGAACGGACCCGCTCGCGGGCGCGTTTACGGCGGACATGGACACGTCGACGACAACCGACCCACTCGACGCCGACACGGATGACGACACCTTGCTCGACGGCGCTGAGGATGCGGACCAAGACGGCGAGGTGGACAACATCCTCGGCGGCACGGGTACCGACAGCTTCGGCGAGACCGACCCGAACAACCCGGATACAGACGGCGACACGCTCCGGGATGACGAAGAGATCTTCGACATTGGAAGCAGCCCGATCGACACCGACACGGACGATGGCAGCGTTGACGATGGTACGGAAGTCGACCGCGGTACCGACCCGCTCGATCCGGCCGATGACGTCAGCACTCTGGACTCCGACGACGACGGCTTGACCGACGTTGAAGAGGGCGCGATGGGCACGGACCCGAACGATGCAGACACCGACAACGACGGGATCGATGACGGAGACGAGCTCGGCGGCGACGGCGTGTTGGATCCAGAGACGGACACCAACCCGCTCGATCGGGATACCGACGACGACGGCCTGGGCGACGGAGAAGAGCTGAATGGTACCGACCGTCTGGCGGACATTGGCGCGATGGACCCGCTTGACCCCGACACCGACAACGACGGACTGACAGATGGTCTCGAGGTTGGCGTGGTGGAGCCGCTTGAGGGCGGCACCTCCGAGGGCACCGGCGTCGAGTACGAGGGAACCGATGTCGATTCAGACAACTGGACGCCGGATACAGACCCGACCACCACGACCGACCCGCTGATCGCTGACACCGATGAAGACGGCCTGCTCGATGGTGAGGAGGACCTGAACGGTGACGGTGAGACGGTCAACGTGATCGGAGATACGGGCACGGACGGCTCCGGTGAGACGGACCCGAACAACCCCGACACCGACAATGACGGCCTCTCGGATGGCGACGAAGAGTTGGTGTATGGCTCCGACCCGCTGGACATGGATACCGACGATGGCTCGGTCGACGACGGCCGCGAGATCGAGCTGGGCACTGACCCGCTCGATCCCTCGGATGACCTCGACGAAGCCGACACCGATGGCGATGGCCTCACCGACGCGCAGGAAGAGGTGCTCGGCACGGACCCGAACGACCCCGATAGCGATGAGGACGGCGTCGATGATGGTACCGAGGTTGGAGCGGACGGCGTCATCGACCCGACGGACACAAACCCGCTCGACCCGGACACGGACGATGATGGTCTGTGCGACGGCCCCGAAACGGTGGAAGACGTCTGCGTCGGTGGCGAAGACATGAACGCCAACGGCTCGCAGGACGAAGGCGAGACGGACCCGCTCGACCCCGACACCGATGACGGTGGCGTGGACGACGGAGCGGAAGTGGAGCGCGGCACGGATCCGCTCGACCCCACAGACGACAGCATCGATAGCGATGGTGACGGACTCAGCGACGCCGAGGAAGCGGGCTTGGGCACGGACCCCAACGACGATGACTCGGACGACGATGGGCTCCTCGACGGTGAAGAGGTGAACGAGACAGGAACCGACCCGCTGAACTCCGACACTGACGGCGGTGGAGAGAACGATGGAAGCGAAGTCGCCGCGGACCGGGACCCACTCGACGCTGACGATGATGTCGCCGGTGCGATTCGCGTCGAGGGCGGCCGACTCTTCGGCTGCGCGTCGACGTCAACGACCGGAGGCCCTTGGGGCGCTGTTCTGCTGCTGCTCGGTCTTGTGGCCTTCCGCCGTCGGCGCGAAGTGGCGGCGGCGGCCGCTGTGCTGCTCATCGCGTTGCCTGTCTCCGCGCAGGACCGTGTGAACGTGCAGGGCTTCGAGCCGCTCCCGACCCAGCGTCACGACTTCTTCGAGGTCTCCTCGGGGCAGACGATAGCGCAGGGCCGCTTCGAAGGCGCGCTGGTGCTGAACTACGCAGACGACCCGCTCACCGTTCGAATCATTGATCAGCGACGAGAGGACCTTGTGTCCTCGATGCTCATGGCCGACCTGATGTTTGCGTACGGCATTCACGAGCGCTTCGACATCGGGTTGGTGTTGCCGCTCGCGCTTGCGCAGAGTGGTGAGGAGTCCAGCCTGCTCCCTGAGTGGGATTCGCCGAGCGCCGGTTTCGGCGTTGGTGACCTCCGGCTTGTTCCGCGTGTAAACCTCGTTGAGCGAGAGCGGGACGAGGACGCGACGGGTATCGCGCTCGCGTTCCTGATGCCGATTGTGCTGCCAACAGGCGACCAGGATGCGTACCAGGGCGAGGGCTTCCGCGTAGAGCCTCGACTTGCGCTCGACTACCGCCTTCGCAGCGGCGTCCGTTTGGCCGCCAACCTTGGCTACGCGATTCGGCCGACTCGCGAGATACAGAATCTCGAGTCTGACGACCAACTGACGTGGGCGCTCGCGACGAATATTCCTGTCGGCCGTGACGGCAACGTGCACATCGTGCCTGAACTCAGCGGCGCAGTAGGACTGCTCGCGAGTGACCTCGATTCGGCGGAGACTCCGATAGAGTTGCTCGTCGGCGCTAAGTGGTTTGCGACGGATTCGTTCATGCTCGAGGGTGGAATGGGTACGGGGCTCGCCGAAGGCATTGGCACGCCGGATTGGCGTTTGTTCTTGGGCGCGTCGATTTCTCCCGGTGGCCCTTCAGACCGAGATGAAGATGGCTTGCTCGACGCTGACGACGAGTGCCCGACGGATCCGGAGGACCGAGACAACTTCGAAGACCTCGATGGCTGCCCGGACCCGGACAACGACGACGATACGATCCGCGACGTGAACGACGATTGCCCGATGCAGCCCGAGGACTTCGACGGCTTCGAAGATACGAACGGCTGCCCGGACCCGGACAACGACAATGATGGCCTGCTCGACATCACCGACGCCTGCCCAATGTCCCCCGAGGACGTGGACGGCTTCGAGGATGAGAACGGCTGCCCGGATCCGGACAACGATCAAGACGGCGTGCTCGACGTTGACGACGCCTGCCCGATGCATCCAGAGGACCGAGACGACTTCGAGGACGCCGACGGCTGCCCGGATCCGGACAACGATCAGGATTTGGTGCTCGACGTCGATGACCTCTGCCAACTTGAGCCGGAGGATATCGATGGCTTCGAAGATGCTGACGGTTGCCCAGAAGAAGGTGAGGGCCTCGTCTCATTGAACTGCGAGTCGATCGACATCCGACAGAACGTCTACTTCGAGACCAACAGTGACGTGATTCAAGCCCGCTCCTTCCCGCTGCTTGACCAGATCGCTGCAGTGCTCGAGCGCGCGACGTACATCCGCCTCGCTCGGGTCGACGGTCACACGGACAGCCGCGGGAGCGACGCGTACAATCTCGACCTCTCTGAGCGTCGTGCGGCGTCGGTTTACACCTACTTGCTGCAGGCCGGGATCTCCCCGGAGCGCCTCTCGTCGAGTGGCTTCGGCGAGACCGTGCCGATCGCGTCGAACGACACTCGGGATGGCCGCCAGGCTAACCGCCGAGTCGAGTTCCTCATCATCGAGCAGGACCGCACCTGTAGCGAGTAGCCCCCGAGGTGTCGCGCGGCGCGTCGGCTTCGGCTGGCGCGCCGCTTGTCGTTTTGGGTGTCCACGATCGCTCTACCGTATCGCTATCGGTCTCTCTGCACTCGCCGCATCGGAGTAATTGCTGCACCCTGTGCGGCACTTACTGCCGGTATGCCAGCGCGGAGGTGTGTTTGCTCCGAGCTCCACATCGACGTCACGCGTCGAGAACACAGCCTTCGCGGCGCAGATCGCTGGTGCACGTTGGAGTGGCCCAGTCTTTGCTACATACGAAGGTGAAGGAAACTACTTTGAGCGCTTTTAAATCGACAGGGGAAGGAATGAGCAAGCCGACGCAAGCGAAGAACACGCCCGCCGCAGAGACCATTGCCGAGCTGCGGACGGCGTTGCGCGCGGCCCCTACCGACGTGCAACTCGCGCTGCGGGTAGCGGTGAGACTGGAAGAACTCGGCGATTCAGCCGGTGTGCTTCATCTGCTGCGGCCGTTTGGCGAACTCGCGTCGCACGAACCGCGTGTTTGGTTGCATATGAGCCGGGCGGTGATGCTGATGGATGGCGACGCGAAGCTTGCGTTCCGGCTGCTCAACCGCGCGAGGAGCGTCGCACTTGATGACTTCGATGCGCTGCTTGATGTCGGGCAAACGCAGATCGCCTGCGGGATGCTTGATGAGGGCGCCGCCACGCTGTTGTCTGCGGCGCTGCTACGCCCGACCGACGTACAGCCCCATCGTTTGCTCGCTCGCGCCCTCTCGCGACACGACCGAGCCGAGGAGGCGCTTTCGTGCTGGAACACGATGCTCGAGGTGGCGCCAGATGACGAAGAGGCCATACGAGCGACGGTCGACATCATGCTGCAAACGCAGCCGATTGCGAACGCCGTGGCGGCGCTGCGGCGAGCGGTGACCGCGTTCCCGACGGACTTGCACCTCGCTGCTCGTTACGGATGTGCGCTCCGTGCAGCGGAGCAGTTCGAACAGTCGTGCACCGTGTTCGACGGGATCCTCGAAGCGCAACCGACTCTGACGATCATCCGGATGCACCGTGCCCGGTCGCTGTACGAATGCGGTCGCTACGCCGAGGCGAGAGCCGACGCGGAGCTGGTGCTGAAAGAGGACCGTAGGTCCGCTGACGCGCTCGCCGTACTCGGCACGATTCTGGCCGCACTCGATGAAACCGAACTCGCCGAGCGTCGCCTGCGCGCTGCACTGCGATTGCAGCCAGGTCACGCGGTGGCCGAAGCCAACCTCGGCCAGCTCCTCGCTCGAAAGGGCGAGGTGGAGCAAGCCCGAGAGCTGCTCTCGAGCGCAGCATCGGAGAGCGGCTACATCGGCGCGCAGCTCGCGGCGGTGTGGAGTGGCGGTGAGGTCGACATGGAAAAGCTGCTGTCGATGGTGGGGTCCGGGACACTGACTTCCCGAAATGAAATGCAAGCCAGGATCGCGCTCGCGAAAATGCACGAGCGACGCGGTGAATACGACCAGGCGTTCTTCCAGGCGGAAGCGGGCAACGCGCTGAAGCGCGTGACCTTTAATCCCGATGCCCATCGTCGCATGATCGACGCGCTTTGCGAGCGGTTCACCGGCCCGCCGAGCAGCGTTGGAGGCCACCTGTCGCAAGTGCCGGTCTTTGTGGTGGGGTTACCTCGCTCTGGCACCTCGCTCGTCACGCAGATGCTCTCAGCCCACCCGGACATTGCGTCTGCGGGCGAGTTGCCGACTGTGCCCACGCTGATGCACCAGATGGCGAGCAACCTCGGGGCTTCGAAACCTTATCCGCTCTGTGCACCTGCTGCAGGCGATGCGGCGTGGGAGACACTCGCGTACCAGTATTTGGACGCCTACCCGGACGCCGCAAGCGGCGCGAGTCGCGTCGTCGACAAGTTGCCGGCGAATTTCCTGCACCTTGGGGCCATACAGCGCATGCTGCCCCGAGCGACCGTGATTCACTGTTTGCGGGACCCTGCGGACATCGCAATCTCGTGCTGGATGACGCCATTTCTCGGTGAACAGCTGCCGTGGTCCTACGACCTCGAGCACATTGCGGCCTACATTCGCGCTCACGACCGCGTGACATCGCACTGGGCGCATGTGGCAGGCGTGAACGTCGTAACTGTCCGTTATGAAGAGCTCGTTCGAGAACCCGAGCAGGAAATGAGGAAGCTGTTGGCGGCGGTCGATATGCCGTGGAACCCGGTTTGTATGAACCCACAAGCCTCCGAGTCGGAGGTCAACACAGCGAGTGTTTGGCAGGTTCGAGAATCGCTCTATACGTCTTCGATCGGGCGCGCGCGCCTGTACTCGAAGTGGCTTGCACCCTACAGCGACCTCTTCTCGCACTTGGCAGAAGAGGAACACGCTGCCTGAACATCAGAACGCGCAGCGCGCTTTTCGATTGGCCTACGGCAGCACCCAGACGCCAGGGTTCGCGAGCTCATAGCCGAAGCGCTGCATCGCCGCTTGCGCCCGCTCCAGCGCTTGCTGCGGCGAAGTGCCCGTGGCCGTGAGGTGGCCCATCTTGCGACCTGGACGCGCGACGCGCTTTCCATACACCGAGACGTCCACGCCGTCGATGGCGAGCGCTCCGCTCACATCGAGCGCCCCGCTCGGCAGCCAGAGGTCGCCTAGCAGGTTGCAGACCACGGTGTGTTCTAGGCTCGTCGCTTCGTGAAGCGGGAGCCCCGTAACGGCACGCACAACCTGGTCAAACTGGTTGAAGCGCGTACCCGTTAGCGTGGTGTGGAAGCTGTTGTGTGGGCGGGGAGCGAGCTCGTTCACCCACAGTGTGCCGTCAGCCAGGAGGAACAGCTCGACCGTCAGTAAACCCACGACATCGAGGGCCTCCGCGATTCGCGTCGCGAGGTCGCCGGCCCGTTGCTTCACGTCGTCGGAGCACGGAGCTGGCAGTAGACTCCACTCGAGGATCTGGTTGACGTGGTGGTTCCACGCCGGCGCAAAGCGGACACAGTGCCCCGACGCCGCACGCGCGACCTGCACGCTGAGCTCGGCGACGAAACGTACCTCGGCCTCGGCCACACACGGAACAGCTTCGACCATACGCGCAGCCTGAGCACGCGAAGCCGCATCACGCACGACCACCTGCCCCTTACCGTCGTAGCCGCCGCGCGTTGTCTTCACGAAGACCGGCATGCCAAACTCTTCGACCGCGGAGTCGAGGGCTTCTGTTGTCGAGACGGGTCGCAGCGGAGGTAGGGGAAAGCCGTGCTCCGACAGCCATTCGCGCTGCACTTTGCGGTCTTGCACGACGCGCAGAACGTCCGCGGAGGGACGCACGGGCGCGTGCTGTGCGGCAGCTTCAAGGGCCCCCACCCCTACCGCTTCCAAGTCGACCGTGACGGCGTGACATCCCAGCGCGAGACGTTGGGCGGCGATTGGGTCATCGAAGGCCGCGGTGATCAGCTCATCGCAGGCAGTCGCCGCGGGGCAATGCGGGTCGGGGTCCAAGATACGTACGGAGAAGCCAAGCGCTTGGGCGGCGACCGTCGTCATGCGCCCGAGCTGTCCACCGCCGAAGATACCCAGCACGGGCGGCGTAACGACGGCGCTCATTGTAGGTCGCGGTCGTCGAGGACCGCTTGCGTGCGTGCATCGCGGAACGCGCGTAGGCGTTCGCGTATCGCGTCATCTGTGGTGGCGAGCATCGCAGTCGCCAGTAGCGCCGCGTTGGCCGCGCCGGGCTCGCCAATCGCCAGCGTGCCCACAGGAACGCCCTTAGGCATTTGCACAATCGAGAGCAGCGCGTCGACGCCGACCAGCTTCGTCGCAGGAATCGGCACGCCCAGGATGGGGACCAGCGTCTTTGCTGCGAGCATGCCTGGCAGGTGCGCCGCACCACCGGCTGCGGCGATAATGACCCGCAGCCCGCGCGGTTCTGCCGACTCGGCGTATTCGAACATCCAGTCCGGCGTACGATGTGCGGACACGATTTTGACCTCGTGGGGCACCTGCAGCTCCTCGAGGATCTCGATGGCCGACTGCATGACCCCGAGGTCGGAGCGGCTGCCCATCACAACACCGACGAGCGGTGGGTTCTTCGTGCTATCCGTGCCGTCTGTCATCTGCCAGCTCAGGGCTTCGAGGAAGAGGGCGCACTAGCAAGGCTGAGCGAGGTTGCGCAACGACTGCGAGAATTCGGGAGCTGAACTCCCTGAACCCCTAGGCCGACTTCGGGACCTCAGCGTAGTACACGCGGTACCAGTCCTTCTCATCGTTCCAGTGCTGGATCGGGACGAATCCCGCGCGCTCAAGCAAGCGCTCGAAGTTCGCTGGCTTCCACTTGTGACTCGATTCGCTGTGGATGGACTCGCCTTCCTCGAAGTGAATCGTCTCGCCAGCTACCGTGACGTCCTGCGTGAACAGGCTCACGAGGTGCATCTCAACGCGTCCCTCGCTCTCGTTCACGCGGGCCTCGTGCTTGAATTTCTCAAGGTCGAAGTTCGCATTGACCGCGCTGTTGATGTGGCGCAGGGCGTTCATGTTGAACGCAGCGGTCACGCCTTCTTCATCATCGTACGCGCGATGAAGTACGGCAGGGTCCTTCGCTTGATCGACCGCAATAATAAGCCCGCCACCGGGCCCGATGCCTGCCGCGATACGCTTCAGGAACTCGAGCGCGGCGTCGGTCATGAAATTGCCGATCGTCGAGCCCGAGAAGAAGGCGACGGTTCGTTTCGGCTGGCGCGGCGGCGGCGGCAGCACGATCTCGGCCGAGTAATCGGCGACGATGGGCTGCACGAGCAGTTCGGGGAAAGCCGCCCGAATTCGCACCGCGGCGGCATCTAGCGCCGAGCTAGAGATGTCGAGTGGCACGTAGTCAACGACGTCTTCCATGGCTTCGAGCAGGCGATGCGTCTTCTCGCTGGAACCAGACCCGAGTTCCAAGAGCCGAGCTGTTGGCCCGATGCTCAGCGCCATCTCCGCACAATAGTCACGCATGATGCCGTGCTCGATGCGCGTCAGGTAGTACGCGTCGAGCGTCGTGATTTGGTCGAAGAGCACGCTGCCACGAGCATCGTAGAACCACTTCGGTGACAGTCGCTTGGGGCCTGGGCCGCGGAGGCGTGCCAATAGTTCTTCACTGGCGGGGTCTGGGTGCGTCATTGCGCGTCTCGGCAGAGCCTCACGCCGCTAAATTGCCAGCGCGCGCTCGAAGGGAAAAAATTACGGTACGTATCGCGGATGTGCCGTTGGCTGGTCGCAAAGCTGCCGCCGCGCAAGACATATTGATTCGACATGAACTTGCCGTTGTACTCCCCGAGCGCGCCGGGCGGCGGCGCATAGCCAGGGTAGGGCGCGTAACTGCTGCTCGTCCACTGCCACAGGTCACCGAAGACGTGACGGCCGTTACTCGGTGGTCGAGGCGCGAGCGCACCGTCCTCAGCCAGGTTTCCGCGCAACGCGCTGGAGCGAGCGTAGGTCTCCCACTCGAACTCTGTCGGCAAGCGTACGCCCACCCATCGAGCGTAGGCGTCGGCTTCAAAGTGCGAGACGTGGGCAACAGGCACCGCGGGAGCGATCTCATGTTCGCCCTGCAGGCTACGTTGCGTCCACACGCCGTTGTGCTGCTGCCAATATAGCGGCGCGGCCCACTCCTCGGCTTGTACTGTCGCCCAGCCTTCGGCCAGCCACAGCTCAGGGCGCTCGTATCCACCGTCCTCAATGAAGGCCATCCACTCGGCATTGTTCACGAGGCGATCGGCCATCTCGTGGGCATGAACCAGCACGCGATGTCGCGGCGCCTCGTTGTCATAGTGGAATCCTGCGCCCTCGTGTCCGACCTCAGTCACCGCTTCGGGGCGTGCCACCCAGCCAATGTCGCGAGCGCTCTGAGCCGGGGCAGCGGGTCTCGTGTCATAGACCGGCATACACGGATTGAACGACCACGCGTGGAGGAGGTCGGTCAGCATCAGCTCTTGGTGCTGCTGCTCGTGGTTGCAGCCGAGCGTCACGAGCGTCGCCACCTCGGGGTCGTCGCCGGATTCGAGGATCTCACGAACGGCACTGTCGACGGCCGCTCGGTAGGCAACGATGCCGCGAACGCCGGGCCGAGAGATAAGCCCGCGACGCTCTCGTGAATAGGGCGTGCCAACCCCGTTGTAGTACGAGTTGTAGAGGTGGTGAAAGCTGGGATCAGGCGCGACGGAGGAGCGCCCATCCCGCTGCACCACGAAGGTGTCGAAGAACCACGTCGTGTGCGCGAGGTGCCACGTCCAAGGGCTCGCGTCCGGCATCGACTGCAGCGTGTAGTCTTCGAGCTCAAGCGGCGCGCACATTGCCGTGCTACGCTCCCGTACCGTTTGAAACAGCGATAGCGCGTCTTGTGTCCGGTCGGTCATCTTCGCGGGGACAGGGGGAAGCGTCAGCAAGCACGGCGCAGTCAGAACCTCAAGGCCTTGACCTAGCGCGAGCGCTGGTGTGTCGAAACAGTTTTGTGTAGCACGGCGAATCCATCATCGCGCGATGCGCGTCCTTTGTGGAATCGGTGCTTCGCGCCGGCGCAGCGTTAAGAAGAGGTAGCTAGTGACTGAAGAAAGAGAAGAGTCGGGTCGGGATAACTTCCTTAGCGCCATTATTCGCGCGGACCTCGAGACAGGAAAGTACGGTCGGAGGCTCGTCACGCGCTTTCCGCCTGAGCCCAATGGCTACCTGCATATCGGGCACGCTAAGAGCATCTGCTTGAACTTCGGTCTCGCCGAGCAGTTCGGCGGCCACTGTCACCTACGCTTCGACGATACGAATCCGCTCGCGGAAGAGGACGAGTACGTCAAAGCGATTCAGGAAGACATCGCTTGGCTCGGCTTCGAGTGGGGCGAGCATCTGTACTTCGCGTCCGACTACTTTGGGGTCATGTACGACCTGGCCGTGAAGCTCATCAATGACGGCAAGGCCTACGTGGACTCCGTCGATGGGGAGACGCTGCGCGAGCTGCGTGGATCGTTCACGGAACCCGGGCGCCCAAGCGAGTTCCACAGCCGAAGCGTCGAGGAGAATCTCGACCTCTTTGCCCGCATGCGAGCCGGCGAGTTCCCCGACGGCGAGCACGTGCTGCGCGCCAAGATTGATCTCAGCGCGTCGAACATGGTGATGCGCGATCCCCTGCTTTACCGCATCCGCAAGGCCGCGCATCATCGCACCGGCGACGCGTGGTGCATCTACCCGATGTACGACTACGCACATTGCATTGAGGATGCGCTTGAGGGCGTGACGCACTCGCTCTGTTCGCTCGAGTTCGAGAACAACCGCGAGCTCTACGACTGGATGCTCGCGGAGACGGGCGCGAACCCTTCGCTGCACCCGAGGAACCCCTACGGCGTCGCCACCACCGCGCCGCCTGAGCAGCGCGAGTTCGCCCGGCTGAGCCTTGAGAACACCGTGATGAGCAAGCGCAAGCTGCGCCGTCTGGTGGAAGAAGGGCACGTCGATGGCTGGAACGACCCGCGCATGCCGACCATCTCCGGGCTGCGCCGCCGTGGCGTGCGGCCACAGGCAATTCGTGCGTTCTGCGACATGATCGGTGTCGCGCGTACCAACAGCCTCGTCGATTATGAGAAGTTCGAGTTCTGCGTGCGTGACGACCTGAACGCGGTCGCGCCCCGCACGATGGTGGTGCTCGACCCGCTGCCGGTGGTCTTCACAAATCTGCCGGACGGTTGGCGCGAGGAGCTCGACGCGCCGCTCTTTCCCGAAGACGTGCCGCGAGACGACACACGCCTCGTGCCGATCACCCGGGAAATCGTGATCGAACGTTCCGACTTTGCGCTCGAGCCGCCCAAGGGGTGGAGGCGCCTAAGCCCCGGCGAAGAGGTGCGATTGCGCTACGGCTATATCGTGCGCTGTGATGAGGCGATCACCAACGCCCAGGGCGAGGTGATCGAACTGCGTTGCACGCTCGACCTCGAGACCCGCAGCGGAGACGCGGCTGATGGCCGCAAGGTAAAGGGCACCATTCATTGGGTCAGCGCGACCGAGGGGAAGCCGATCGCTGTTCGCCTCTACGATCGCCTGTTCACCGACGCACAGCCCGACGCACTCGACGACTTCCTCGCTGCGGTGAACCCAAACGCGCGTGTCGATCTGCCGAGCGCTTTGGCGGAGCCTTATGTCGCGTCGCTGCCTGCGGGTGAGCACGTTCAATTTGAGCGTACGGGCTTCTTCTTCACGGACGCCCGTCCGGAAGGCATCGTCTTCAATCGAACGGTGGGCCTGCGAGATGCATGGGCAAAGCGCAACGACGCGCCGGCGCCCGCTCGGAAGGCAGAGCGCCACGAGAAGTCAGAGGCGGGCTTTGTGCGTCCGCCGGACACCTCCCCCGAGCGGGACGCGATTCGCGCGCAGAACGCCACGCTAGAGGCTGCCTTCGAGAGACTGCGCGACGAGCTCGCGCTCGACGTCACGGACGCGGACGTGCTCACAGGAGACGTCGCACTGCTCGCGTGGTTCGACGCTGCTGCCGCCGGCGCAGACGCAGCGACGATCGCGAAGTGGGTCGTCAACGACGTCGTGCGCGAATCGAAAGACGCTCCTCTCTCGGAGCTCGCGTTTGGCCCCGCAGACCTGCGGGAACTCGTCGGGCTGGTCGACGCGGGCTCGCTGTCGGCCACGGCCGCGCGTGAGGTGTTCGACGCGATGGCTCAGGGCGAGGGCAGCGCCACATCGGTCATGGACGCACGCGGGCTCAAGCAGCTCGACGACGCCGACGCGCTCGGCGCCATCGTCGATGACGTGATCGCAGACCATCCGGACGAAACCGTCCGCTACCGAGAAGGCAAGACCTCGCTGATCGGCTTCTTCGTCGGCAAGGCGATGAAGGCCAGCCGCGGCGCCGCAAGCCCCGCCGCCGTTCGCGAGCTGTTGATGGCGAAGCTGAAGGGATAGGCCAACGCCCGCATCGCGCCGCCCCGCAGCTCGCCACCACGCCCCGCGGCGCCCACCTCACTGCACAGCGCAGCGACAAAAAACCGGGGAGGTCATCAGAATCCTGACGCCCGAGCCGACGCGGCGTTTTGCGAGCTCACGCGGGAGTGCCCTGCCCAACGGGCTGATCGCTTACTCGGCGGACTGGCTCGGCTTCTGCACTACATGAAGTCGCTCGCCACAGGCCTTCCTGTCTTCCCCGTTGTTTACATGGCCCCGCTCATGTCGTTGTTCCACGACCACCGTCTACTCTCGACCACCCTCGCCGCGCTGCTCTTGGCAGCGTGTGGGGACTCCAACGAGAACACGGGAGACGAGCCTCGCACTGCCGTCGACGATCCGATCGATATCACGGTCGGATCGACGCTGCGCATTGATGAGTCGGCCATTATTGCTCGCGCGAACGCGGACGGTTTGGCCGTTCGCTTGCCGCTGGAGCGCATTGTAAACCAGGACCTGAATGTGAGCGCTGCGGTCGCGATCTTGACCCTCGACGGGGAAGAGATTGCCGCCGCAGACATGCAGCAAACCCTCAGTGGCGCCGAAATGGTGCACGAACTGGTGCTGCAGATTCCTTTCGCTGACGTGCCGGAAGGCACGCGAGAAGCCGGAGTGCTCGGCGGCTACGTCATTCACTACGAAGTGCAGACGGAGCGCGCGCGCCTCTCCGGGAATCGCTCGCTCTACGAAGCCTATCCGAAGCAAGATGTCTCCGTCGTCACATCACGTGAGCTGAACGTCGGCGGCGAGAGCTGGGTGCGCGTGCTGGCAGAAGACTCGGTCACCGGCGCTCCGCTTGCGAACGCACCGGTCAACATCTCGCTCGCGCAGGATGACACGGTCACACCGGTGTTCTCGGGCAGCACCGACGAATTCGGTGTGCTCGCTGTGCCCGTTCAGGCGACCGACGCGCTGCTCGGTGCGGTCGAGCTCGTCGTTGAGATTGGCGATGGCGCACAGACCGACACCCTCCGAGCGCCCGTCACGGTGGCGCGAAACGAACGCATCCTGCTCACGACAGACAAGCCCGTTTATCAGCCTGGCCAACGCATTCATTTGCGTTCCCTCGCGCTTAGCCGTCCCTCACTTGCACCCGCTGCCGACCGAGAGATCATCTTCGAGGTGTACGATGCGGAAGGGAACAAGGTCTTCCGCGAAGCCACCGAGACCGACGAGTACGGCGTCGCATCGCTCGACCTGCCGCTCGCGACCGAGTTGAACCAAGGTAACTGGCGCATCGCCGCCACCATGGATGGCAGCACGACGGAGCGCACCGTGCGCGTCGAGCGTTACGTCCTGCCGAACTTCGGCGTCACGGTCACGACGGATCGCGGCTACTACGGGCCCGGCGACACCATGCTCGTCGACATCGACGCGCAGTACTTCTTCGGCCAACCGGTCGGAGGCGGCGAAGTCACCGTGCAGCCCTACACCTTCGACGTTGGCTTCAACCCGTTGACGCCGATTCAAACGACGCTCGACGGGGCCGGCATCGCCCGCATCGAGGTACCCATTCCGTCAGTGCTTGTCGGCCAGCCGCTCGAGCAGGGCAACGCGTTTGTGCGTCTCGACGTCACCGTACGGGACGGCGCAGAGCAAGAAGAGACGCTGACCCGAAACATCACGGTCACGAACCGTGACGTTCTGCAGAGCGTCATCCCCGCCAGCACGCTGTTGCCCGGCCAGGTGAACACCTTCTACGTGCTCACGCGCTCGCCGGTCGGTCGCCCGATCGCGGCTACCAACGAGGTGCGCATTGGTGACGATGTCTACCCCTTCGCCACGAATGTCTTGGGCTTTGCGGAGTTCCTCGTCGACGTGCCGGCCGACATCACGGAGTTCAGCTTTGAGCTCGCGACGGAGGACGAAGACGGCCGCACCGCTGTGACAACACAGACCTTCGCGCTCGGGGAGACCGGCAGCGCGCTCGCGCTGGTCACCGATGGCTCGCTCTATGAGGTCGGTGATACGCTCTCGCTCGATGTCGTGACCGCCGCTTCGGTGCCTCGGGCTTTCCTCGACGTCGTCCGCGACGGGCAGACGCTGCTGACATCCGTCATCGAGCTCAATGGCGGACGCGGCGTGTATGACCTCGACCTCTCGCCTGACCTCGCTGGCCCGCTTCAGCTGCACGCCTACTTCGTGACGAGCGATGCCGACATCGTGCGCGGAACGCGCTTGGTCTACGTCGAGGGCGGCGGAGAGCTGAACATTGAATACATCACCGACCGCGATGAGTACCGTCCGGGTGAAGACGCCACGCTGGAGATTCGCATCACCGACAACGACGGGGAGGGCGTGGCAGCGGCGGTTGGCCTGACGATTGTCGACGAGGCTGTGTTTGCTCTGCAGGACATGCGCCCCGGTCTAGAGCGCGTCTACTTCGAACTCGAAGAGGCTCTGCTTCAGCCGAAGTACAACGTCTACGGTTGGACGATGGAGAACGTACTCGCATCGGGTGAACTCGATGACGTTGAGCGCGCGACCGCCGCTTCGGTGGTGCTCGCCGCCACAGATGTTCCGGGCTACGGCACCGTCACGAACAGCCTCGCGCCAGCGAACACCGCGGCGCGGTCGATTGCTCAGACGTGGTTCACGCAAGACGCAAGCCGCGTGCAAATCTCGCTGATCGAGAGCTCGCAAGCCGGTGACTTCGACGAGTCGACGTGGAGCGACGTTGAGGCCATGCAGGGAGTACTCGCTTCGCAGCCGCGCCTCGCTGACGCGTGGGGGCAACGCTATCGCCTAGAGCTCATCGTCGCCGAGACACAAGGCATGGGCACCGGGGTGTCGGTTGCCAGCGGCGGCCTCGACGAGAAGTGGGGCACCGCTGATGATCTCACGCGCGTCTACGGCCGCTATGAGCTGACCTACCAAGAATGGTGGGGTGATGTTCGAGAGGACCGATTCGACGGAGAGGGCCCGCCAAATGCTGGCGGCGGTGACGTGGACCAAGGCGGCATGGACCCGAACGTCCCGGAAGCCAACGAAGACGACGACGCAGACGGTGCTGGCGGCTCAGACGCCCCGCGCGTGCGTCAGTTCTTCCCAGAGACCTTGCTGGTTGCGCCCGACATCATCACCGATGGCGACGGGAACTTCTCGGTGACGTTCCCCGTCGCAGACAGCATCACGACATGGCGCATGACCGGTCTCGCATCCTCAGCGCAAGGCGCTATCGGCAGCGGCACAGCAGGCCTCCGGGTCTTCCAGCCCTTCTTCGTCGACATCGAGTTCCCTGCAGAGCTCACACAGAATGACACCGTCGGCGTGCCCGTCGCGCTCTTCAACTACCTCGAGACGGACCAAACCGTTGAGCTGCGCGTCGACCTCGACGAGTCCGGTGACTGGTTCACGCTGAACTCGGACCCGGTCGTGAGCGTTGACCTCGCGCCAGGCGAGGTGACCGTGCGCTACTTCGAAGTGCAGGTCGACCGCGTCGGCACACATCCCTTTCAGGTGACCGCTATTGGCAGTGAGCTGAGCGACGCCGTGCGCCGCGTGATTCGCGTCGCGCCAGACGGCCAAGAGCAGCTCGTCGTCGCATCCGACCGACTCTCGGGCACCGTGACCATTCCAGTCGCGATTCCGGACGAGGCGATCGACGAGGCGTCCACCATTCTCGTGAAGCTCTACCCCGGCCTCTTCGCGCAGGTGCTCGAAGGCCTCGACAGCCTGCTGCGCGTGCCCAGCGGCTGCTTCGAGCAGACGTCGTCCACGACGTACCCGAACATCCTGGTGCTCGACTACTTGCAGCGCACCGAGACGGGTTCGCCGGAGCTTGAACTTCGCGCGACGGAGCTGATCGCGCAGGGCTACCAGCGCTTGCTCTCTTACGAGGTGACCGGCGGTGGCTTCGAGTGGTTCGGCAACGACCCCGCGCATCGCATCTTGTCGTCCTATGGGCTCCTCGAGTTTACGGACATGGCTCGCGTGTTCCCGGTCGACCCCGCTGTTATCACGCGCACGCAGAACTGGATCCTCGCCACCCAGGAAGCCGACGGCCGCTTCCGCGCGGCGTCCGAGGGCATCCATGAGGGCGCCACCAACAACTTCCAAGACAGCGACCTGCGCGCCACGGCGTACCTCACGTACGCACTGCTGGAGTCTGGCGTTGATACCCCCGCCACCGATAGCGCCCTCACTTGGGTAACCGGTGAGCTCGGGTCGGACATCGAAGACCCCTACACACTCGGCATGGCCGCCAACATGTACTTGGCCGCAGACGGCAGCTCCTCCGAGGCCCGAGCACTCATCGACCGCCTCGAAGCGCTGAAGCAAACGGACGACAGCGGCGACGGCTCGGCCTTCTTCTGGGCATCCGGAACACAGTCGATGTACTACAGCTCCGGTGATGCCATGAACATGGAGAGCACCGCGCTCATCCTGCAGGCGTACATCCGGGCCGGCGCGTACCCAGAGACCGTCGCCGGCGTCGTGAGCTGGCTCGTGCAGAACAAAGACCAGTTCGGTAACTTCGGCTCAACACAGGCGACGATTCTCACCCTGCGCGCCTTCATCGAGCTGCTCGACCGCTCCGTAGAAGAGGTCGACGCGACCATCCGCGTCTTCGCCGGAGACACCGAGGTCGCGTCCTTCGACATCACCCCTGAGAACTCTGACCTTCTGCGTCAGGTGAACCTCGCCGACTACGTCGTCGAGGGCGCGAACGACGTCACCATCGCGCTCGAGGGCGAAGGCCAGCTCATGTACCAAGTCGTGGGCCGCTACTACCTCCCATGGGAGCTTGTCGATGCACCAAGCGATGAGGTGCTCGGTATCGAGGTCAGCTACGACCGCACGCAGCTGGAAGTGGACGAGACCGTCGAGGCGACCGTTGTCGTGACGAACAACTCCGATACACGACAAGACATGATCATGCTCGACTTGGGCATCGCGCCGGGCTTCGACGTGCTGATGGCCGATCTCAACGCGGCCATCGAAGACCCGAACATCCCCGTCAGCCGGGTTGAGCGCAGCGGTCGACAGTTGACCGTCTACCTCTACGGCCTCGACGCCGAGGAGTCGCTGACGCTCACGTATCAGCTCAAGGCCACGCTCGCAGTCGAAGCCGAGACCCCGCCCGCAGCCGCGTGGCTCTACTACGCACCCGATACGCGCACCGAGCAGCCAGGCGAGCCTTTCTCGGTCAACTGAGGCCCGCCCTGCGTTTCCGGTGGCACGACGCTGGCGGGTTTGTTAGGGCGCACGAGCCGTCCTGACGAGTAGGAGTCACCGTGGCCGTTGTTCATCCGTTTCGCGCGCTTCGCCCTGTAGCAGACCACGTCACTGACGTGGTCGCTCCGCCATATGACGTCATCTCGACCGCGGAAGCCCGCGCGTTGAGCGACGGAAAGGCGGACAGTTTTCTGCACGTGATACGCCCTGAGATCGCGCTGCCTGATGGCTGCGATGAGCACGCGGACGAGGTCTACGCTGGCGGCGCCGCCGCGCTCGCCGCGCTGCAGAAGAGCCCGCGCTGGACGCGCGATGAATCGCCGACGCTCTACGTGTACCGACTCGCGATGGGGGGGCGGGAGCAGACCGGCGTGTTCGCCTGCGTCTCGACGACTGAGTACGATGCCGGGCGCATCGTTCGACATGAGAATACTCGGGTCGACAAAGAAGACGACCGCACGCGCCACATCATGGAGCAGCGCGCGCACGCAGAGCCGGTCATGTTGACGTACCGAGACGACGCGGCCGTGTCGCAGATCGTCGAGGAGACGATGGCGGCGGCGCCCTTGTTTGACCTTGCTGGCCCGCACGACTCTCATCACACGGTGTGGTCTGTCGACGCGCCGGACACGCTCGCGAGCGCGTTCGTGTCCATCGGTTCGCTGTACATTGCGGACGGGCATCATCGCTGCAAGGCCGCCAGTCGTGCGGCGAAAGAGTCGCCGAATCCCTCCGAGAAGGCCAGCCGCTTTCCTGCGGTGCTCTTCCCGATGTCGCACATGGCTATCCTGCCATACAACCGCTTGGTGTTTGAACTCGGCACATCCCCTGAGGCTCTGCTCGAGACGCTTCGCGGCCTGGGGGACGTCACCCAAAGCGCTCCGGCCAGCCCCACGCACCGCGAGCGTGTTTCGCTCTTTATGAAGGTCGACGGCGAATTCTGCTGGTGGGGTTTCTCGTTACCTCCGTCGGCCACCAGCGCCGCTGCTGACCAGCTCGACGTCGCGCGCCTTCAAGACGGCGTCCTACACCCGCTGCTCGGCATTGACGACCCGCGTACCGACACCAACATCGCGTTTGTGGGCGGTATCCGTGGCACGGCGGAGTTGGAGCGCCGCGTGCGAAGCGGCGAAGCGCAGCTAGCGATCTCGATGTATCCGACGTCTATCGAGGAGCTCATCGACGTGTCCGACGCGGGAGAGCTTATGCCTCCCAAGTCCACCTGGTTCGAGCCCAAGCTGCTCAGCGGGCTGCTCGTTCACCTCTGGGACTGAGCCATGTCGCACTTTCAGGTCCAGCTGCCTTCGCTGGCCGAGGTCGCCGCGGCGCGCGGAGAGCGTGATGGGCTGGCGTGGCTGCGGGGAATGGCAGACGGAAGCCTGCCCACCGCGACGCTCTCGACTCTGTTGGGGGTCTCGATCGACGAGGTGAGCGAAGGGGAGGTTACCGTGTCGCTGCTGCTGAAACGCCACCTCTCGAACGCGTTCGGGGGCCTGCACGGCGGTGCGATCGCTTCGCTCTGCGACACCGCGACGGGCTTCGCGGTCATCACGACGCTCGGCGCTGATGAGACCTTTACCACGATGGATCTGACGACGAAGATGCTGCGCACCGCACCGCTCGAGTTGGGCGAGAGACTCCGATGCGTGGGCCGTGTCGTGATGCGCGGACGGCGCAGCGCAACGGCGCAAGCGCAGGTGTATCGCAACGATGGCAAGTTGGTCGCGACGTGCCTGTGCACGTGCATGGTGATGCCCCGCTAGACGCAATGCCTTGACCGCGGTGCACGCCGCGCGGGACAGTGATGCCGCCTCCAGATGTGAGCTGCATGTTCCAACAGATCTCGAATACGCTGGTGCTGCTCGTAGAACTGCGCCTGCTGCCAGGACTCGCGCAGCGCCTGGCGCTCGTCGCGGCGCTGATCATAGCGCTGGCGCTCTCGGGCGGTGCGGGCGCGTACTTCCTTGACCCGTACCCGAGCGAGACCTTCTGGCAGGCGACGTGGTGGGCCTTCTTGCACCTGACTGACCCTGGATACTTGGGGGCCGATACCGGCGCGCTTCGCCGCGTCGTGGCGACCTTTCTGACCGTCGCGGGGCTCGTCGTGTTTGTGGGGCTCTTGGTGGCGGTCGTGACCCAGTGGCTGGTGCACCGGCTCGCGTCGTTCGAACGTGGCGTCACGCGCGTGCCCTTTGAGCATCACATCGTTGTGCTCGGTTGGACGAACCGCACGATCCCGATTGTGCGGGAGCTGCTCGGCTCGCGGGAGCGTGCCGCAAAGTTGATGGAAGAGCGCGGTGGGCGAACATTGCGCGTCGTCGTTGTCGATGACGAAGTCGACCACGAGATGCACCTCAGCCTCCGCGACGGACTCGGCGCGAGCTTTGACGGGCGGCGGGTGTTGCTGCGCTACGGCTCTCCTCTGAAGCTTGAGCACCTCGAGCGTGTGAACCTGGTCGAGGCGTGTGCGATCGTCGTTCCGGCGGTCGCGGAGCTCGATGCGGCGCAGGTGTCGAGCGACGCGCAGGTGTTGAAGACGCTCATGGTGCTGAACGAAGCGGTCTCTGACGTGCCGATTGGCCGGCGCCCGCTCGTGGTGGCAGAGCTTTTCGACCCGAGTAAACGCCGCATCGCCGCTGCCGCCTACGACGGGCCGCTTGAGCTGCTGTCCACCGAGCGATTTTTGGCCCAGGTGATCGCGCAAACCCTTCGACACACAGGGTTGTCGCACGTGTACAACGATCTGCTGTCTCACAGAGCTGGGGACCAGATCTACGCGCCACTCGCGGCCGGCCTGGTCGGGCTCACCTTCGACGAGGCGCGTCGATCTGTGAGCGCGGGGCTCCTCATGGGAACCGCGATCACCAAGGTCGACTCCACGTGGGCGCTGTGTCCGTCACCGGACGTGCTGATCGCAGCGGACAGTCGGCTCATCGTGTTGGCGCGTTCGCTCGAGGATTGCGCGCCGCTGTCGAAGCCGAGGGCGACGTCAGTGGGGACGCGTCGACATGCGCCCCCCTTCGGCCCGCAGTCGCAGCCGCGACGTATTCTCATGTTGGGGTGGGGGCGCAAGCTGCCCTCGGTGATTCGAGAGCTCGACTCCGTCGATGGGGAGCACTGTACGATCGATGTGGCGTCGGCGGTCGACCCCGAGGTGCGTCGCAAAGCGCTGCGTCGTAGTGGCGCGGCCCTGCACAACTCGACCGTGACGATGATCGAGGCGGAGTTCACCTCTCGGTGGGACCTTGAGTCGCTCGAGCCTTGGACGTACGACGACATCCTTATCGCCGCATCCGACTGGATTGAAGACGCCGACGAGGCCGACGCCCGCGCGGTCATGGGGTACCTCATGCTGCGCGAAGTCCTCGAAGGCCAAGAATGCCAGCCCGATATTTTGGTCGAGCTGCTCGACGGTGCGAGCGCGCCCCTCCTCGGGTCTGCCAAACACGAGATCATCGTTGGGCCAACGCTTGTTTCAAACATGTTGGCAAACGTCACGCTGCGCCGCGAGCTCGCGCCTGTGTTTGGCGACATCTTTACGGCGGGCGGCAGCGAGATCCGGTTTGCGCCGCCGTCGCGCTACGGCATCGAAGAGAAAACCCTCTCGTTCTTCTCGATAGCGGACGCGGTTGCGGCGACCGGCGATGTCGCGCTCGGCGTGCGCAAGTCCGGGAATGCGGCCGATGCTCTTGGAGGGTGCGAGGTGAACCCGCCGGGCTTACGCGAGTTCGCGCTGGCCGTCGATGACGCGGTGATTGTGCTGACGCTCGTGGACGAGCCGCCGCGCGGTGTGGAGCGCTGAGGCGAGCGCGCCGTCTCGGAATAAATCGGTCGATGCCTAGTTTTAGGCGTATAAAGCGGAAGTAAACCGGAAGAATTTGGCTTCACCCTGTCAGCGGTTGACGTCGCGTGATGTTGTGGAAGCACGTGGGTTGCCAACCCGACACGTTCCCGATTGCTTCAGGTGTTGTCATGAACTGGCGTCTCCCTTGTTTGACCGCTCTCTTTGGTGTTGGCGCCTGCGCTTGCGCCACCATTGACGACACGCTGGCTGTTAATGAGCCTGATGTGCTCTCGCGTAGCGATGCCGGGTCGATTCGTAGCGCTCCGCTCGAGTCCTCGGCCTCTGCGGTGACCCTCGCCGAGTTCCATAGTATTGCCGAGTTGTGCGACCCAGTTCTCGACTGCATGCCTGGAACGGTTCCGGAATTGGACGCCGCTGTGAGCTGCACGTCGGATTCATGCGATGAATCGTTAGACATTATCGTGAACACCGCGAGCGACAACCGCTTGCGCTGCGACGGCGCTGAAAGGTGCGACGTCGGGTTCGATTGTCAGCCGTGGAAAACGGCATGAGGGGCAGGGCGGGCTCGTGTGATGAGGTATTGGATGTCGTGGTGAACACCACGAGCGACGATGCGTGCGACAACGGCTTGTTCTGTGACGGCGCAGAGCCGTATGATTTGGTGCTCGACTGGCGGGCTGGCAACGCGCCCGCGCTCGACGATTGGGACTCATGCACAACCGATGCCTGCGACGAAGTCAGCGATGTGGTGACGAATGTCGGGCTGTCCGGCTCGATCGCCACGAGCGTAAGCGCGTTTGCGGTGTTGAAGGTAGACGGCAACGTTGTGACGTGGGGGAACGCGACCGAGGGCGGTGATTCGCCATCAGGTACTCCTAAACTGACTGGTATTGTCGAAGTGTTCTCCACGGTTTACGCGTTTGCCGCTCTGAAGTCAGACGGCAGTGTTGTGACGTGGGGGAATTCGAGCGGGGGCGGTGATTCGTCGTCCGTGACGTCTGAGATGACCAATGTTGCAGAGGTGTTCTCCACGAATAGGGCGTTCGCCGCTCTGAAATCGGACGGCGGCGTCGTGACGTGGGGGAATTCGCACTTCGGCGGTGATTCGTCATCCATTACGGATGAAGTGACCGGTGTTGCAGACGTGTTCTGCACGTACTTTGCGTTCGCTGCTCTGAAGTCAGACGGGAGCGTCGTGACGTGGGGAGATTCGACATGGGGTGGTGATTCGTCGTCCGTTGCCTCTGACCTGACCGGTGTTGTCGAAGTGTTCTGCACGTACTTTGCGTTCGCTGCTCTGAAGTTGGACGGCAGCGTCGTGACGTGGGGCCACTCGTCGTACGGCGGTGATTCGTCGTCCGTTACGTCTGACCTGACCGGTGTTATCGAAATGTTCTCCGCGGGGTATGCGTTCGCCGCTCTGACGTCGGACGGCAGGGTCGTGACGTGGGGGGTTTCGACGTACGGTGGTGATTCGTCGTCCGTTACGTCTGACCTGACCGGTGTTGTCGAAGTGTTCTCCGCGGGGTATGCGTTTGCCGCTCTGAAGTCAGACGGCAGCGTCGTTACGTGGGGGGATTCGTTAGCCGGTGGTGATTCGTCGTCCGTTACGTCTGACCTGATCGATGTTGTCGAGGTGTTCTCCACGGTTAATGCGTTCGCGGCTTTGAAGTTGGACGGCAGCGTCGTGACGTGGGGAAATGCATCCTACGGCGGTGACTCGTCGTCCGTTACGTCTGAACTGACCCATGTTGCAGAAGTGTTTTCCACGGGTAGTGCGTTCGCGGCTTTGAAGTTGGACGGCAGCGTCGTGACGTGGGGGCATGCATCCTACGGCGGTGATTCGTCGTCCGTTACGTCTGTACTGATCGATGTTACCGACGTGTTTTCCACGAGTAATGCGTTCGCCGCTCTGAACTCGGACGGCAGCGTCGTGACGTGGGGGGACTCGCTAGCTGGCGGTGATTCGTCATCCGTTACTTCTGACCTGGTCGGTGTTGTCGAAGTGTTTTCCACGGGTCTTGCGTTCGCGGCTCTGAAGTCGGACGGCAGCGTCGTGACGTGGGGGAGTGCGTCTGAAGGCGGTGATTCTTCGTCCGTGACGTCCGCACTCTCCGGCGGCGTCTGCTAGCGCTGAGTCCGCGCACGGAATGAGGGGGCTGCACAGCGTGCGCATTGCGCGCCGATCAGCGCGGCACGTGCCGCCTGAGCGCGACGGCCGCTCCACCTCCGCCGGGTGCGCGGTTGCCGGCCAGCAGGTGACGTGCCCTTGTTTCGACTCCACCGTACAGACCAACCCGTCACGCTATGGAAGAGCGCTGGTGGCCAAACACGCGCGCTTGAGCTCCTCGGAGACGCCTCGGTGTTGGGCACCACTCCAGAGTACCGCGCCGAAGCGTTGAACATCCTGGTGCGACGTGATCGACTCGTCACAGAGGTGAGCGTCGTTAAGCGGCGCAGAGTGTCGGACGTGCGGGTAGGGATCGCGGAGCGCAGTGCGATCAACGGAGTGCCGTTGACCTGGGACGATGTGGTCGCCTGCGGAGTCTAGGCCGTGTCTGATTGTGGGCGGTTTTCGCGAGGAGAACTCGCGGCCTGCGCCTCCGACTTTGCATTCGATGCCCCCGCCCCCGCCCCCCCCGCGCGCAGGACCAGCGGGCGTGGTTGTTGTTTTTT
>JBLFZA010000010.1:0-33086 GCA_047610025.1 Bradymonadia bacterium | reverse complement strand
ACATCGAGTTCTAGCGTGTCGTAGATGTCGAAAGCGATAGGGGTCTCTGCCTCGTGGGTCGGCAGTGACGAGACGAAGGCCTGCGGCGCAACCTTGTCAATGTTCGCGGCATCCCCGCTCGACGGCCCCATACCACCCCTAAGCTCTGGAATGGTGAATTGTGATTTCTTGTCGCTCATGAGGCTAGCTCATTGGCCAACGGGGATTTGATATCAAAGCACGAATCGGTCGACGAGATCATTGGAGGCAGGTTGAACGTGAACGCTGTGCCTTCGCCCATCGTCGACTCCACTTCGACGACACCTCGGAGCACGGTTTTGACCAAGCCAAAGACGATGTTCAGTCCAAGCCCTGTGCCGCCCTGACCGCGTTTTGTGGTGAAGAACGGATCGAAGATGCGCTTGATGTGCTCCTTCGGGATTCCGTGGCCGTTGTCTGCGTAGCGTATTCGCAGCGACTCATCGGCGTTTTGCGAGATGGTGATCTCAATTTGTCCATCTCGCATATTCTCGAACCCGTGGCGTATGGAATTCATCACGAGGTTCGTGATGACCTGCGAGAGTGCGCCTGGCGCCGTGGTGATCTCGTAGGGCATCGAAGCCCGCACGACAGCTGTGTGCTTCTGCTTGCGGAGCTGCGGCATCAAACTGATGAGCACCTCATGCATATAGGACGGCAAATCGACGGTGCGAATCGTCTCGCTGGAACGGTCCGCCGCCACCATCTTAAACGAGCGGATGAGATGCGCTGCTCGTTCTAGGTTGGTTACGGTGATGCTCGAGGACTCGTCCGCGGTGGCGACGAACGCGGCGAGCGCGGAGCGAGTCATGTTCCCGGACTCGAAAGCGCATTGGAATATCTCCGTCTTTTCACGCAGATGGGAGGCAGCAGTGAGGCCTACGCCGACAGGGGTGTTTATCTCGTGCGCGATACCCGCGACGAGTTCGCCCAGCGAGGAGAGCTTCTCGGCCTGAACCAGCTGGTCACGCGTGCGTTCGAGTTGCCCCATCGCCTCTCGAAGCTCAGCATTGGATGACTGTAGCTCGTTGGTTCGGCGCCGAATCCGATGCTCCAAATCTTGGTTGATCTCCTCCAGTTCGGTCTCGTGAAGCTTGATGCGTGTGATGTCTCGCGTGACGCTGACGAGCTCCTCGAACTTGCCTGCGGAGTCACGAATTGCAGTGATAACTTGCTCGCACCAGATGTGATGTCCGGCTTCGTGGCGCAGCCGGCAGCGAAGGCGGGCGACGTTGCCACGAATCTCCAGCCAAATTCGCGCGTCTTCAAAGGCGAACCCGTCGTCTTTCCCTTCGCTCGAGACCACAAACTCGCCGGCCATGGTCATCGAGTTGAGATCGTCGGGGTGGCAGAAGTCGAGAAGGGTCCGGCCGACCAGCATGTGGGGCTCGTAGCCGAGCAGTGCCGCTGCCGCGGGAGACACATAGAGCATCTGCCCGTCAGGGCGGTGGCGCGCGATCATATCTAGAGACGCTTCGGCGAGCAGCTGGAAGTTGCGTTGTGCCTCAACGATGACGCCGGGCGCCGTCGCCCGTTGGCACTGCAGCTGATTGACGATGAGCATGCTCGCCGGCGTGATACGCCCGCCGATTGTCTCGAGGTTTGCGTGGACCGACGCCCACGCGCCGTCGGAGCGGCGGAGCCGATGCACCGTTCTTGCGAGGGGGGCGTTGGAAGTGAGCGCTCGCCTACGATGCTGCTCCAGCGCCTCCGATTCATCGGGGTGCACAAGGTCCTGAACAGGTACCTGCAGCAGCTCCTCTTTCGTCATCTCGAGCGTTTGGGCCGCTGCGTCGTTGCACCACAGAGGACACCCCTCCAGCGAAGACAGCACAACCATGTCGGTTGAGAACTCGCCCAGAAGCTTCAGCTGATGATTCCGCTGCTTCAGCTCGCGGCGAAGAGACGCGTCATCGAGCGAGTCGACATAGTCGTCAGCCAGGATTGATATCGCTGCGGTCGAAGGGATGGGCATAGTGAAGAGGTGCACACATGCACACTTGAGGGGGAGATGCAGTGAGAGCATCGACTCGCCCCCGCCGAAGGTTGAGCGGAAGTCGGGGAGGTGCACGGTCGTGGGTCGTGTTAGGGGGCCGACGTACTGCGTCGCCGGCACTGCATGTAGCCCTCCCTTCGCTCTCTCGAGTGTTCTTGAATCCTGTGCCTGCTGGGGGCATCTTGGGGGGAGATCCGTTTACTACTGCCACTCCGCGCCCATGACCCGAACGCTCTTGCTGCTCTCGCTTCTCTGTGTCGTCGCGTGCGCTGACCCAGACGAGTCTTTGGATACCGCCGCTGTGGCGGACGCGTCGGATGGCGCCGTCGACGTGCTCTTCGACAATGGCGCGGAGGAAGACGCGGAGGAGGATGCCGAAGACAGCGCCGCTGTGGAGGTCGGGGCGGACGTCGAGGGTGAAGCGTCAGAGGATGCAGCCGACGATACTGGCACCGACGACGCGGTTGAGGACACGGTAGAGCCAGATGCGGTCATCGACGCGGCTACCGATGGTGGCGACACACCAGGCGCAGACGTCGCAGATGCCACAAGTGTAGACGCGTCGGACGGCACGGGCGACACATCCCTCCCCGACTCGGGCGGCGACGTCGATGATGACGCAATGGCAGACGCCGTCGCGGATATCGCGCAGGACGTCGCAGAGGACGTCGCAGAGGACGCCGCAGAGGACGTCGCAGAGGACGTCGCAGAGGACGTCGCAGAGGACGTCGCAGAGGACGTCGCAGAGGACGTCGCTCCGACGATGTGTCCAGGTGATGGGGCGACGGGGACGAGGCCTGGAAATGTGCTGCCGGACCTCCCGCTGACCACCTGTGAGGGAGACGTTGTGTCGACACACGATCTATGCGGGGCCAGCGTCTCGACGATCATCGGCTTTGCGGACTGGTGTCCAAGTTGCCGGCGGAAGGCACCGTTGATTCAAGCGCTCTATGCCGCGGAGGAAGTCGAGGGCGCTGAGATCTGGTTTGTAGTCACTCAGAACGCCGACGTCGGGGGAGCAGATGCTGCGCTGTGCGCGGAGATTCGAGCGCGCTACGGGTTGACGATGCCGGTGTTCTTTGACCCGAGCAATGCGTTCCGTATCGGCTCTGGTGTTCCGGCGAACGATGCGTCGATCGTGCTCGATAGCTCTCTGAATATCGTATCCAACGCGCAGTACCGCAGCGCCGCTCAGATCGGGGCGGACATGGGCGCGGCGGCCGAGCGCTAGCCCGTTCAATCGACCATCAAGGCAGCCGGTTTCAGGCGTTCACGGGGTCTACGGGTTCCTTGCAAACGCTCGGGCGCTTGCGATAGGATCGGCCATGCGAATACGAATGCCAGAGAACCTGATCGGTCGCGTGTCGCTTCCAGTGCCGGTCGACGTGCCGCTGAGGGCACGCTATGCGGCCTACGAGATCGCCGCTCGTCTGGTCTCCGAGATTGGAGAGACAGACGCACCTCTGGTCGTGCTCGGAACCGGTCGTTGTGGCTCGACTCTGACCGTTCGCGTACTACAATCCCACCCCGACATTGAGGATGTGCCGGGCGAACTCAACACCGTGTTGCACCCGGCGACTTACCCGTACCGGCGCCGCAGCATTGAGGTACCTCCGTTCGTCGTTAACCCCCGGCTTCACACCGAGCTTTCCCTGGCAGCCTGGCCGGAGAGTAACGACGTGAGGCTCCGCCGCGTCATTCGTGGCTTCCGGATTACGGAAGGCTTGGGCTACCCGAAGACGCTCATCAAGACGGCAATGGGGGCATTTTTGCTTCCGACGCTCTTGCGGGTTTGGCCAAACCTTCGGGTTGTTCACCTCGTCAGACACGGCTTCCCCGTCTGCGAGTCGTTCGTGGTGAAGGAGTGGCACAAGTACGAACACGTGATGGCTAATCAGGCGGAGTACCGACTGCACGCGGCCCGCTACTGGCGCGACTGTGTGGCGGAGTTGGAGCGTGTAAATGTGCAATATGGACTCAGCGAGAAGGGCCGTTACGTCACCGTGAGGTACGAAGACTTGTGCGACGACCCCAAGGGGCAGCTCGCGCGAATCGGAGACGTCGCAGGCCTCGACCCTGAGCGCTTCGGCTACGACATGTCGAAAATCAGCTCGCGGAACCACAAGCACGATGTCGATAGCGAGCTGGGTCAGCAAATGCTTGAGATCATGGACGAGCAGCTGCGCGCTTTCGGCTATGTTTAGCGCGACTGCGCCGATGTAGAGCGCGCCAACGAGTGCGCGTGCTCTCCAGCCTACACAAACGCAGGCCCGTCACGAGCCCGCAGTTTTCGAAGGAGGCGCGGCAGCTTGATAGAGGCGCCTGACGGGGCGCCTAACTACGAAACAGGCGGAGAAAACGAGCGGGGGCATCAACGGTGGTCAACGTAGCGTCGGGCGCCGCTCATTATCCGGAGGACTAGGCCGTGGGCTTTGCAGCAGTGGACCTGCACGGGTGGGGTCGGAGTTGAACTCGACCCCTGCGAAGTTGAGGGCGTAAGCGCTACGGCCGTGCTGAACGTCGTCGCGGCTGTGTGACCGTTATTGCCCAGCGCGAGGTCCGCAAAACGACGAACGCCGCGCTGCATGAGTGCAGCGCGGCGTTTTCATCTCAAGCCTTCGAGACTACATCCCGCATGGGTCGCAGCTTGCTCCGCCGCAATCGACGCCTTCTTCGTCGCCGTTCATGAGGCCGTCTTCGCAGGTGGCGGTCGCGATGCACTCGTCGCATGTGTCTCCACCGCAGTCGACACCCGTTTCGTCGCCGTTCATGACGCCGTCTTCGCAGTTCGCTTCGACTTCGCATGCGTCGCAGCTTTCTCCGCCGCAGTCGATGCCTTCTTCGTCGCCATTCATGAGGCCGTCTTCGCAGTTCGCTTCGACTTCGCATGCGTCGCAGCTTTCTCCGCCGCAATCGATGCCTTCTTCGTCGCCGTTCAGGACGCCGTCTTCGCAGGTGGGGTCTGGGCACGCGTCGCAGTCCGCTCCGCCGCAGTCGATGCCTTCTTCGTCGCCATTCATGACGCCATCATCGCAGGTCGGGTCAGCCGCGACGCATGTGCCGAGGCCAGTGGTGTCGTCGACAACGCAGTCAAGCGCCGGACCGCAGAGAAGCACGGTTTCGGCGCAGGGGCCGTTTGCCGGAAGGGCTTCGCAACCCTCACCGCCGCAAACGCCGCCGATTTCGCCGCAATCGAGGCCGACGACCTGCTGCTGGTTGCAGTTCTGAGCGAAGAACTCGCCGATGCAGCCGGGTGCGAACCCGTCAACAACACACCCGTCGACGTTTTCGACACAAATGTAGGCTTCACCCGTGAAGGAGCACGCCGGGTCGGTGCCCGTGCACAGGACGGGCTGCGGGGCTCCTTGACTGTCGGGAACCACGCACTCGGCAGTCGGCGCAACCGCGCAGAAGAACCCGAAATCATCGTTGATGAACTCGCACGTTGCGCGCGTCAGGAAATCCGTCGCGCAATCGATCTCCATCAGAGTGTTGTCCTGACACCAGCGTGCAACGTTTCCTTCGCACTCGCCAGCGAAGGTCACATCGCCGCATCCGGCGCCTGTGTCCGGCGTGCCGGTGTCGGGAGCCACTTCGCAGCAACCGTCCACACACACCGTGCCGCCCGTGCAGTCTCGCGAGCTGCTGCATGCCGCGCATTCGCCAGCGTCGGTTGAGGCATCGTCAACGGAGCCGTCTTCGGTGCCGTCAGCGCCTGAGGTGTCCGACGTGTCCGTTACGGCGGTGTCGGTTTCGTTTTCGCCGCCTTCGCCTTCGCCACACGCGGCAAAACAGAGCGATGTCGTAAGTAGAGCAAGGAAAGTGATTCGTCGCACAGTCTCCTCCTAGGAGAATGAAGTCTGGGATGTGAGCGCACGTCCCCGTATCGCAGAAGTTCCATCGAACGCAAGACGGGATGTGCCGATGTAGTTGTACGGAAGCCCTCTCTCCGCGCCGATTCGCAGACGCGTCGCGCGACCGCTGTGCCTCGTGTTTTCGGCGCGTCATGGCGGGAAGCCGCTGTCACAGTGAATGCCACGCCACATCGCCACCGTTCGTTGGAATCGTCATGTTCGACCGCATCGCATCACACACCTTCGTGTTCCCAATCCTACTGCTGCTCAGTGTCGCGGTGTCGGGTTGTACCCGGTTTGACGGCTCTGGTCGTTCCGCCAACCAGAGTCTTTCGACGACTCAGTCGTGGGCCGCGGATCTCGATATCGACGCTCTCGAACGCGAGATCCACCGGCGGGCCAATCACGAGCGCGAACGCCGACGCCTCCCTGCGACGTCGTGGCAGCCGCAGCTGCGCGACATCGCGCACGGACACAGTCGTAACATGGCGCGTCGCGACACGTTCGCGCACGAGGTAGGGGGTCAAGACTTCGAAGACCGCTATCAACTCGCGGGCTTTAGCTGCCGTGTCCCGGCGGGGCGACAGCGATTTCTCTCGGGAGGGGAGAACCTCTTTCGCGTTCATCGCGTCGCGCAGTGGGTGGTGTACAGCGATGGGCGGCAGGAACCCCAGACCGTGAGAACGTTGGCGCAGCTTGCGGAGGCCGCCGTGCAAGGATGGATGGACAGCCCACCCCATCGGCAAAATCTGCTGAATCCTTCGTGGCGCACGGCCGCGATCGGGGTCTATGTCGACGCAGATGGATGGATGTGGGTGACGCAGAATTTCTGTTAACGGCGGGCTCGGCGGCGGAGCGACGTGTGTCTCGCATGGCGACTCATCGCGCTGAACGTCGCGCGAATCGCGCCGTAGACGGGAGGGGTGGTTTTCAGTAGCGTTCGTGCTTGAGCTACACTTCACGCTGTGAGTCCCCGCATGAATCGTTCTGCCTTCTTTTGGCTGCCGCTGGCCGTCGCAGTGTTCTCTTTTGCCGGATGCGGCGGTGACACCGAAGAGCCGGATGCCTGCACAACAGCGGGGGAACGCCGTGTTTGTTTGTGCGAAGGCGGCATTCCGAGCGTGCAAGAGTGCCTCCCCACAGGCTATTTCGACGCGTGCGCATGCACGGGCGAAGCCGACGTCGAAAACGACACCGATGTGGAGGTGCCAGACGCCGATGCGCCGGACGTGGAGGCCGATACGGTTCTTCTCGATGACGCCGACGTCGAAGATGGCGAAGACACGAACGATGTTGAGGACGTCGACGACACGGATGTGACCCCGCTCGACCCGGAGTGCGTGCTCGTGACCCCTGAGGGAACCAGCTTTGAGTTGCCCGGCGTCAGCATCATCATTCCACCCCGCGCTGTGTCTGAAGACGTTGTCATTTGCGTGCGATTGCGGGCGGAACTCGACCCGTCGCCACTCGTGGCAGTGACGCCAATATTCGAGTTCAGCCCAGTCGATACAACCTTTGTCGTCCCGATTATCGTCGGCTTCGACGAGTCCGTGGTCGGCCCATTTCCGAATCTCTTCTGGGGCGAGCTCGGCAACAGTGAGCGCTTCTTGCCGCTTGACCGAGAGACCTGCCGGGTCGGAGAGAACGGACACGTTCAGTGCGAGTGCCAGCACTTGAGCGTCGGCTTCGGAGGTTCCGCCCCAGATTGCTGGCCAGACCCCCAGAATGGGTGCGGTGGCTGCGCGGTGCTCGAGTCGGAGCCAGGCGATGACTGCGGCGTTTGCGGCACCTCGATTTGCGATGGCGAGTCGGTGCTGTGCGAAGACCCAGGCCCGAATGTCTGTGGTGGATGTGGTGAGATCTCAGCGGAACTCGACGCCGTTTGCGGCGATTGTGGCGTCTATGCCTGTGGCGAAGAGGGTGATGTCATCTGCGAGGACGACGGCCTGAACACCTGTGGTTTCTGCGGCGAGCTAGCGGAAGAGCTCGGCGCTAGTTGCGGCGAGTGCGGCGCGTTCGCCTGCGACGAGTTGGGCGCGATGCTTTGTGTAGATCCGGGCGTGAACGCCTGCGGCGTGTGCAGCGACCTTGACGCAACTCCGGGCGATGAATGCGGCGTGTGCGGCGTTTTCGCCTGTGGCGTTGATGGCGCGCTGGCCTGTGACGACCCCGGCGCGAATGCCTGCGGCGGATGCGGTGAATTGAGCAACGAGCTTAGCGCCGATTGCGGCGTATGCGGAGTCTACGGCTGTGATGCCGAGAGCGGAGACACCGTCTGTGTCGACGCAGGGCTGAACGCGTGTGGAGGATGTGGCGAACTCGGTGGCGCTCCTAATGACGCCTGCGGCGAATGCGGTACCTTGGCGTGTGGCGACGATGGAACGCTGTCTTGCGACGACCCGGGCGCGAATGAATGCGGCGGCTGCGGCGACCTGTCTGATGTACTCGGTGACGAGTGCGGCACGTGTGGCGTATTCGCCTGTGATTCCGTCACCGCTGACACGCAGTGCGTGGATCCCGGCGTGAACGGCTGTGGCGTTTGCGGCCCCTTGGATGGCACGGTCGGTGCGGCGTGTGGCATCTGCGGCACCTTGCAGTGCGCAGAGGGTGGCGAGATAGGATGCTTCGACGCTGGCTTGAATAGCTGCGGCGGATGCGCCGTGATCGCCGAGCCGATCGGTGAGGAGTGCGGCGTCTGCGGTAGATGGGCCTGCGACGGTGAGGAGAGCGCAACATGCGACGACGCTGGAGTAAACGCGTGCGGTGGATGCCTCGCACTCGGAGAACAGCCCGGCGACGCCTGCGGTGATTGTGGCGTGCTCGTGTGTGACGGCGAGAACGGCGTGGTCTGCGAAGACGACGGGTTCAACGACTGCGGCACGTGCGAGCCCCTTAGCAACCCCGTCGGCGACGCCTGCGGCGATTGCGGCGCCTTTGTCTGTGACCGTGTTACCGGCGGCAGTGTGTGTAGCGACCCCGGCGTCAACAGCTGCGGCGGCTGTGCACTCATCGACGGCTCGCCAGGAGACTTCTGCGGCTCTTTCGACCCCTTCGGTGGGCTCAACTGCGGCACCTTCGTTTGCGAGGGGACCAACACCTTGAGCTGCTTCGATGACTCGAACGAATGCGATGGCTGCGGGCAGCTCGATGGCAATCTCGGCGACGACTGCGGCGTGTGTGGCGCGTTGGCGTGCAGTGTCGCAGGCGATTTTGTTTGCGAGGACGCGGGTCTGAACGCGTGCGGTGGCTGTGCTCCTATCACGGCGCCGCTGGGCGAGAGCTGTGGCCTCTGCGCCACTTGGGTGTGCGATGGCACCGAGAGCGCTACGTGTGAAGCGTCAGACGCTAACTCCTGTGGCGGGTGCTCCCCGCTTGTCGCCGAGCCTCTCGCCACCTGTGGCGAGTGCGGTGTCTACGAGTGTGAGGGTGAGGAGGCCGTGAGTTGCAATGACCCCGGCGCGAACGCATGTGGTGGTTGTGGACTATTGAGTGAACCGCTCGGCAATGAGTGTGGCGTTTGTGGCGTCGTAGAGTGCGACGGGGAAACGGGAGACTCAGGCTGTGTCGACGCGGGTCTGAACGCGTGCGGAGGGTGTGCTGCGATCGACGCTGCGCCCGGAGATTTCTGTGGGACGCTCGGGACGGGCGGTGTCGTCGCGACCTGTGGCAGCGTGGTGTGTGATGGCGTCGACGGGACAACTTGCTCCAACAATACAAACGCCTGCGGTAGCTGCGGCGAACTCGCTGGGGCGCCTGGTGATGAGTGCGCCGGTGAGTGCGGCGCGCTTGTGTGTGACACGGAGGGCGGACTGAGCTGCGAAGACCCCGGTCTGAACATTTGTGGCGGGTGCGGGACCCTCTCCGGCGCAGAGGGAGACGAGTGTGGTCAATGCGGCGCGTTAGCGTGCGGGGGAGACGACGGGTTGGTCTGCAATGACCCGGGCGCTAACCCGTGCGGCTCGTGCGAACCCCTCACGAACACACTTGGCGAGTCGTGTGGAACCTGCGGCACTTACATCTGCGACGAGGAGACAGAGGATTCCGCGTGCGAAGACCCCGGCGCGAACGCGTGTGGTGGCTGCGGAGACCTCACCGACGTGCCGGGCGACGCCTGCACCGAGTTCGCCTGCGGAGTGGTTCAATGCGACGGCCTAGAAGCCACGAGCTGTGTCGATGACAGCAACGCGTGTGGGGGCTGCGGAACGCTTGCGGGTGCGCCGGGCGACGCCTGCACCGATGCCCCCTGTGGCGTGCTGCAATGCGACGGCCTGGAGGCCACAACCTGCGTCGACAACAGCAACGATTGCGGCGGCTGCGGTGCGCTGTCGAACCCGGTTGATGACAGTTGCGGCGACTGCGGAATGTACGAATGCGCAGGGGAAACCGGCGACACAGCGTGCGTCGACCCCGGCGCGAACGCGTGTGGGGGCTGCGGAACGCTTGCGGGTGCGCCAGGCGAGATCTGCACTGGGTTCTTATGCGGCGTGCTGCAATGCGACGGCCTAGAGGCCACGAGCTGTGTCGATGACAGCAACGCCTGTGGTGGCTGCGGTGCGCTAACGAACCCGATCGGTGACAGCTGCGGCACTTGTGGAGTCGGAACGTATCAGTGCCAAGAGGAAGGCGACGACACAATCTGCGTCGACGACTCGGAGGGGTGTGATGCGGCGATCGCAGGCGGGCCAAGCGGCGCTTGATGTGAGCCGCTTGGCGATCGGAGCGGCGAGCGTACGCGTTACGGTGGAGACATTCGGTCGCCCATCGTAGATTAGGCCTATGATTGCTCAGAACCGAAACGGCTCCTTCTGGCTGGTGACCCAGGTCGACCACGCGCTGCAGTGCGAGCAGCTCGCGCGTGCGTGTCTCATTCACGCGGCGTGCGACGACGTTTTGCTCGCCTGCCGCCACCACGATGATGGGTGGCGGCCAATGGACGCGCAGCCTCGCTGGTCGTCGGCTGGCCTGACCACCTTCGAGAACTGGCCGGCAAACGAGCGCCCGGCAATCTGGGCGAGCTGCATCGACCGCACGGCGGAGGTCTCGCTCTATGCTGGTGTGATCGCTAGCCTGCACTTCACCGCCTTCATCGACGCGGAGAGTGCGTTCGCGCGGGAACGAGCGACGCAGCGCGTCGGTTGGCTACGCACCCTGGGGCGCTCCGCCGAGGAGGCCGCGCATGACTACGCGCTACTCCGAGCGATAGACTGGATTTCGCTGCTCTTCTGCGCGGCGCGACCCGGAGCCAAGAAGCCGCCGAGCTGGCTCACGCTGCGTGTGCCCTATGACGACGCCAAGTGGAGCGCGCGCTGGGTGTCGGACGATGAGCTGCAGGTCAGAACCGACGCGGGTGACGCCGTCTTCGAGCCGACCACAATCGTGACGCCCACACGGCGTCTGGGCGGCCGAGCGATCGAAAGCGAGACCAAGCTGGCTGCGGCTTGGCGCTGCGCACCTGTGCATCCAGTCCGCTTCAAGATTCGATAGTGCGCGGTACGGACTCTCAGTGTGAGTCCGTACCGGCTTCTTCGATGCCGCGCCGTGCGCGAGAGCCGAGCCTCTAGGGCTCGACCTCGACCTCGATCTCGACCTCAACCTCAACCTCAACCTCAACCTCAACCTCGACCTCGACTTCGACTTCGACTTCGACTTCGACTTCGACTTCGACTTCGACTTCGACTTCGACGCGGCGGTTGCGCGACCGGTTGGCTTCGGTGGTGTTCGGGGCGACGGGGTCGTCCGCACCTACGCCACGGTACGACAAGACGCTGCTGCTGACGCCCTGAGCATCGAGTCGCCGCGAGACTGCCCGCGCTCGTCGTGAGGACAGACGCGCGTTGTAGGCATCTGAACCTGAGTCGTCGGTGTATCCGATGACCTCGACTCTCACGATGCCCTCGGCTCCATCGAGCTCTTCGGCGAAGGTGTCAATGTCCGCTTTCGCCGCGTCGGTAAGGTCAGCAGAGTCGAGCTCGAAACGTACGATGAGGCTCGGCAGGGAGTCCGGGCATCCGTCCGCGTCGTCCCAGCCGTTCGCCGACTCCGCTCGCATCGGGCAGGTGTCATCAACATCGAGGAGTCCATCGTTGTCCGCGTCGTCTTCCGGGCACCCGTCTTCATCTTCGATTTCATCGAAGTCTTCCGCGTCGGTCGGGCAGCCGTCGTCGGGGTCCAGGAGTCCGTCGCCGTCCGTGTCCACTGGCTCTTCAGGCGTGTCATCGCCCTCGGGGCATCCGTCTTCGTCCTCAACCCCGTTGAAGTCCTCGGGGTCCATCGGGCACGCGTCGTCTTCGTCGGCGATGCCGTCACGGTCGTTGTCTTCGGGGCATCCATCTTCGTCTTCGTAGCCGTCGAAGTCCTCAGGCGTTGACCGGCACAGGTCGTCTTGATCGCGTATGCCGTCGCCATCGACGTCGGCGTTCGGGTCTCGAGGGCCCCACGCATAACCGACGCCGGCCAGTAGGCGCCAGTCGGCTGCTCCGGCTCCACCGGTGATGCCGGTTCCGCCAGCCGCTTGAAGCAGCACACCGCTACCGACTCGAGCGCGCACGCCGGCGAGTGCTTCGAAAGAGACTTCTTCAGAGCTGAGGTCGTCGGCCAGATTGATGTGGCCAAACCCTTCAAGCAGCAGCTCAACGCGGTCATGCACACCGAACGCGGCGCCACCGGAGAGTAGAATCGCGTCGCCCACCTCGATGTTTCCGAGCTCCGCATCCGGCCTCACAGCATAGCCAGCGTTTAACTGCAGCCGGTGAGGCCTGCGAAAGCGCACATCCAAGTTGAGCGTCGGTTCAATGCTGATGCCACCAGTGCCCGCGTACGCGTCCAGATCGCCGGTCGGGAGCCCAACGCCAGCGGAGAGTCCGAGCGCGACGCCCGTGCTCTCGCCCGCTACCGAGGTGTCGAAGAACATTACCTTGGGGACGATTCGGATATCGCCGAGCCCTGTGTAGTTCTCGCGAAGGGGGATATCGCGGAAGCCTTGGATGGGAACGCCCGCCTCCAAGAAGAGGAGCGGCACATCGAGCCCAATCTCGAAGAAGTCGCTAAGACCGACCGAGAGGAGCAGGTCGACGGCACCGACCGCCGTAACCAAGCGGCCTAGCGTGTCGTCGCCCGAGATGAGCGTCAGCGGGGCGTAGGCGTAGCTGCCCACGAGGCTGAACTCGCCTTCGAGGTGCCCGCTGGTCTGCGCCGACTCGCTCACGAAGAGACCCTGGGTCTGCGACGGGGTAGGGCGGAACAGCTGCGTGGAGAAGCGGTTCGACTGCGCGCTACTTAGCGTAGCCGGCAAGACGACGGCTGCGGCGCAGACAAGTGCGAAGACGCGACGGATCAGGGTCAGGTGGCTCGACACGAGCAGCTCCTGCAAACAGTTGTGGATACAAACGATAGTCGTGCATCGAGCACGAGGGTGCAACAGTTTGGTGCGCTGGCCGGACTCTATTGCCGGGGTTAGCGGCTGCGAGGCACTAGGAAGGTCATGGAGATGTCTCGTAAGACCTCACCCCGGTGCGCCAGCAGGGCCAAGGAGGCGAGTATGGTTGCGTGGTAACGATTGGCGGGAGTTCCCCACCAGCCGCCCGGCCGCTGCGCGTCGAGGATACCTTGCACATCTTCGTCGGTCAGTTCGCCGCCGACGAGAGCGAGCATCGCACGTGCTTCGAGGCCGAGATCATGACTGGGGTGCGTGACCGCCACGACGGAGGAAGCCGCCGCGATCACCACAGCCCGCTCAATATCCGTCTCGCAACCAAGCTCAGTCATCCACACCCACGCGAGTGTTGCATGGGTGTTGGTATACCCACCTCCCGACAACATCTCGGTGAGCTCGACGTCGAGGTTCGTCGTTGGGGTTGTCATGTGGCAGCGCAGCGCCGCAGTCGGAACCCACGTGTAGCGTGGTGTGCCGGCGCCCCAGCGCGGGGTTGCGGGGAAGGGCGCACCGATGAGAGGGCCCCAGTCCACTGATTCGGGCTCACGCATGACGCCTTGGGCAGCCCGCACCAGCTGCAACGCACCAATTCGCCAGCCGTATCGCTGGCTCAGATAGCGGGCGATGAGGGGCGTGGAGTAGTCTGCGCCGGAGTCTGCGGTGAGCACCCACCTCTGCGCGTCGCGCAGAGCCTCGTCCACAGTCGCACGCGCGCGCGTCAGCCCCGGAGCGGGCGCACTGACGTCGTGTGACCGACCGTGGGATGTCGTAGACGGGACGCTTGTCGTGACCGACGTTGGCGTGGGCTGCTCGGGTTGTCCGAGCGCGATCGAAGAAGCGCAAACCAACGTCAGCGCCGAAAGCGCCTGGGCCGCTCGGCGAGCGGTCATCTTGAACGCAACCAACGCGTGACTCAGAAGCCCCGGGTGTTGGCGACGAGCCCCGTCGTGCCACTCCCGCCCGTTGCGCCTGAGCAATCGCCTCCGCTCCGAGTGCCACCGGCACCACCGACTTGGCCGCCGCCTCCGCCGCCGATCGCGTATACGACGCCGCTCAACGTGTTGCTACTGCCGCCGGTAGTAAAGAGGCCAATCGATGGCCCGCCATTGCCGCCTGCGCCTCCTCCTCCGCTGCCGCCGTAGCCGCCCTTAGCACCTGAGGCACCCGTGCCTGCCGTGGTCGTGATGCCGTTCGCGCTGCCGGATGTGCCACCGGCGCCTGCTGCATTGTTTCCGCGGTTTCCGCCTCGTCCCCCGGATCCTCCGCGGCCTCCCGTTCCGCCGCTTCCGGTTTCGAGCCGCGTATTCTGCAAGGTTATGTTGCTGTAGTAGCCGAGCACGGCGATAGATGCGCCTCCTTGGCTCGCGCCTGGAGCACCGTATCCTCGGCAACCGCCGGCACCGCCTCCACCGCCTCGTCCACCTGTGCGAGAATGCGTGCCGCTGCCGCCGCAGAACGTTCCGCCGTCGTCTCGCCCGCAGAGCGCTCCGCCTGCGCCTCCACCGCCTCCGCCTGAGCCGCTGCTGCCGGCGCCGCCACTACCGCCGGTCGCAGCAAACCAGCCTGTTGAGTAGATGAGGCCGTCCGTGTCAGCGCTTCTGCTTCCGCCGCCTCCACAAGTGCCGTTGCCGCCTGCGCCAGCGTTGTTGGCCGCGTTATTGCCTGACGTGTCGAGATCGTCACCGTCGCACTCACGCGTGAACGTGTACCCAGCGGCGCTTCCGCCGCTTCCGCCGCTTGTGGAGCCCGCGGAGCCGGGGTTCTCGTAGGCGGTGCACGTGTTGCCACTGAATGTTCCAGAGGCTGGGCTTCCGCCGTAGCCTCCCCAGGCGGAGCAGCTGGAGCTGCCGCCCGTTCGGTCGCTGGCATCCCCACCGTCGCTGCCACTGGTGCCGGTGCTGGCGTTACCGGCTGTTCCGCCGGTTCTTGAGCGAATGTAGGCGTTCCGTGCAATCAAGTTTCCCTGCGTCACAAACACTCCGACAGAGGGGAGCCCCGATGACTGCGAGTTGCCCGAGACGTAGACACCGTCGAGTCGCATGGTGCGCGCCCAGGGCACAGTCAGAATTGGGGACGTACTTGCGGTCGTGATCGTCGTCGCGTTCGTGCCCGACGTAGACGTGTAGAACGCGCCGCCGCTGCCGCCTTCGCCAAGCGTCGTTCGGCCAAAGCGTCGTCCGCTGAACGCATCGCTGCTGCCGTCTCCGTTGAGGTCAGAGCTGGTGCGGTAGCCACCATAGATGTTGATGGTCGCGCTTACAGCCGGCCCGTTCGGCATGGAATAGTTGCCCGTCGGAACGAAGATGTTGCACGTCGATCTACAAGCGTTGATCGTATTGTAGAGCCCGGTGCCGTCACTGGCAGTAATGTACGTGTCCGTCGCAGCAATGCCGTCGCGTCCGTCGCAGTTGCTGTCGTACGCGTTGGCATCGCCCAAATCGACGTTGTTGGGGTAACGACCGCCGTCGTTGTCACAGTAAGACGGCTCCGTGGGCCTACTGCCAAGCGCGAGCCCAGCCGATGCGCACGAACTCGTCGAGGTGTCTGCGCCAGCGGCGGCGAGTGTGGTCACACGGTACCCATCGCCGTCGCCGTTCACGTAGCAAATCTCAAATCCATTACAGTTCTGATCAATGCCGTCGGCGGTCACTTCCGGAGCGTTCGGGTACGTATCATTACGATCGTCCCGGCAGTCGCCCGTCGGCAACGTCGAGAGCGCGAGGCCTGGCCCAACGCAGCTCGTGGTTGTCGTCGAGAAGAAGTTGTCGGTACGATAGCCGTCGCCGTCGCTGTTCGGGTAACAGAGCTCCCGGCCGTCGCAGTTTTGATCGACTCCGTCCGCGACCAGCTCCGGCAATCCCGGGTTGATGGCGTTCGTCGTGTCGTTGCAATCACCAACAGGATCGGTCGCTAGCGCTTCACCGGTGTCTTCGCAATCAGCGTCCACCGAGAAGACGATGGCGTCGGAGCTGCTTCGGTAGTTGTCATCGTCGACGTCGCGGAAGCAAATCTCGAAACCATCGCAATCTTGGTCTCCACCGGATGCTGGGGTTTCGGGGGCGCCTGGGTAGACGCTCGGCCGATTGTCATCGCAGTCGAGCGCGGCTTCTGGGTTCGAGAGCAGCACACAATCACCGACGTCGGGGCACGGCACTGTGCCCGTGCACGTGAGCGAGCTGCTCAACACCAAGTCGTCAAGCGACGCGGCGTAACCGTCGCCATCACGCTCGAACACGCAGACTTCCTCGTTGTCGCAGTCGGAGTCGGTTCCATCGCCGACGAACTCCTGCGCGCCTGGGAACACGTCGGTGCGGCGGTCGTCGCAGTCGGTCGCGTCGGAGACCAAGCCGGCGCTCGGGCAGCCGAGCAGGCCGGAGAGTGGGTCGCCGAAGCCGTCGCCGTCGGCGTCCGAGAACAGCGTCACGAGGTCGGTCGCGTCGAGGTCCACCACGCGATCGCAGTCGTTGTCGATGCCGTCGCAGACTTCGGCGGCGTCTGGGTTGATGTTCCCGTCGTCGTCGTTGCAATCACCGGCATTGTCCACGTAGCCAAGCGGCGCTTCGCAGCCAGAAATTAGAGGAGCTTCCGCGTCGCCGTATCCGTCTCCGTCTGCGTCGAGGTAGTAGGTCGGCGCGTCCGTCGGTTCTTCGTCGATCGCCGTGTCGCAGTCGTTGTCTTCGCCGTCGCAGACCTCCCGCAGACTGGGGGAGCGCGTCGCGTCATCATCATCACAATCTTCACCACGGGTAGCGTACCCGGCTGGCACCGCGCAGGCTCTGATGGTGTCCTCTGAGTTGCCGCGGCCGTCTTCGTCGACGTCGCGGTAGAAGATGCGTCCGACGTTGTCGTCGACGATGTCGTTGCAGTCGTTGTCGCGCTCGTCGCAGACTTCGGTTCGGCCCGGGGTGCGGAGGCGGTCATTGTCGTCGCAGTCGAAACACGCGGATGACCCGTCATTATCGACATCGAGGAACTCCACAACACCGTCGCAGTTGCGGTCGACCGCATCCACACACACATCTTCGACGATATCCGGGTTCACGCGGTCGCTTTCATCGTCACAGTCGTCGTCGTTCGGGACAAAGCCCTCGGTCGCCTCACAGATCGCGACCGCGTCAGCGTCGGCGTCTCCGAAACCATCGCCGTCGGTATCGGGCCAATTGAGGTACGTATCTTCGGCGTCTTCGCCGAGGCAGGTCAGGGCGTTCGCTCCGTCGCAGGCGAGCATGCCCGTGTCGCAGAGACCGCACGCGTCGCCGGGCGTGTTTGCGAGCGCGTCGAGGCCTCCGCAGGCGTTGATGCCAATGTCAACGCCGCAGCGCAGGGCCTCTTCGTCGCAGACCCACAGGCCGCCCGCTGCGCAGCGGTCTCCCGGAGAACCGGGAAGCTCACCGCATCCACCGCAGACGTTTCGGTCGGTTCCGCCAACGCATACCGTGCCGTTCTGCCCGACGCATTCGTAGCGGCCATCGAAGCACTCTCCACACGGAACACCGGGCATATTCAATAACGCATCCGCTCCGCCACACGCGTTGGCGTCGGGGTCAACGCACGCCGCATCGCGGAAAGACGTGCAGGCCCAGACGCCGTCGACACAGGCATCACCAGGCTCGCCATCGAGCGTTCCGCAGCCACCACAGGTGTTTCGCTGAATCGAGCAGCTCAGCGCGGTGCCGTCGCACAGGTACACACCGCCGCAGGAGCCGCACTCGCCGCCGAGCCCAGTGTCGAACTCCGCGTTGAGCTGGCCGCAGCCTCCGCAGTCGTTGGCGCCACGCTCGGCGTCGACGCATCGCAGCGCGTCCGTGCCATCGCAGCCGATGGTGCCGCGGTCGCAGGTGCCGCACAAGTCGCCAACGGTCCCGTCGAGCACAGCGGCGCCGCCGCACATGTTTGTATCGAGTGCGACGCAGCGCATCTCTTCCGGTTGAATACAGCGCCATCGGGCGGGCTCTGTGTCGGTTCCGCAGTCTACGCCTGGCTCAGCCGGTAAGATCGCGCAGCCTCCGCAGGCGTTCGGTGTGCGGTCACCGATGCACTCGATATCACCGTTCTCGTCGCATGACGCGACCCCAGTGTTGCAATCACCGCAGAGCGAGCCGGGTTGGGCCTCAAGGGGTTGGCATGTTTCGCAGGAGTTGAGAGGCGTAGAGTCGAGGCAGAGCAGGCGCTCTGGACCGTTGCACACGAGCAATCCATCCGCGCAGTCGCCGCACGCATCGGCGGGGTTCGCGAGAGCGCCTTCGTACATGAGAGGCAGGGTGCCGCCGCAGTCGTTCGTCACAGCCGTGCAGCGCACCTGGCTCTCGCCGTCGCATAACCACGTGCCACCGAGCGTTCCGCAGGTGGTTTCGGGTGCGCCTTGCAGGATGGTGCATCCGCCGCACGCGTTGACGCCGTTGAACTCGCCTTCACAGAGGGTCGACTCTTGGCCGTTGCACCCATATCGCCCTTCTCCGCAGGCGCCGCAGCTCTCGCCAGGGGGGCGTGGGAGCACGGTCTGCCCACCGCAGCCGTTCGCGTCGTTATCCAAACATTGAATCGCGTCCGTTCCGTCACATGCCCACGAGGCGGGCTCCTGCTCCGTGCCGCAGGCATCTCCGGGCGCAGCGATGAGCGCCGCGCATCCGCCGCAGTCGTTCGGCTCGCGCGCTCCGACACACGTGACGCCGTTGGAATCATCGTCGCACTGGATGATGCCGTCTTCGCACGCGCCGCAGGTGGCGTCCGGCGCGTCGAGCAAGGGCGCGCATCCGCCACAGAGGTTGACGGCTGTTGCGGCGTTGCAGAAGAGGGTCTCTGCGCCGGCGCAGGTCGCGACTCCGTCTTCACACGGGCCACATGTATTACCCGGCAGGCTGGGCTCACCGTCTAACAACAGCGTCGGCAGTCGCCCGCCACATGCGTTGAGTGGATCGGGCTGAGTCACCTCTCCGACATCGGCGAGGGAAACCGCGTCTTCTGGGACGTCCTCAATCGTTCGTTCGTCCGTGCAAGCAGACGCGCAGAAGAGAAGCGAGAACGCTAGAATCAGGGAACGGCGCAGGCCGAGCGGTGCGACACCGAGCATGGCAGACCTTCGAGTTACGTTGGCGCCGACGAGGAGACCAATGCGGTGGAAGAAGCAATTGCCACCGAGCTTGTCACAAGTTAGCATCGTGCCGCAACTGCCGTCTTGTCCTGAGTGCGGTTGTCGTCAAACGTACACATCAAAGTCCACCTGCGAGTCCGCTATGCTCTTCAGAGCCTTCGCCGCTGATCTTCATCCGCTATCTTTCAGCGCTCGCTTGGGGGCCGCGAAGGGCAGGGCATTCATGGTGAATCGCCTTCTTTGCGCTGTTTGTTTTTTGCTCGTCGCAAGCTGCGAAGGAGGAGAAGCAGAGCTTGATAGAGACCCAGATGGGGACGGTGTCATCAACGCGGTCGAAGAGGTTTGGGGCACGAACCCCAACCTCGCCGACACGGACGGAGACGGTCTCGGCGATCTGGAAGAGATCTTCACCCACGGAACCACCCCCACCAACCCCGACACGGACGGTGATGGCGCGAATGATGGACAAGAGATCGCGGCAGGAACGGACCCGCTCGACGCCGACACCGACAACGGCGGAATCGAAGACGGCATCGAACTTGAGCAGGGGCGCGACCCGTTCGACGCCTTTGACGACTACGATCAAGACTCGGACGGCCTCACTGACGTTGAAGAGGGCGAGCTCGGCACTGACCCCAACAACACCGACTCCGACGCCGATGGCGTGTCGGACTACGACGAAGTGCGGGACGCTGGCTCTGACCCGCTCGCGACCGACTCCGACGGAGACACGCTCGACGACCGGCTGGAGTACGTCGATCTCGGCACCGACCCGACAAATCCCGATACGGACGGCGACACGCTCGATGATGGTCGCGAGGTCAACGAACTCGGTACGGACCCACTGCTCGGCGACACGGACGGCGACGGTCTCACGGACGACGACGAGGTCGCGAGAGGCACCGACCCGCTCGACCTCGACTCCGATGATGACGGCCTCGATGACCGCTTCGAGGTCGAGGACTTCCTCACGGACCCGCTCGACGCAGACTCGGACGATGACGAACTCACCGACCCCCGCGAGAGAATCGCCGGCACCGACCCGAACGACACCGACTCCGATGACGATGGGCTGCTCGACGGTCCGGAGCTCGACGTGCACGCGACCGAGCCACTTCGGCCGGACACCGACGACGACCGCTTGTCGGACGGCGATGAGGTCAACCTCTACCTGACGCTGCCACTCGTCGAAGACACCGATGAAGATGGCCTGACCGACGGTCGCGAGGTCCTCGACCTGCTCACGAACCCGCTCGACCCGGACACCGACGCAGACGGCCTCGACGACTTTCGCGAGGTTGAGGAGTTGGGGACAGACCCGCTGCTGACCGATACGGACCTCGACGGCGTGGACGATCGCTTTGAGGTCGAGGACTTCCTCACAGACCCGCTCGATACCGACACCGACGACGACGCGCTCAGCGACGGTGATGAGTTCGCCGAAGGGACCAACCCGAACGCGCCTGACTCTGACCTTGGTGGCGTCCTCGACGGCGCAGAAGTTGAGCAGGGTCGAAACCCGCTGGACCCGTCGGATGACGAAGACAGCGATCGCGACGGTGTGCCGGACGCTGACGAAGTGCTCGCCGGCACCGACCCAAACAACCCGGACTCTGATGGAGACGGCCTCACGGACCTCGGGGAAGCCAACGCCGGCTCCGATCCACTTGTGGCCGACACCGACGGCGACGGATTGGAGGATGGTGAAGAGGTCAACGAACACGGGTCGAACCCGAACCGCGCTGATTCAGACTCCGATGAGCTCGGCGATTTCGATGAGGTGCGCGTGCACAACACGGACCCCGCCGCGCCAGACACCGACCTTGACGGGCTGATCGACGGTCGCGAGGTCGACGTCTACATGACGGACCCGCTCGACGCAGACAGCGACGACGACACCCTCACCGACGGCTTGGAAGTGTTCAGCGTGGGTTCGGACCCGAACCTCGTCGACAGTGATGACGACGGCTTGGTGGATGCGGATGAGTTCGAGGGCGGCACGAACCCGCAGAACGAGGATAGCGATGGCGATGACCTCACGGACATTGACGAAATCGCCGTTTACTTCACCAACCCACTACTTTCAGACACAGACCAAGATGGTATCCCGGATGATGTCGAGTTGTTCGGCATCGAGGCCCTGGCGACTATCGGCGCGACCGATCCGCTGAACAACGACACCGACGGCGACGGCATGCGTGACGGCCTCGAGCTGAGCTACGGCGTGAACCCGCTCGTGTTGGACTCGGACGGCGACGGCATCGATGATGGTTCGGAGGTCTTCGACTACCGCACCGACCCCGCAGTGGTGGACACCGACCTCGACCGGCTGCCCGATGGCGCTGAGCTGGTTGCTGGGACGGATCCGCTCGTCGCAGATACCGATGGAGACGGGCTGGATGACGGTGATGAGGTCGCGGGGATGATGGTCGAGTTGACGCCAGGCGTACCGACCTTGCTGACGAGCGACCCGCTGCTGCGCGACACCGACGGCGACCTGCTGACCGATATGCAGGAGATGATGCGATTCCGCACAAACCCGCGTCTCGCCGATACCGATTCCGATACGCTGACCGACAAAGAAGAGGTCGACTTCGGGTTCGACCCGAACGTGGGTGGCGATGGCGTCGCAGACCCGGACGATGATGGACTGAGCAGCCGAGAAGAATTCGATGCGGGCACCAGCCCGATTCGCGCGGACTCCGACCTCGACCAGCTAAATGACGGCGACGAGCTCTTGGCCGGCACCGATCCACTCTTCAGTGACACCGATGGCGATACGCTCTCGGACGGCGCGGAGGTCATGGCTGGCTCGAACCCGCTCGCGCAAGACAGTGATCTTGACGGTCTGCTCGATAACGAGGAGCGCGAAGCGCTGGTCGACATCGATGGTGATGGCTTCGTGGCCGCCGCTGACCCCGATCAGGACAATGACGGCCTACTCGATACAGATGAGGTGCGCCTCTACAACACTGACGAGCGCCTCCGCGACACCGACGGGGATGAGATTGGCGATGGGCTCGAGATCCTCTGGGGACTCGACCCGCTCGATCCAGGCGACGCACTCCGCGATGCGGACGACGACCAACTGAGCAACCTCGATGAGTCGCGTCGCGCGACGGACGCGACCAACGCGGACACCGACGGCGACGGTATCCCGGATGGTGTGGAGGTCAATCGCGGGCTCAACCCGCTCGACCCACTTGATGCGGGAGACGACTTCGATGGCGACGGCATCACGAACTATGACGAAGTGTGCCCGCTCGGTGTGGTGGCGCGGCGCTGTGAAGGCGCGCCTACAGACGCGCGCGGCACGGACAGCGATGGCGATGGCCTCGCCGACTCTCTCGATACCGCGCCGACGAATCCGGACCGCGATGGCGACGGTCTCACCGACGGCGAAGAGGTCTACATCTCTGGCTCAAGCCCGGACTCATCCGACTCCGATCTCGACGGTATCTCCGACGGGGACGAGTTTGCGGCAGGCGGCGACCCCGTCAACAACGACCGGGACGGCGACGCCCTGACCGATGACCTGGAGCTCGCCGCGGGGACAAACCCAGGGATCGCAGACACCGACGGCGATGGCCTTAACGACTTCCAAGAGCAGGTGCGCGGCGTCTTCGTTACGCGTCTTGGGGAACGCATTCAGGTGTTCCCATCACCGCTCCAAGCAGACACCGATGGCGATGGACTGGATGACGGATTCGAAGCGGGATGGGGCACCGACCCCACCGACCCGGACACGGACAACGACGGCCTCTCCGATGGCGAAGAGCGCGACTTTGAGACAGATCCGCTCGGTGTCGATACGGACGCCGACGGCATCCCTGATGGCCTCGACCCGTCCCCCGTCGATCAGGACGCCGACGGCGATGGCCTGCCCGACGTTGCGGAGCTCGTCGACGGATACAACGCGCGGATCTTCGATGTGGAGGCCACCGGTGAATGGGTACAGGATGTGGATGTCTCGTCGCTGACTGGCTCGTGGTTCCGCGTGTTCGCTGTGGTGCGCCCGGCGACTGTTGCGCCGGGAAGCACGGCGGCGGCTCTGAGCGTACAGCTCAACGCGGGGACGAAATCCGCGACGGCAGCTCTCCGGTGGGAGGGCACGCGCGTCGTGTCGACCGCACCGCAGGTGGTCGCATCGGGTACGATCTCCGTGAACCTCGATGCGGGCCCTGATGGGTACATCGAGCGTGTCGTCGTCGAGCTTTTGTCCGGCGTAAGCGGCACCGTGCCGGTGGCCAGCATCGGAACCTTCGCCGACCGTTTTGATAGTGATGGCGACGGCCTCGATGACCGCGCTGAGAGCGGCGCTGGCGCTTGGGTCGACACAGACGCAGACGGCACGACCGACAAGTTCGAGATCGGTACATGGGTTGACGTGAACGCGAACGGCATCTCGGACGCCGGTGAGAACGCGCAGGCGTTCTGGCTTGAGGCCGAGCACTTTGCAGAGGCGTCGGCGCCTCGCGTTGCCCTCGCCGGCGCGTCCGGCGGCCGCGCTGTGCGGGTCGACGCGGGCGCCCCGAGTGGCATCCTCTTTGGCGCGGCAGGAGATTGGGGCTATGTGCCCGGCGTACGCTACGCCGTGTTCTTGCGCGCGCAGGTGTTGTCGGACGTGCCCGCGGACGTCGATGACCCCGGCTGCGACCCAGAGGACTGCCCGAACTACGCGTGGGTGACGGTCGAACGCGGCGACTCGCCGGTCGATGACTGCGGTGGTGACACCGTCTGTGCGGCGCGCCTATCGCTGACGAACCAGCTCGAGTGGCGCTACGCGGGCACATACACTCCCGGCGACAGCTTCGTGATTACTGTCCGCGAGCTCTTGGGTTCGCAGGCGGACTGGCTGCTCGATCGGGTCGCGATCCTGCCAATGACCTTCGCGCCGGAATACGACGTGGGCGTCCTGGTCACTTCGATGCCTGCTGAGTTGCACGTGCCTGGGGTGTCGTCCGGCACGATTCTTTACGACATCGACCTGCCTTGGGGCGCGTCAGACCCGCAGAATGCCGATACGGATGGCGACGGGTATCGCGCGCAGAATGCGAGCTGCTTGGTGGGCCCAGATTGTTTGACCGGCGAAGTCGCAGGCACGACGGGGTGGCTCACCGATGGGTTCGAGCTGCAAACACTGGGCTCCAATCCCTTCGACATCGACTCGGATCGGGACGCGGATGTTTACCCGCAGTTGGGTGGCTTGTGGGGTGGTGACGGTGTGTTCGACGTGTTCGGTGGCGCTGTCCGCGTCTACACCGACGCGCTCGACCCCTTCCCCGTCAGCATGGACCGCGATCTCGATGGCATCGAGAACGGCCTCGAAGAGCGCTTGTGGACGGAGTGCCAAACAGGTGGTGCGGACTGCCCGAACCTTGCGGCGGATGGCGTCACCTGTGTGAGCTTCGCTCCGTCGGCCGCCCAAGTCTTGTGCTGGGCCGATGATGACGATCGTGACAATGATGGCTTGCCCGATGGGCAGGAAGACCGGGACCAGGACGGCCTCGTCGGAGCCGGCGAGACGGATCCAAACCGCGCCGACACCGATGGCGACGGCGTGCCCGATGGCGCCGAGCTTGGCCTGACGACTCCGGACTCGCGTCGTACTCTTGCGGACGTTCTCGCCGGCGCCTTCGTTGGCGATGCGGACGCGACAACTCGCACCAACGCGCTGTCGTTCGACAGTGATGGCGACGGCCTATGCGACGGCGACGTGGTGGTGGGCAACTGTGTTGCTGCCGAAGACGTTAACACTGACGGCCGCTACGACGCGAGCGTGTGTGGACCGCCGCGCGCGAGCTGCGGAGCCGTCAACGTTATTCACCCCACGACGGGAGAGACGCTGACATACGGTACACCGGCCCGAGCGGCGTGTGAAACCGACGCGTCGCGCTCCGACACCGACGGTGATGGACTCAGCGACCGATTGGAGGTGACCGTCTACTGCACCGACCCGAACGCGCGCGACACGGACGGTGACGGGCTTGAAGATCGCCTTGAGGTCTCGCAGCTGCGAAGTGATCCGAACGTACAAGATACGGATGGCGATGGGCTGGCCGATGGCGTCGAGTTCAACATCACGACGGGCGTTGTGCTCTCGGATTTGCTTCGCACCGACACCGACGACGACGGACTCACGGACTTTGAGGAAATCTCGGGTGCTTTGCCGTCTGATCCTTACCGCGTCGACACGGATGGTGACGGACTTGATGACTTCGATGAGGTGAATGGTTCTCCGGTCACCGACCCGTCGCGCTTCGACAGCGATGGCGACGGGCTCTCTGATTTGGTGGAGCAGTTTGGGGAGGACCGAAACCGCAACGGTGTGCTCGACGCAGGCGAGGACCTGAACGGCAACGACGTAATCGACGTCACCGTGACGAACCCGAACAATCCGGACACTGATGGCGACGACTTCCGCGATGGCGAAGAAGTGCGTGGCGGTTCCGACCCGAACGACCCGAACTCGGGCCCAAGCTCGCTCGACGACGCTGGTGGACTAGAAGTCGGTATTGAAGATGCGACTCTCGTACGTGAGGTGGACCCTGTCACCGGCGATTCGACGGGTGTTCTACGGGTAAGCGGCGACGCTGACGGCGTGCCGCTGAGCTGCCCTGGCCGACCAAGCACCGCCTACGTTGACGGAGACTTGATCCTCGATCGCTCGAACCCAACCAGGCAGCGCGTGTTCGCCGAAGGTGATTTCTACCTGCGCTTGCCGGGTAACGACTCCATCATGATTTGGTCGGGCCGAACCGAGATCATTGGGGCCGACGCCGAAGGAAACCCCACAAACACCGCAGTGGCGTACACGCCCGACGGTGATACTCCGAATCCCTTCGCGCTAGGCGCAGAAGTGGCCGCGGACATTAGCATGCGCGCCGGTGCATTCTTCGACGTCTGCGAGGGCGAGCTCGGCGGCCTGGCGGATTGGAGACTTGGTGACAACAACTGGGCCCTCGTCGCAGGCTCTGAGGTCGCGATTAGACCGGGACGCCTCGGCATGAGCAGTGAAGGGCAGATTGGCTTTGATACGCCGATTGGCCCGATCTACCTGCTCAACGCAGACCTGGAGGTGAACCTGCTCGACTTCTACGCCTCTGGCTCTGCGGGGCTCGAAGTCCCCGGCTTGGGCGACTTGCTCGGGCTCTTCCCCGGTGGAGACGACGTGGACGGCGACTCGGAGACTTGCCCGATCTGCTTGGAATTCGAGATCGATGTGTTGAACGGCCGCTTCGCGTTCCGCCCGTCATCGGGTTACGCGATGAGCATTGGGCCTCTTGAGGTCTCGGTGGACGGCCCGGAGATTCCAATGCCCGAGTTCGAGATCGATATCTCACGCGGCTATATCTTCCTCACTGCGTCATTTGCGATGGGCAAGAAGATGGAGTTCGAAGGGTCCTTCGAGTTCGACATGGCCGGGCAGATCGAGTTCGAGCCTGCCTCGGAGTACGAGCCACTGAGCTGCTCGGCAGCCACTGACTGTCTGTTTGGTCAGTTCTGCGAAGAGGGTGAGTGCCAAGGCTGCGCGGGTCGATTCGACCCTGTGCTGGCGTCCCGTTTCGATGTGACGGTCTCTGATGCAGGAGCGGTCACGGACCAGTATGTGGTCGACATCGCGGGTCAACGATACACCTGCCCCGCCGGCGAGACGAGCTGCCGCGCGGCCGACCGCATCGAAGCCGGCACGTTCTCGCGAACATTCCAAGCGACGCAGACCGGACGCTTTGACGAGGGAGAACTCGCCGATGCCCTCGGGGACGCCATCAACGCGGGCGCGGTCTCTGGCTGCGGCGCTGCATGTGATGACGCCTACCGCGACTGCGCGATTCTCGAGTGTGGTCTGGAGTGCGGATTCGACACCTTCGGAGTTGACTGTGGCACGTGCGCAGCTCCCGTTTGCGGACCGGAACGCACCGCGTGCAACGGCGGATGCAGCGACGCGATCGAGGTCGAGGCGTACGTGAACGACGACGTCATCACGATTGAGTCCGATACGCTGCTGACCGACATCGTGGTCACGGTGACCGTGAACGGCGCAGAAGACGAAGACGTCATCAGCGCTGAACTCGCAGAGGCTGTGAACGGCAACCTCGCGATTGACGCCGCCGTCACCGTACCCCTCAAGATTCCGACTCTCAGCCTAACGTTGGGCGGCCAGCTCTTCCTCGATACCTTCCCGGTGAGCGAAGACGCGGATCCACCATTCGTTGGTCTTAACGGTGAGGTGAGCCTCGGCGTTGGCCTCGGCCCTGTGAGCTTGGGCGTGCGACTGGGTGGCGCAACGGCGATGGCGGGCTTGAATGAGCTCGACGAGCTGGACTTCATCAACTTCACGGTCGATGGCGGCATCACATTGGACGACTTCGCGGACGGCTTGCCTTCTGGTTTGGGCAGCATCGGTCAAGGCCAGTCGATGATCGTCGGCTTTGATGTTGATGACTCGACCTTGTGCGGCGAAGGCCAGTTTGCATTTGGCCCCTGGGCCATGCCGATGGCGTTCAACTTCGCGCCGCCGGTGAACCCGGTGACCAATGAGTTCGATAACTCGTTTGGTGGCATGGACGCGTCGTTCCAACTCTCGATTCCGCTACTCGACGTGGCACGTGCCGAAGGTGTGGCCGCGATCGGGTGGGATGGCGACTTCTTGTTGTCGGCGGAGCTTGAACTCGACCTCTTGCCGGGCATGCCGCTCGGTAACGCCGGCTTTGAGCTGAGCACGGATCGGGCGCGCGTGTACGGCGACCTTGAGCTGCCCGGTGGTATCGGAAGTCTCTCGGCGGATGGTGTCATTGAGTGGAATGGCCAGTTCGACTTGAGTCTTGAGGGTGAGCTCTCTCCGCTCGGCTTCGAGTTGGCGACGGTGACGGGTCGCGTGAGCAACGCGGGCGTCGAGCTGGCCGGTCGCATTGCGTTGCCGGGCGACCTCGCGGTCGTCGACGTGGTGGGCTACATCCGGTCGGATGGAGACTTCTACTTCCAGGGTACGACGAGCATCAGCATCCCGGGTGGCGCAACGCTCGCGAACGCGACGATTCGACTGAGCAACGATGGTCTGTCGATTCGTTCGTCGCTCAACATTCCTGGTGTGACGGAGATCACCGTTGAGGGAGAGATATCCAGCGATGGCTACATCTTCCTGTCCGGCTCTGGCTCGATTGGCGTAGGCGACGCTCTGCGTATTGGGCCGATTACCCTGTCGTTCGAGCGAACAGAGGCCGGCGTTTACACCATCGAAGGTAGCGGCGTCGTGACGATCGCTGGCATCAACATCGCTGAGCTTGAGTTCTCGATTTCGACATCCGGTGCGTTTAGCGCTCGCGGTCGCATCGACCTTTGGATTGCCGAGGTGGACGTGTTCATCGAGAAGTCGGCTGGTGGAAGCGTGAGCTTCGAGGCCAGGGCGTCGTTCAGCGTGTCCGCTTTGTCCCACACTCTCTCCGCGAGTATCGCGGTTGGCTATGCGAGCGGTGCGCTCTACTTCGAAGTCGCCGGTGGGATATCCGGGCCCATACTCAACGCGTCCATTTCGCTACGGGTGGACACCAACGGGTGCTTCAGCGTCGGCGAGGTCGGACGGTTCTGTTTGTGACCGAGTAACGGCTGATTGCTGTGTGAGTGACAAACCCCAGGCGCCGAAAGGCGACTGGGGTTTGTTGTTCGAGGCGCGCAGACAGGCGGGGGAGTGTGCTCGACGCACCGGCGTGTACTCGAAGTATCCATCCCTTGGGGTCGGGGTGCTGGCGTGGCGAAGTGGTGGGCGTGTAGCAACAGCGCCCCGGTCTGTTGGCTTAAGTGCGAAAACGCGGCGGCATCAATTCATACTGACCGGTATCGATGTCGACGACGCGCAGTGGAGCACTCTGATTCCCCGTTTGGAACCGAACATGAGTGAAGCTGCCCTCAAGCGCCGGCGAGGCGGGCCAAAGGCCTTCGATCGGGTGCATAGGCTCGAGGTGGCCATGGATAGCTATTGGCGCGAGGGCTTGGACAGTGTCTCTCTCAATGAGATCTGCCGGCGTGCGGGGGTCTCCAAGCCCAGGTTTTATCGGAAGTTCGGTGGCGAAGATTGGGTGATGGGCGCGGTACTCATGCACTACACTGAGGTCGTGTTTGCGCCATCGCTGGCCCTTTGCGGGTGGAGGGGCGCCCGTTTCGAGTCACCCTCGAGATGATGGTCGCCCACCTGACTCGAGAAGCGAGGCTCGACGTGCCGCCGGGCTGCCTCTTCGTCAAGATGCGCGGCTCTGAATGCCGGCTCGGCCCCGGAACACGAGCGCACGTCGACCAACTCCGGGCGTGCGGCATCGCCGCCTATTCGACGTGGCTCGAGAGAGCGCAGGCGGCCTGAACGATTACGTTAACGGTGCCGCTCGACATCGCGGCTACGTAGGTCGATGCGCAGGTCCACATGCTCATCGGCCAGATGGCCGCGGGGCAAGGACGGGCGCCTCGTCAGGGCGCACGCCGCGCTGGCGTCTTTGGAGTTCACCGGCTGCGTGGCGGTGCGTGGCGTTCGTCGTGTGGTCAGTTTTCGACCGGCGTTCGACGCACCACGCCAAGACCTCGTGCTTGACGACACCTCAAACCGACCGACAATGCCGACCTTCGCTCGACAGCCCCCATGTCAGCATGAACGTGCGCGCTACATTGCTCTCTTTGACCCTCGCCTTGGCGGGCTGCACCGCGCTCGCCCCTGCGTCGCAGGACGACGACGCGAACGGCTCTGGCGCGGGTGATACCGTCGCTGTCGACGTCTCTGATGACGCGCTCGAGGATGCGTTCGAAGACACTCAACCAGAGGTCGCGGTAGACGTGGCGGAAGATGCTGAGACCGAAGGCGACGTCGCCGAGGATGTCGCCGACGACGGGGTACCGGATACGCCAACCGACATCGTCATCGATGCGCATGGCACGGACACTGCGGAACCGTCCGACGTGACACCTGATGCTTCGGGAGACGCCGAAGCCGACGTCGCAACCGACGCCGATGCGAGCGAAGACGTTCTACCCGATGCCGCCGATGCGGCCGATGCCGCCGACGCGGCGGATGCGGCCGATGCCGCCGACGCGGCGGATGCCGCCGATGCCGCCGACGCGGCGGATGCCGCCGATGCCGCCGACGCGGCGGATGTCACTGAGGATGCGGGGGATGCGAACACAGACGCGAACGACGTGGAGGAGGACGCCAGCATCGACACCGAGCCCGACGTCGCGCCCCCAACAATGTGTGCCGCCGACGTGTCGCGCTATGTCGACGAGTTTGGTCGCAGCTCTCGCTGCGTGTTTGTTTCCGTGTTCGGCGATGACGCCGACGGTGACGGTTCGGCAAGCTCGCCATTTGCGAGTATCCGTCGTGCGATCGACGAGACCGCGTCGCCGTCGGCGGGGCTCGAGGATGCGTGGACGATCGCGATTGCAGAGGGCGTCTATGATGGGCGGGTGCTGCTTCGCCCAGCGGTGTCTCTCGTGGGTGGATTCTCGTCGGCCGACTGGGACCGGGTCGGCGGACTTGAGACGGTCGTCACCTATGGCAGGGTCACGGGAGGCCAGGTCGACGTCGTTGTCGCGGACGGCGTTAGCGTGCCCACAGTGCTCGAGAACCTCGTGATCCGTGCCCAGAACGCGCCCGCCGAAGCCGCCGGTGCGCCGGTTATTGCGCTCTGGGTCGTGGACTCGCAGCCCGAAGAAGACGCGCTCAGCGGGCTGCTGCTGCGCGGTGTCGCCGTCGAGTCCGGCGCGGGCGCACGGGGCCTCGATGGCGGCGCGGGCACACCCGGCGCGACCGGTTCGACAGGCTCGCCGGGCGACAACGGCGATAAGGATAACGGAGACCAAACACCGGGCGGCACGGGCGGCGTATCTGTCTGCGGCGTGACCATCGAGTCGACGCGCGGCGGTGAGGGGGGCCTCGGTGGCGGGGATGGTGCACAGGGCTGCGGCACCTACAGAGAGAACGCGACCGATGGCGGCTCTCCGCCCGGCGCGGCCGCCTGCTCGGGTGGCGGACGCGGCGACGCGTGTAGCTGTGTGTCGCCCATTGATTACAACGGCGAAGCGGGCCGCTCTGGCAGCGTTTGCATTGACGCGCCTGCCTCGGCGGGCTCGGCCGGCAGCTCGGCTTCCGTCGGGGCAACACTCGTTGGCGGGCGGCTCGTTGGCCGCGATGGTGATGACGGGCGCGGCGGTGAACACGGCGTCGGTGGGTCAGGCGGCGGCGGAGGCGGCTCGGGGTGTGATGCCGGCGGCTGGGGCCGCACGGGCGGCGGCGGCGGCGGAGGCGGCGCGGGTGGCTGCGGCGGCCAAGGTGGCGTCGGCGGAGAAGCCGGCGGGAGCTCGGTCGCGCTACTCGCCGTGAACAGCACGCTGCGCGTTGAGGCCTCCTCGTTCTCCTCCGGTGATGGTCAACTCGGCGGAGCAGGTGGTGTGGGTGGTTCTGGCGGCGGCGGCGGCGGCGGCGGGTCTGGCGGGACGGGAGGCTACTCAGGCGGCACCGGCGGCAATGGGCAGCCAGGTGGCAGCGGCGGCTCGGCGACGGGCGGTGCCGGCGGCTCGAGCGTAGGCGTGATGCTGTGTGCGAGCAGCGCGATCGGCCTCAGCTTTGATAGCATCGCAGCAGGAAGCGCCGCCCCAGGTGGCGCAGGCGTGAGCGCTTCGCTCGCGGGTCCAGCCGGCGTGAGCGCTCGGATTGTCGAGGGCTGCGAGCTCTAGCCTCGGAGGCCCGAACGCTGTGTCTGCACTCCATGCGCCTGTTCCTGTGCGACGGAGTACGGCAGGTACGTCAGAGATGATTGCGTTGGTGCCTTGCCACCCTAAGATGGAGACGCGGAGGCGTGTCCCTTCAACCCAGCAATGTCATGCAGAACGAATCGTCAGAGCCTCGGGTGGTCATTGTCGGCGGAGGCTTTGGTGGCTTGCGTGCTGCGCAGCGACTGGCGCGCGCGCAGTGCCGCGTAACGTTGATCGACAAGCGGAACCACCACGTGTTTCAGCCGCTGCTTTACCAGGTGGCGACAGCGGGCTTGTCGCCGGCCGATATCGCCGCGCCCATTCGGGGCGTGTTGCGCGGTCAGGCGAACGTGAACGTAGTGCTTGACGAGGTTGAGCGCGTCGACGTGAACGAGCGCGTCGTGTGGGGGATGAACGGCGAGTACCGCTATGATTTTCTGATTCTCGCCCCTGGCGCCACGCACACTTACTTTGGCAACGACGCGTGGGAGCACATTGCGCCGGGGCTCAAGACTCTGGATGACGCGCTCGAGATTCGCCGCCGCGTCTTGATGTCGTTCGAAGAGGCGGAACTTGAGGCGGATGAGGCGGCGCGTCGCTCTGCGCTGACCTTCGTGGTCGTTGGTGGCGGCCCGACGGGGGTCGAGACGGTGGGTGCGCTGAAAGAGATCGCGGTGCAGTCGGTGCAGCGAGACTTCCGACGCGTGGACACGGCCACGGCGCGCATTATTCTCATCGAGGGACAGGGCAGGCTCTTGCTCTCGATGTCGGAGGCCTCTGGTGCCCGCGCGCTCGAAGACCTGCAAAAGATGGGCGTCGAAGTGCGCCTGAACACCTTCGTGACGGCGATTGAAGAGGGCGTCGTAGGCTTGGGCGATGAACAAATCAACGCTCGCACAATCATCTGGGCGGCCGGCGTGAAGGCGTCGCCGATTACCTCGACGCTCGATGCCGAGCTCGACC
>JBLFZA010000009.1:0-33093 GCA_047610025.1 Bradymonadia bacterium | reverse complement strand
GAATGACCCGAATGAGAACAAGCTGCATCAGAACCTTCAGCGCGCGCTCGGTCGGAGCGAAGGTGCTCCGCTGATGGTTGTGTCTCAGAAGGCGTTGACCGGTCACTCAAAGGGAGGCGCTGCGGCATTCCAGATTATCGGCGCCTGTCAGGCAATGGCGTCGGGCCTCGTTCCGGGTAATCCCAACTTGGACACCGTTGATCCGAGCATCGAACAACATGAGCATTTGGTGCTCAGCGATCGAACGGTCGACTTCGGTGATGCAGACCGTGTTGACGCGGTGATGGTCACCAGCCTCGGTTTCGGTCACGTGAGCGCGGTCGTTCTCCTCGTCCACCCGGATGCGTTCATTTCTGCGCTCAGCGATACGGAGCGTGCCGAATGGCAGGCACAAGTGGATGTGCGCGCACGCCGCTCGGCTAGTCAGTGGCAGCGGATTCTGGCGGGACGCAGCGAGGCCTTCGAGCGCCGAACGGATGGCCGCTTTGCAACGTCTCGCGACGACGAAGAATCGAAAATGCTCCTCGACCCTGACGCGCGATTGGACGAGACCACCGCGACCTACACACATCAGAAGTGAGCATCCGATCGGTTGGCATAGACACGGTCCATGTACCGTCGTTTCGCGAGCAGCTCGCGGACGCCGCTTCGTCGTTCGTCGCGTCGACCTTCACGGTTGATGAGCGCGCGTACTGCGACTCGAAGAGGGGCGTTGCCCGAGTGCAGTCCTATGCCGCGCGCTTCGCCGTGAAGGAAGCCTTCGTGAAGGCATGGAGTGGCTTGCGCTTTGGCGAGCCGCCGATGATGACGGTCACGCGATGGCCCGAGATAGAGGTGCAGCGCGATGTGCACGGCCGTCCGGCCGTTGCTCTCGCAGGTGCGACCCGAGAGGCCGTTGAGAGCCTCGGAGATTTCGACGTTCTAGTTAGTTTGTCCCACGACGGTGACGCCGCAGTCGCCATTGTCATGTTGCAAGAGACCTCATGAGCCACTCAGAAGCCCCGTTCAGCCGCGTCGCCATCCTCAACCGTGGAGAGCCAGCATTGCGCTTTCTGCGAGGTCTGCGCGAGTACAATCTCGAGCACGGCACGGCGCTGTTGGCGATCGCGTTCTATACGGATCCGGACTCGCAGGCGCCCTTCGTTCGCCTGGCCGATGAGGCGGTGCCGCTCGGTCCCGCGCTCGTCGAGGTCGCGCCGGGCAACATGAGCAGCGCGTACTGTGCTCACGAGTCGGTCCTCGCTCTGCTGAAGCGCAACAACTGCGACGCCGTTTGGCCCGGTTGGGGCTTCGTCTCCGAGGACGCTGCGTTCGTGGAGAAGCTGGAGAAGGCGGGCATCACGTTCCTCGGGCCGTCGTCGACGGCGATGCGAGCGCTGGGTGACAAGATCGCCTCGAAGCAGCTGGCCGAGACATCCGGGGTGCCCTTGGCACCGTGGCACGACATCACCACCGCCTCAAACGACGAGATTATCGCGTTCGCCGAGGACATTGGTTATCCGCTGATGGTGAAGGCGTCTGCCGGCGGTGGTGGGCGCGGTATCCGCAAAATCAATGAGGCGAGCGCGCTTCTTGCTGGCGTAAAGTCCGCAGATGATGAGGCCAGGAAGGCGTTTGGCGAGGGCGGGCTCTTCATCGAGAAGTGCATCGACAACGCGCGCCACGTGGAAGTGCAGTTGGTCGCGGATGCGCACGGCGGGGCGTGGGCTATCGGCGTGCGGGACTGCTCCATTCAACGTCGGAACCAGAAGGTGTTGGAGGAGACGCCCTCGCCGGTTCTTCCCGCGGACAAAGAATTGGAGCTGCTGCGAGCGAGCGAGCGGCTCGTGCTCGCCGCGGGGTACGAAGGCGTCGGAACAGCCGAGTATCTGTATCGCCCGGAAGACGGGACGTTGGCGTTCTTGGAGGTCAACTCGCGTCTTCAGGTTGAGCACACGATCACGGAGCAAACGACCGGCGCCGACCTCGTGGCCGCGCAGATTTCGATCGCCCGCGGGCTGGCGTGGACAGCCCCAGAAGGCTCACGCGGTTGGGCATTTGAAGCGCGCTTGAACGCGGAGGACCCCGAACGCGGGTTTGCCCCGTCGCCGGGCCTAGTCCGTGTTTTTCGGCCGCCGAGCGGCCCGGGAATTCGCGTTGACAGTGGCGTCGTAGAAGGGATGATGATCGCCCCCGAGTTCGACTCGATGATCGCCAAGGTGATTTCGTGGGGCGCGACTCGCGCTCAGGCGATCGCGCGTATGCAGCGCGCGCTTGCGGAGATGGAAGTCGTTATCGAGAACGGGGCGACGAATAAGGCGTTCCTGCTTCAGCTGTTGTCGACGGAAGCAGTCATCGACGGTAGCGCGAGCACTCAGTGGCTCGATAGAGCCGTCGAGGAGCGCTCGCTTGCTCCAGCGGGCGGTGACCAGCAGGCGCTGCTCGTGGCGGCGGTGATCTCTTTCCGCATCGAGCATGGCGCCGACATGCAGCGCTTCTTTGCGGAGTCGCAGATGGGCGTGCCGCAAAACCTGAGCTCGCCGTCGGGCAGGAAGGTGTCGCTTCGTCTCCGTGGAAAGCGTTTGGACGTGGTCGTCTTCGAGACCGGGCGCGATCGTTACACGGTGGTTTCGGAAGAGGGCGAACGACGCGTGCGACTCGAGCCGACCGGAGCCCATGCGGCGTTGCTTGAGGTCGACGGTCGCCGCCATCGCGTCACGTACGCAGATGGCCGTTCCGGGATTTCGGTTGAGATTGACGGTGTTGCACACGCGGTCGAGCGATCGACGGGTGGCGAGGTGCGCGCTCAAGCGCCGGCGATGGTGGTGAGCGTTTCCGTTGAAGCCGGCCAAACGGTTGAGGTCGGTGACCGCCTCGTGACGCTCGAAGCGATGAAGATGGAGATGCCGGTGTTTGCCCAGGAGGCCGGTATGGTGCAGGCCGTGCTCTGTCGGCCAAATCAGCAGGTGATCGCCGGCCAGGCGATGGTTGTGGTGAAGCCAGAAGAGCGAGAAGGCCAGTCGGACGACGCGATCGCGTTGGAGACGTCGCCTATTCGGCCTATTGAACTCCTGTTCTCAGGAGGCGCGCCGAAACCCGAAACGCTCGACGAAGCGCCCGATGAGATCGTCGACGCGTTCATCGATGATGTCGTTGAGGCGTGTCGAACGGTGTTGCTTGGCTTCGATGTCACGGAGAAGATTGAAGGTCTCGTCGACACCTTGTTCGGGGCCGACCTTCAGTTCCATCACGTCAACAAGAAGGGCCCTTGGATGCGCCTCGTCTTGTTGATGGAAGAGTTTGCGAACGTCGAGACGTTGTTCCGCCGGGACGCGATCCCGGATGCAAGTTCCGCCGTCTCGCTGAGCCCTGAACTCGCATTTTATGAGTTCTGTCGGTGCCATCATCTTGGCGATGACGGTGTACCTGCACCGATCGACGCTGACTTGCGTCGCGCGCTCGCTTGCTACGGGGTGACATCGCTCGATGCGACGGTTGCCGTGCGCGAAGCGCTGTATCGGATGGCCGTTGCGCACGCTCACACGGATCTTCGCCATCGCGTGGTGTCCTCGTTGTTGCGTCTGTTGATCGGACTGCACGATTCACACATCGCTTTCGACGACCTGCCCGGGCTGCAGCGTCTGCTCGACCACGTGGCGGAGGTGGCGTCCTCGAAGCACCCGTACGTCGCCGACAATGCTCGGCAGGCCTCCTACGTCACCGTACGGCAGGCACACTACGTGACGACGGACGCTCGCGTGGAGTCCGCCCTGGACTCGGCACTAGACGCGTGGAGGGAGGCCGGCGGTGAGGTCGAACGCGACCAACTTGAGTTCGCCATCGCGAGTGCGCAAACGGTGCTCCCCGCGATTCTTGGTCGAATCTGTCCAGGCGATGATGCCAGCGTTGGCTTCGTCGACGCCGCCGTGCGTCGGCTCTATGAGCGCCGCAACGTCGAACGCGTCTCGATCGAGCCGCGTGAGGGGTTTTGGCTGGGGCAATTCACGTTGTGCGCGACTGAGCATGAGCCGCGCGGCGAGAGTCTGGTGGTGGCGGTAGCGGATGCGAAGTCGCTCGCGGCAACCATAGACCGCGTCATGAGCGCGGCGACCCAGCAGTCGTCTGCGACCGCTGGTGAGCAGCCCTCGGTTGACCTGCTCCTTAGCTCGACGGAGGAGGTCGAGCACATCGTGAAGGAAGTGGAGCATCTACTGGAGGACATTCCGCAGAGTCGTCGCCGCGTGAAGCGACTGACTGTTACGTGGTTCGATGCCACGAAAGTAGAGAGGCATCGCACCTATCAGTTCGGCACCGGGCGTTACGAAGAGATGTCGCAGTACCGGGATATCCACCCCGAGGCGGCGCGGCGCATTCGTCTGGAGCGACTCAGTGAATTCGTGCTCGAGCGTTTGCCCAGCCCCGAACGCATTCATGCGTTCCGCGGCGTCGCACGCTCGAACTCGAAAGATGAACGGGTGTTCGTCATCGCGGAGGTGTTTGGCCGCGCGACCCCGCCGGAAGGTCAGGAAGACACCTGGCCGCGTTGGGAGTTTGAGAAGGTCTTTTACCAAGGCGTTCGTATTCTTCGCGAGGCACAGGCTAAGCGCACGAGGCGAACGCGGCTCTTCCGCAACCGCATGACGATATTCCTGCATCCAGAGCTGGAGCTGGCGTCGTCCGCGATCCCGAAGCTCGCACAGCGCCTCGAAGTTCCCACGCGTCGCTTGGGCCTCGATGGCGTGCATATCCTCTCGAAGTCTCCCGCAAAGAACGTGGGCGATGCGCCGCGCGAAGTGGAATTGGTGATTTCGAAGCTGGGTCAGCACCGTCTGGACATCTCGACGCGTGCTCCGCATCACGAGCCCGTGCGGGCGATGACGCGCTATGAGCAGCGTGTGGTTCGCGCGCGTCGTTTGGGGTACCTCTACCCGTACGAGGTGATCCGCATGCTTGAGGGCACCTCGCAGGAGGCCGAGCTCTCGGAGCTTCCGGTCCTTGGCGGCGCCTTCCAAGAGTACGATTTGGGTGGCGCGGACGAGTCGCTGGTCGCGGTGGAGCGACCCTATGGTGAAAACACCTGTGGCGTTGTCGTGGGCCGTATGACGAGCACCACCGAGACCTCACCTGAGGGTATCGAGCGGGTGCTGATCATGTCGGATCCGACGCGCTCGATGGGGGCGCTCTCCGAGGACGAGTGTCGCCGGATCGTCGGCGCTATCGATCTCGCGGAGTCCTTAGGAGTCCCGGTGGAGTGGGTCGCGATTTCGGCGGGCGCGCGCATCTCGATGGGCAGCGGTACAGAGAACCTCGACTGGACCGCCCGCGTGCTGCGGCGGATCATCGAATTCACGCAGCGGCAGGGCGAGATTCACGTGATTGTGCCCGGCGTGAACGTCGGCGCCCAGTCGTATTGGAACGCTGAAGCGACCATGCTGATGCATACCGCCGGCGTGCTGATCATGACGCCCGAAGGGTCCATGGTCCTCACCGGAAAAAAAGCGCTGGAGTACTCTGGCAGCGTCGCGGCCGAAGATGAGCGCGGCATTGGTGGATACGAACGCATCATGGGCCCCAATGGCCAAGCCCAGTACATCGCGCGCGATCTAGGGGACGCGTATCGCATCCTGTTCTCGTATTACCGCTTTGCGTACACTCGGATGGGCGAGACCCGCAGGCGTCTTACGACAACTGACCCGTCTTCGCGTTCCATCATGTCTTCGCCCTACACCGCGGGCGGCCCCTTCGAGAGAATCGGCCAGATCTTCGAGAACGAGAGCAACCCGGGTCGCAAGCAGCCCTTTGCGATTCGCGAGGTGATGCGGGCGGTTGTGGACGCTGACTGCAAGCCAATCGAGCGTTGGCACCCGATGCGTAACGCAGAGACGGTTGTGGTGTGGGACGGGCAGGTCGGCGGATTCGGTGTGTCCTTGATCGGTATCGAGTCTCAGCCTCTACCGCGCTTCGGTCGCGTGCCGGTCGACGGGCCCGAGACGTGGAGTGGTGGAACGCTGTTCCCGCAGGGCTCAAAGAAGCTCGCTCGTGCGCTCAACGCGGCGAGTGGCCGGCGGCCTGTGGTGGTGCTGGCGAACCTGAGTGGGTTCGATGGAAGTCCAGAGTCGCTGCGAGAGCTTCAGTTGGAGTACGGCGCTGAGATCGGCCGCGCGGTTGTGAACTTCGACGGGCCGATCGTGTTCGTCGTCGTGGGTCGCTATCATGGCGGGGCCTACGTCGTGTTCTCGAAGGCGCTGAACCCGAACTTGAGGGCGCTCGCGCTCGAAGGCACCTATGCGTCCGTGATCGGCGGTGCGCCGGCGGCCGCGGTGGTGTTCCCCCGCGAGGTGAACAAGCGCGCAGAAGAGGACGAGCGGGTCGTCGCGGCGGCCGATGCGCTCGCAGCGGCGAAAGAGGTGAACAAGCCTCGTCTCAGAGAGGAGTTGAACGAGCTGCTCGCATCGGTCGTCCTGGAGCACCAGGGTAAGCTCGCGGCTGAGTTCGACGCGATTCACTCGGTGGGTCGTGCGGTGGAAGTCGGCTCACTCGATGCGGTGATTGCGCCCGCGGAGCTGCGGCCGCGTATCATCTCGGAGTTGGAAGACGCGGCGGCGAAGTAGCGAGCAGGCTGTGAACCACGGTGAAAGCGGAGCGTGCTCGGAATAAAACGACGCGCTCCGCTGCTTGACTACACATAGACACCCGTCTACCCGTCCGCGCACTGGGAACCCCCCACGCGGAGACGTCGATGCACTTGAAAATACGATTGATTCCTGCCGCGCTCGCGGTGGCCTTGTTAGCGCTTCCGTCCATTGCGTCCGCGCAGTACGCCGAAGGTGTTATCTACTCGCTGACGCCGGTGCGCCTCGGCGCGCAAACGCAGTACGTACTGGTTCCGACTCCGGTCGCGCAGTTCAGGCCGGATCTGCCGCCCGAGACCTCGATCCCAGCCGCGATGGGAGTGCTGCGTTATTCTGCACCCGACCGTTACGGGCAGACGAGGGCAGAAGTCGTGGACGATGGGGCGCTCGTACGCGTGACGATCGACCCAATTGTGGCGAGCCAGTTCGACTATATCGCCGCAGAGATGGTTTACACGTTCACGCAGCTTGGTGCGCAAGGCGTTGAGTTCCCTGGACTGTCCGACGCTCCGATGACGCGCGCTGATATTCCCTACGCGGCATACCGCCAACAGGTACCGCTCTGGCAGGCGACGGTTGGAGGACGACTTCATGAGGCCGACGTCGAGTTGCCAGGCGGCGTCCGCATGTCTGCTGACGAGTTCTTCGACGGGCTGGAGTCCAACGACTCTAGCGTGACCGATTCTGTCCTGCAGGTGCTGCGAGATGGGCAACAGGTCGAACAATACGGAGTCCTCACCGTGATCGGTGGCCTCGGTATCGACCGCTATGAAGCGGACGTTATTCCGATCCTGCAGCATGAAGACGTGAACATGCGCGCGGCAGCGCTCCGTGCACTTCAGACCTCGGGTGATGCCGCTGCTTGGGACGCTGTTCTTGGTCTGATGAACAATGACGACGAAGCCTCCTTGCGAGATGCCGCGGCGTTGGCGTTCGCCACCAGCCCGATCGAGAGCGAGCGTTTCTACAACGTCGTCCATCGGTCGCGCGGCGGTCTCGTCGCGTCGACAGACCCCGTTCAAGTCCAGGAGAGTCGCCTCGCGGCAATCGCCGAGGCGCAGACCGTCACAGATGTTCGTATGGCGGACGCCCTTGCTTCTCAGATTCAGACACTGGAGGTGCCCATCCGCGACGCGATCGTGGATAGCCTTCTCGCCATGCAGTCGTGGTCTCCGCTGCTCGGCATCATGCATGACGACACAAACCCCGAAGACACCCGCATGCGCTCGGCTCTTGCCCTCGCCGGAGGCGCGTCTGGTGAGGAGCAGATCTCCGGTCTGGTCTATCGCGTGACCAACACGGAAGGCGAGCGCGCGAAGATCGCGTTACTCCGCCTTCACGAAGAGGTCACCCAGGCGGATCCACGCGAGAGCATCGAGTCGTTCTTGGGTCACCCCGACATCAACGTGTCCGTCTACTCCTCCGAGCTGCTTGCTGAGCGCGGTGACGAAGCGTCGCTTGACGCGCTGAGCGAGGCTGCGACGAGTAGCACCGCCGCTGAGGAGCTGAAGATTGCCGCAGAGTCGGCTGCATTCGCCGTCCTCTCCGGGCTCAGCTTAGAAGGTCTCGAGTCGTATACGCGTTCGTCGAGCACATTCTTGAAGCGGGCGTCCTATCGCGCACTTGGCGCCTTGGCGCAGGCCGGTACGAGCCCTGAGCGCATCTTCGGAATGCTCGTGGACGGTCTCGAAAGCGGCGACGACGACGTGATGGGTGCGGCCTGTCGGGGACTTGGATTGTACGCCGACAGCCAAGCGCTGGACGCAATCGAGGCGATTCTTGGCAGTGCATCCGCACCGGTTGAGGCCGATTGCGCGTTCGCGTTGGCGAATTTCAATGAGCCGATCGAATTCGTCGATCGCGCCGCGCCATGGGTGAGTGGCTACCTCGACAGCAGCAGCGCTGATGTGGTCATCGGTGGCCTGTACGCGACCGGTGAGCTGGGCCTTGAGGGAATGCTCGGCGCTGTTTTGGCGCTGATCAACAGCCCGGACAATCACCTCATCCGCCGCTACGCGATGGAGGCGGCGCGTAAGCTCGCGGACCCGCAAGACCCGCGCCCGGTGATCAACGGCATCAGCGCCGGTCTGCGAGACGATTCGATCGATAACCGGGTCTCCGCGGTGGAGCAGCTCGGTCACTTCAACGTGCCGCTGGCGGTTCTGACGCTCAGCCAAGTCGTAAACGACCTCGAACCGGCGGTCCGCTTCGGCGCGATCGCAGCTGTTGGGGCGACAGGCAGTCAGGATGCTGTGGCTGTGTTGACAGGTTTGTTGGAAGACCCTGATCAGGACGTCCGCATGGCGTCAGTGGACGCGTTACGAGACCTCGGCCTGCGCTCTGCGATTCCTCAGGTTGAGGCGAACATCCCGCGTGATCCGGACCCGGTGACCCAAGCCTTACAGCAGGGGCTGCTCGAGTACCTACAGGCGAACGGGAACTAGTGAGGCGCTTGCTTCTCGCCGCGTGTTCCCTGCTGGCGGGGCTCTTCGTTGCCGGCTCGTGCGACAGCGCGGAGCCAGCCGGATCGCCTGCGTCGCCTCTTGGCGACCAGTCCCCGCTCTTCGCCGACGCAACTGCACCGACACTCGATGAGCTGCGTGCCGCGCATGATGTCGTGGGAGAGGGCGCGGTCTGCCGTACTGACCTCGACTGCGAATCTCCGCTTCGGTGCGCTGTTGAGCTCTGTACGTGGCCGCCCGCAATGCTCGGAGAGGTGACGGGTAGCACCCCTATGATGTTGCTTCGCGGCGAGCATGACGAGCAACAGTACTTCATCGAGCTTGCGCTGACCGCTGAAGAGACCCGTCGCGGACTGATGCATCGTCAGGTGATGGTGCCGAACTTTGGGATGCTCTTCGTGTTCGACAGCGACCGACCGCGGAGCTTCTGGATGCGGAACACGCTGATCCCGTTGGATATGGTCTTCATCCGCAGTGACGGCGTGATCGACAGCGTTCAGGAAAACGCCGAGCCGCTCACTGAGTCGCCTCGGCCGTCTACCGGGGCTGCACGTTACGTGCTGGAGTTGAATGCCGGGGAAGTTGAGCGCTTAGGGTTGCGTGCTGGCAGCGCCGTCGCGTTTATGAACCTGCCTGCAGTGCTCGCTCCGGCCCGGAAGTAGCGTGTGAATCCGTTGAACGGGCTGCGGCACTTGGATCGGCGGACGCTTGTGACGTCCGGGTTATTCGCGACCTGCGTGCTGATCTTCCAGTTCGTGCCCCTCTACAATTCGCTCGGGTACGAATACTCGACGGCTGTCGCCTCTCTGCTGACGATCTTCGGGGTGTCGCGTGGCGTGCGAATCGTGGAAGGGCAGAGCGTCTGGCATAGCGCTTTGGCCGAATCGCGCGTCATGCTGGCGTGGGTAGCGTTTGCCGTGGTGGTGAGCATGCTGAACGCTCTCCGAGTTCCTTTGTGTGAGCCAGCGCCTGGTTTGGTTTATGTTCTCGTGCTCTCGGTCGGAGCGATCCCAAGTGTTTTGGCGACGACCGCCACGGCGCGTCGCACGCCGTGGCCGGCGCGAATGGGTGCGCTCATCGTGTTCGTCTCGGTCGCGTGGTCGGCAGCTTACCTCGCAACGCAGCCAGACATCACCGCGTACAACCCGTTCTTTGGTTACTTTGCCGGCTCGATTTACGACGAGTCTCTCGTCGGGACTGCCACCCACTTCGTCTATCGCTCGTTCACCATATCCGTGGCGGCGCTGGTGCTCTGCATTATCGAGTACCGAGAGCGGCCGCGCTCCCTAGAGCTTCGTTGGGCGGTCGCGCTGGCCGTTGTTGTCAGCGTATTCGCAATGAATCTGGGGCAGCTCGGGATTTCGAAGTCACGTGGATTCGTCGTCGATGAACTGGGCGGTTTCGTCGCTACGGAACACTTCGATATCTACTTCGACGCGTCAGCTTTCGACGAGCCCAGCGTCGAGCAACTCGTTTGGGATCACGAGGCCCGATACGCCGAACTTGCGGAGTTTTGGCAGGTTGAACCCACGCATCGGCTCCACTCGTTTGTCTACGGTAATCGAAACGAGAAGGGCCGACTGATGGGCGGGTACAGGACCCTAGTTGCGAAGATTTGGCTGGGCGAGATGCACATCACCTGGACGGGGATTGGGGACGATCTCTTGGCGCATGAGATGGCGCATCTGTTTCTCCGCGATGCTGGCAGTGGTCCGTTGGACCTCTCAAGTCGCTGGGGGTTGATACCCAACATGGCCCTCGTGGAAGGCGCTGCATCGGCCTCGGAGTGGGGGTCGCCGGAGTGGGATGGCCACTATTGGTCGGCGGCGATGCGAGCAGAAGGGATCGCCGAGTCGATTCCCGAGCTTCTTGGCCCGGTCGGCTTCTGGTCTCGCTACTCGCGACGTGCGTACACGCTGACGGGATCGTTCGCGCGTTGGCTCATCAACGAGCGCGGCCCTGCGCCGTTCTTGGAAGCGTATCGCTATGGTGACTTTGAGGGCGCATACGGCGAATCGCTGGAGTCTCTCGCGGCAGGCTGGGGTGCGTGGCTCGACGAGTTAGAGGTTGGCCCAGCGCTCCAGCGGTCCGCCACTTGGCGGTACGACCGACCGTCGCTTTTCGGTCGCCGATGTGCCCGGAGCATCGCGACAAGAATCGAGGAGGGCGACCGCTTCCGACTCTCGGGCCAGCGCGAAGATGCGGCGCGATGCTATGAGTCGGTCATCGCTGACGATCCGAATAACGGGCGTCAGCGCATCGCGATTGCGAGGCGTTACATTCGCCTTGAAGACGCGGGTCGTGCGCTCGAGCTGGTTCAGTGGGTACTGGATCGAGAGGAAGCCGGCTTAGCGTTGCAGGCGGAAGCCCGAGAGCTTCGCGCAGACATGTATTGGCGCGCAGGTGACGCTACGACAGCTGCGTCAATGTATGCGACGCTCGCTGAAGAGGCGGGCACCGAAGGCGACGTTCGTAGGTTTCAGGCCAAGACGCAGGGCGCTTCGCTCGTTGGGCGTGCGCCGGCGACGAGTGCGGCGATTCGAAGGGCCTTGGTGGACGTGCCCTCTGCGCCGCAAGGGGTTGTGACAACCGAACTCTACGCGGCCTATGAACTCGAAGGCGTCGCTATCGCCGGCTACCTCGCGGTGATTCGACTGGTCGGGCGACACGAGAGTCCACTCGTCGAACCGCTGGTCGCTTCGTTACGGGCACGTCGCGGAGAGTTGTCCGATGCCCAGGGGCGATGGTTGTCAGGCGTGCACGCGCGACATTTAACGCTTGTTGGTAGCGAGGATGCCTGTGCCACAGCGTGGCCACACGTCTCGGAGAGTGCCATTCAGGGAACCGAACTCGCGGCGCAGGCGGAGATGTGGCTGGGTCGGTGTGCACGCGGAGACATGCCCGCGCCTTGACTCTCTTGCGGCAACTTGGAATAGGGCGACGTCACGTGCAGTTCGCATGGTGGCAACTTTCTCATTTCCCGCTAGCGCGCGATGATGACGCGACAACTCATTCTGATGTTCACGGTGCTTGGTGCGCTGCTCGCCGGTGGCTGCGCCGGCCAGTACATCCAGAACGACCTCTATGAAGATGAACTTCGCGTTCGGAATACGGAGGACAACGTCGATATTACTCAGGTGGTCGAGAACTACGGCACTGCTCTGGGTGAACTCAACATGAACGCCATTGAGGCGTTGCTGAGCGACGACTACTACGAGAACGGTGGCACTACGGACACGACCATCGATGACTTCGGTTCCGAGGGCGTGCCGGCAATGCTTGCGATGCTTGCGGACCATGTCGAAGAAATGAACATCGCGCTCGCCATCCGGGAGATCGTTGTTGATGGTGACCTCGCCGATGTCTTGTTCGAATACACGATTCGCGCGCGCTACGAAGTCGCCGGTGAGTCTCGCTGGGAGACCGAGCGAGACGTCAATCGGCTGCAGCTCCAGCGAGAAAACGCAGGCTGGAAGATCATCTCAGGTCTGTGACCGGGAGCGCGCGCCGCTTCGCGAAAGCACGGGTGAGCCATCTCGCGTGAGGGAGCTCTCGCGTTGCGATGGTGTGTTCCGAAGGGCGGCCAATGGGGATCAGGTCCTAGCGGATGGCGGGCGCTGTGTGCTGCGCTCACTCGCGCTGATTGTCGCGATCATCTCCTTTGCGCCAGTACCGGCCGCCGCCCAGAACCTAGCTCAAGAGAGCGGGAACCCCGACGTGGTCGCGGACGATCCGAGGGCGGCGACTGCGGAAACCGTTCGCATCCAGCAGCTGCAGCTCGAGCGCGAACGAGCCGCGCAAACCCCCGAGAGCGCCGATCAACGTCTGGCGATCGCCGAAGCGCGTGTCAGGCTTGGAGAGTTGAACTCAGCTGCCGAGCTGCTCAGGCAGGGCGTCGAGGCTGGCGAAGACGTGCAGGTTCAGGCCGCATTCGGCCGACTGCTGATACTGCTCGAGCGCTTCGAGCGGGCCTCCGAAGTGCTCGTCGATGTCGTTGAGCAGCAGGGGAGCGAGGATCTTCGGCACCGCTACTGGCTGGCGGAGAGTTTCGCAGGTCGCGGTCGACATTCTCGCGCGACGGCTGAGTACATGGACGTCGTTCGCCGCGCGGCTGACCGAGAACTCGTCGCCTCTGAGCACGTCGTCGTCGCCCGCTCGCTCTGGGCCCTCGGCCGAATTCAGGACGCGAACGCTTCATTTCGTGAGACGCTTGAGGCGTTCCCTAGCTCTCGGGCCGCGCGCGTCGCGTGGGCAGAGCTCTTCGCCGATCGCTATCGACCGGACGAGGCCATTGGTCTCTATCGCGAAGTGCTTTCCGCTGACCCCAACAACGCACGTGTTTTGGTGTTGATGGCGAGCGCTGTTTTCGAGTCTCGCTATGACCGCGCGGCAGCGAGTGCGCTGCTAGACCGAGCCGCTGAGATTGCTCCGGGCCTTCCTGAAAGTGCTGAGTTGCGCTCGGCGATGCTCATCGACGATCGGCAGTTTGCTGCCGCGGTAGCGGCCTTGGACGACGTTCTCGAGCGCTTTCCAGACCGTCGCGCGGCGCTCTCTCTCCGCGCAAGCGCGGCGAACTTGGTCGGCGACGATGACACTGTGCGGCAGATTGAGGCGGCGGTTTTGGGGAGAGACCCTCTCTACGCCGAACTCTATGTGACGATCGGGCAGGGCGCGGTTCGGCACTTTCGATATCGCGAAGCAGTAGAGTGGTTTCGCAAGGCGGTTGATTTGGACGCTGACGATGCAGCTGCTCTGGTTGCGCTTGGCATCGCGTACTCACGGGTGGGAGAGGACGGGCGCGCCATTCGGTTGTTACAGCGGGCGTTCGACAACGACCCCTTCAACGTGGAGGCGTACAACATGGCGACGCTTTGGGAGCAGTCGCTGATCCACTATCGCTTCCTAGATGACACCAAGATCGAGGGGCTTCGATACCGTTTTCACGAGGATGTCTTCGAACGCTTCTCGCTGTATATCCCGCCGCTGATGCGCGACGCATGGCGTACCTACGAGGAGCGTTACGCATTCACGCCTTCGGCTCCGGTTTCCATCGAGGTGTTCGAGGATCGGGAGTCGTTTAGTGTGCGGTCCGTGGGTCTTCCGCACGCCGGGCAGCATGGAATCTGCTTTGGCCATTTGGTGACATCTCGTTCGCCAAGCGATCGGAACTTCAACTGGCATCAGGTGCTCGCACACGAACTAAGCCACGTGTTCTCGCTGCAGGCGTCGAACTATCGCGTCCCCCGGTGGTTCACAGAGGGGCTCGCGGAGTACGATACGATGCTGAGCCGGCCCGAGTGGTGGCGTGAGCACGATATGGCGCTTGCTCAGGCGTTACGTGCCGATCGTCTCATTCCCATCGCTGAGCTCGATCGCGCGTTCGTCGATGTGCAGCGTCCGCAACAGGTGGTCGAGGCGTACTACCAAGCGTCTCTGGTTGTCGCCTTCATCGGAGACACCTACGGCTACCAGGCGATTCGGGCGACGTTGGCTCGATTCGCCGCTGGCGATGAGACACCCGAGGCTCTTGAGGCGGCCGTCGGCGTACCTCTCGCGGAGCTCGATGAACTCTTCGCGCGGAGCCTGCGGCAGCGCCTCGCGCCTCTTCTGGTGTTGGTTGAGCCGTCGCCGCATCTAGCGCCGGAGCTCGCGGAAGCCCAACGTCTCGTCGAGACCTCACCGAACGCAGCCGAGGCCGTCGCCACTTTGGCGGTGGCGCAGGTGGCTGCCGGAGAACTTGAACCGGCGTTGGCGTCCTTAGAGCGCGCCTTAGAACTGGACCCCAACCAACCCATAGCGCTGTATCTTCGGGGACACTTTCGCGCGGCTGACCACGATGACGCAGGCGCATTGGCGGACCTTGAACGCTTGGTTGATGGTCCGCATGACAGCGCGAGTGGGCAGCTAACCATCGCACTGGTGAGGCAGCGTCAAGGAGATGAACGCGGCGCGCTAGAAGCCGCGACTCAAGCGACTCTTCTGTCGCCTAGAGACGTTGAGGGGTGGACGCTTCGCGTTGCGCTTGAGCGTGCGTGCGAAGGGGAGAGCTCTCTCCCGTCCCTAGTGCAGCTGGTGCTGCTGGATCAGCACGCAGCGGCAGCGGCGCGTGAGCTCGGGGCGCGATACTTGGCGATGGGGCGATACGAGGACGCCTTCGCTGCAGCACGACAGTCGAACGACACCGACCCCTTCGACAGCCATGGCCACTTCCTGTACGGTTCCGCGGCGTTCGAACTCTCAAATTGGCCAATTGCACGTCGTGAGCTTCAATTTGCTCTCGACACAGCTTCTGGCGAGCGTGATGCGATATTGGCGATGTTAATCACCACGTACGAGGCTCTGGGCGATGGCGACGAAGCGGAGCGAATGCGCCGCCTTCTGGGCACGGGGCGTCGCTGATGCCGATAGAATCGGCGGAGGCGTCGTTGATACTTGGACTGCAGCGCGGAGACGCGGCCGCGTTTCAGACGCTCGTGTCGCGCTATGGCGACAAGGTGTATCGGCTCGCGTGGGGCTTCGTGAAGAACGACGCCGAAGCGGAAGATGTCGCGCAGGAAACCTTCCTCAACGTCTATCGCGCGATAGACCGATTTCGAGGCACGGCAAAGCTGGGCTCGTGGGTCTACCGCATTACGGTTAACACGTCGCTCATGCGGCTGAGGCGGAAGCGCAGACGACCCGAAACCAGCTTCGATGAGATCGGGCAGACCGACGGACCGCGTGGCCACCATCACGACTCTCCGCTCTTGGTGGAGCACGCCACACCAGCCTCAGACGCCACTTCGAGTGAGCTTGGCGCGGAGATTCAACGCGCGGTGGACGAACTCGAGGAGAAGTACCGCGTTGTCTTCCTTCTGCGCGATGTTGAAGAGCTCAGCATTCAGGAGACGGCTGAAATCCTAGACCTGTCCATTACGGCCGTGAAGAGCCGGTTGCACAGGGCGCGCTTGGCGCTTCGCGCTAGCCTAGAGCGTTACGTCTCAGGCTGAGTGGACGTAAGCTGAGTCGGCGTAGAGTATCTGCAGCTCGAGCGAACAAACGCCGGCTTGGAGAGGCCAGGTCGGAATGGCACCCGCCGTCGGCCCTTTCGCGCGGCTTCTCCCCTAGCCCCCGATTGGGCGGAGCCGATGGGTCAAATAGCGCCGTCGTTAGGTCTCTTCACTCTCTTCGGTTTCATCGGTGTTCGGCTCTTCCTTCGGAGCCTTCCAGGCGGACTTGATTCGGTCCCAAAGGCTGCTGTCCTGACCGCCCTTGTCGCCGTGGAGCTCTTCAAGCTCCTCCAAGAGCTCTTTCTCTCGGCCCTTCACTTTTGTGGGTACGTCGATCTGGAAGTGCACATAGAGATCGCCTCGACCCCCGCGGCGACCAATCATCGGGAGGCCATGTCCGCGGAGCGTGCGCGTGTCCCCGTGCTGTGTGCCTGCCTTGATCTTGACTCGTTCTTCGTCGTCGAGCGTTGGGATTGTGACAGCGCTGCCTAGGCAGGCTTGCGCGTAGCGAATCGGCATCGCGAGGTGGAGGTCCGCGCCGTCTCGTTCGAAGACATCAGACGCTTCGACTTCCAGCAGCACGTACAAGTCGCCGGCAGGGCCGCCATTGTGACCCGGGTCGCCCTCGCTCCGGTAGCGCATGCGGTTTCCGCTCTGCACGCCAGGCGGGACCTTGACGGTGACCTTATTCTCCTGGCGCACCGCGCCTTGTCCTCGACACTCGTTGCACGGCTCGTTGATGGTCTTCCCGCGTCCGCGGCACGTTGGGCACGCGGTTTGAACGGTGAACAGGCCCTGCGACATGCGCACGCGGCCCGCTCCGCCGCAGGTGCCGCACTTTTCAGGGCTTGAGCCGGGCTCCGCTGCGCTGCCCTTACACCGGCCGCATGCCTTCGTTTGCTGCACCGAGACGACGCGCACTCCACCGTGAACGGCGAACTCGAAAGGAACGCGGAGGCGCATCTCAAGATCGTTCCCTCTCGCGGGGGCGTTCGGGTTGCGCGAGCGCCCGCCACCGAAGAGGTCGGCAAAGACGTCTCCGAATGACGAGAAGATATCGTTGGGATCGACGCCTGCGCTGGCTCCCAAACCTTGATGACCAAATTGGTCGTAGAGCGCTCGCTTTTCTGGGTCGCTGAGCGCCGCATAGGCCTCTGCGAGTTCTTTGAACTTTTCCTCGGCATCGCTATCACCGGGATTCCGGTCGGGGTGATAGGTCATCGCGAGGCGCCGATACGCCTTCTTGATCGCCGCGTCATCTGCGGTCTTTTCGACGCCCAGTACGTCGTAGAAGTCTCGTTTTTCGGCCATGCGAATTCGTAGGGTTGTCGGCGTTGGGTCGGGTGCGCGTTGGCAGGGGACGTTAGACACACAGGACGAGGTGTCAAACCGGGGTCGCTCTGTTCCGGAGCACGTGTGGCACCTGTCTTGCAAACTGTATCGATTCGTTCGCGCGACCGGCGCCACGCTTGTTGGGAGTTCTGGGCTTGCACTCCGCCTGTCGTGCCTAGGCTCTGAGGGTAAGCATCCGAGCGCCAGCGCTGAATTTCAGAAAACTACGCCGGTTGGGAATCGAATGGCCTCGCTGCGCATTTACTAAAGTGGACCTGTGGTGTCCGATATGGGTCGGAACCACGCTGAACGGAGAGTTACCATGGCCAGCATCTTCCCCCCGAGCTTGGACGTCAGCGCTCGCGAGACTACGGCAGCGAAGACTCGCGAAGCAGCTTATGTAGCCGATCCTGTTCAGCGTTATATGTCGGAGATCCGGCAGCACCAAGTGCTCACCCGAGAGGAAGAGCAGGTGTTGGCCAAGCGGTACGTAGAGGGCGGAAGCGATCGCGACGAGCTGCAGTTGGTAAACAGCAACTTGCGTCTCGTGGTGAAAATCGCTCTCGAATACCAATCCAACCGCATCACCCTGCTGGACCTGATCCAGGAAGGAAACGTGGGGTTGATCCACGCAGTCCGAAAGTTCGACCCGGCAAAAAAGATTCGCCTAGCGAGCTATGCTCAATGGTGGATCCGGGCCTACATCCTCAAGTATCTGATGGATAACTATAAGCTGGTGAAGGTCGGTACGACCCAGGCCCAGAGAAAGTTATTCTACAACCTGAAGCGAGAGAAGGAGCGCTTGGCGAGGCAGGGGCTGGTCGCTACCCCAGCACTTTTGGCGCGCTCGCTTGCGGTTCGTCAGCGAGACGTCGTGGAAATGTCGGCTCGACTGAGTGGCCGTGAGTCGTCGCTCGACGCGCCTCTCCAAGACGGCGAGAGAGGTACGCTGGGAGATGTGATTCCTTCGGACTCCGCCCCAGCTGATGAGCTTTTGGCGGTACGGCAGCAATCCGAGGATATCCATCGCCACTTGAACGATTTTGCCAGCACGTTGGAAGGTAGAGATATCACCATCTGGCATCGACGAATGGTGGCCGAGAAGCCAGAGACGCTGCAGGAGATCGGCGAGACGTTTGGCGTGAGCCGTGAGCGCGCCCGTCAGCTCGAAGCGCGCATTGTGCGACGGCTATCGAAGTACCTAGGCGAGAACGTGGAGCACCCTGAGACGCTTGCCCAGTCGGTCATCGATTAAGGAGCTGTGAGTGGCCGGTCCAGAGCGCGGTCGTGATGAGTTGGCATCGAGTGGCCGGCCGATTGGTAGGCCGCTCCAATGCGGGGCGGACGAGGGCCGCGGTGAGTTGCCTACATGTGCGGCGAATCACCGCGGGTTTGACACATCAGGGCAAATGGGCAATGAGCCCCCGACTGTGATCACTGCCTGAGGAGCCGTCATGCGGTGCTTTTTCCTCCAAATCGTCGTCCTCGCGCTGGCCATCGGCTGGGGAGCATCTGCTAACGCGACCACGACATACGTGGTGCAACGCGGCGATATCCTAGGGAGCATCGCCGAGCAGTTTGGGGTGAACGTCGGCGACATTAGGTCTTGGAATGACCTCAATGGAGATCACATCGTTGTTGGGCAGGCGCTACGCATCGAGCGCGTCGGCACTCGGCAAGGGGGCAGTCAACGGGTGGTTGTTCAGTCCGGCGAGACGCTGGGCCAGATCGCGGCACGCCACAACGTGACGATCGATGATCTCGTCTCGTGGAACCGGGGTCTTGACCCTGATCGCATTCGAGAGGGTCAAGAGCTGAGCGTTCGAGGTGGCCGCGCGTCACGTCGCGTCGTTTATGTCGTTCAGTCTAACGATTTCCTGGGTCGGATCGCCGCGAACCACAACGTCACCATCGCTGACATCGTATCCTGGAACAGTGGGCTCAACCCCGACCGTATTCGCAACGGGCAAGAGCTCGTGATGCACTTGCGTGGGCCTGAGCAGCGCTCTGAGTCGGTCGGCCGTGCGTTTGGCGGGCAGCTCGTGAACGGCGAGCAGTTGCCTCCCCATCCCGCCTTTCGGATTCGGAACTCAAACATCGCTTGGGGCACGAACGAGACCATCTCGGCAATTCTCGACGGCTTCGATTACATGCGGCACACGTATTCGGACCTGCCTCGTCTGCGCATGCACGACCTGAGCGACCACGATGGTGGCCGACTGTCGGGGCACCGCTCGCACCAAAGCGGTCGGGACGCGGACGTCGGATATTATCACACCGGCTGCGGTTCGACCTGCTCGTACGAGTCTGTTTCCCCCTCCGAGATCGACGTCGAACGGCAATGGACGTTGTTTCGATACTGGATTGATCGGGGTCTCATCGACTACGTGTTCGTCGACTACCGATACCAAGAAGTGTTGCATGCCCACGCAGAATCACAGGGCGCGACCGCTTCGCAATTGCGTGAGTGGTTTCAGTATCCCGCCGGACGGGATGTTGCGACCGGTATGCTGCGTCACGAGAACAACCACAGAGATCATTTTCACGTACGGTTCAGTTGTGCGGGAACAGATGATGAGTGTCGCTAACACTGTCGAACGGACGTCGCAGAATGGATAGCTCTTGGATCGAACGGCGTCGGGACTGGGCCGGAGAGCAGCGTCGAGCGGGGGTCGAGGGGATCTTCCGAGCGTCTGCTGTACTTTTGCCACTACCTCCTTCGCTTCACGACTCACTCCGAGTCCCGAAGGGCGAGAGAGCGGTGCTGTCGCCCGTACGAAAGGATACGCTCGCTGGCTCTCCAATCGCTCGCGCGGTCAGCGCGCTGACCGATGTCGGCGCGAGCGCGTTTACGGTGCACATGGACGACACCGGAGACGGCACGTGTCATCAGGACATCCTGGCGTTGGCGCAAGCTTCCCCGCTCCCGATCTTGTGCGCTGATGCAGTGCTCGAGCCGGTGCAAATCGTGATGGCGCGCGCCCATGGAGCCGCCGCTGTCACGCTCTCACCTCGATGGACGCCGGACCGCGAGCTTCGCGCCCTCTATCGCGAAGCGGTGGAGTTGGGGCTTGAGGTGGTGATGCGCGTCTCCAGTTCCTCGGAGCTGGAGACTGCCATGAGCGTCCGCTTAGGGAGCGCCGATCACAGCGCGGCACGAATGATCTGGGTCGCTGGCGGTCCGGACACGCTCGCGCGCGTTTCACTGGCGCTTCCGGATTACGCGGTGGCAATCGCGGAGATCGACGTGGATACGGACCTCGCCTCCCTCGACGCCCTCGGGTACGAGGCGTTCGCGGGCACGCCGACGAGCGCCCAACTCGATGCCGTGGTCGACTGGACGCGAAGTGTCGGTGGCCCGGTTCACTAGGTTCTCACGCAGAGGCAGGACACGATGGCCAGATTCTCCGGTGAAGTGCGCGAGTCCTTCGTTGTGGCGGTCTCTCCTGAAGAGGCGATCGCGCACTTCGGAGATCTTGAGACGATCGCGCGAAACTACATTGGGCTGCAGTCCCATGAGCTTGTCGACGACGAGACGATTCGTTTCCTCCTGGAGAAACAGTCGGACAAGGGTGTCACCTACCAAGGCCGGTACACCTGTCGCTACATCGTGCCGCGCGACGGGCGACTTGAGTGGTCGACCGTCGAGTCCACGAACATGTGGTCAACTGGGCACGCGTCGTTTCGAGCCGAGGGCGGTGGCACGCGGGTTGAGTACTTCCAGAAGATCGAGACGGAGATGCCGGTCCCGCGGTTGCTCGCCAAACTGGTTGGGCCGATCGTGAAGCGAAAAATCGCGGACGGGGTGCGCGACTACATCCAGGCCATGCGCCGCGACGTCTAGCGTGCGCGGGCGACTCGGGCGTGGAGTCCATGCTCGCGTCCTGCTAGAGCTATCGGGTCCCTCGCCATGTAGAGGCACCATGCGTAGCGCCTGTAGACAAGTCATCTCCCTTCTCCCGCTGCTCGTCCTGTGCTGCATGGCGAGGTCCGCGTTCGCTCAGTCGGATCCGTTGGACGATCCGCTGCGTTCACTGAGTTGGGGAGTTGCATCCTCTGAGGTGCTGAGCGCAGAGCGCGAACGCCTTCTGGACGGGTATCGTCTGGAAATCGCGGGCGAGAGCGACCCAATCGCCATCGATGCTGTTCGCCGCGAGATGGAGGAGGGTTTTGAGGCCATCTCGGGAAGCCTCCAAGTGTTTGCTGGGGCCCGCACGGGGTACGAGGTTTCTGTCCTTCGTTCGCAAGTTGCCGCTGGGGTATCGCAGCAGCTTCTCACCGTTCGTGGAGACGTGTTCACCACCTACTACATCTTTGAGGACGACGCGCTCCGCCGGATCGTGGTCGCGATGGACCAAGCGGCGCTGGCCTACATCGGTTTTGAAGAGTTCGTGAGTTCACTCGCCGCTGCGCTCGGCGAGACGTCCGACGAGGACTGGGCGGAGGATGAGCTGGGGATCGCCACGCTGTTGTCTGCGAATTGGCTTGGTGAACGCACGACGCTGCAGACGGTCGATGAGTCCGCGATGTTCGCCTCCTTCGTGCTGAGCTACACCGATGTAAGCTGGGCCGCGCCGACGGTAGGCACAGTGGATGTCGCCCCCGCGGTTGGTGAAGATGCGGTGGGTTCCATCATGGATCGCTTGCGATCTCGGGACGACGCGACAGCATCAAATGATGATGTTGTCGATGAGCTGATCGGGCGGCCGACAGAGGTGATTTTGCAGCTCCCGGAGCCCGAGGAGCCGCAGACTGTCGAGGAGGCGGCGGAAGCCGAGGCCGAAGAGGAACGTGTCCGCCGACGGCGAACGAGCCCGCGGGAGCCAGAGCAAGAAGACGAGAGCGACCAAATCGTCTACTGAACGCGAGACTTGACCCATTAGAGGAAAGAACGATGCGCATTCGATTTACACAAACACTGTGCGCCGTGGCGGCGTTCATTCACTTTGTAGGGTGCGGCGACGACCCGTCGAACAAGGATTTATTCGACTCGCCGTCTGGGCAAAGCCTCGCTCTCTCGGCTTCGATTCGCGCCGTACACCTGACGGAGAGCGCGGAACTCCTGCTCTTTGGCGCGCAATGGTCGATCGACGCGGAGCGCGTCGGAAACGTTGTACTGGAAGACCAAATCTTCTCTGAGCCGACACATTTGAGCGTCGCGAACGGGCAGGGCGCGGCGGCGGAGCCGCGCTTCTTCAATCGAATCCCCGCCACCTACGATGCTGACGCGATCGAAACCGCTCTCACGTCGGCAAATCAGGTGTGGTGGGTCCTCGATCTACAGCGCCTCGATCGGCAGTGGCTTGTGGATTGGGAAGGCCTCGTGCGTGACGAGCCAGCGGCGCGCGAGACCTCGTTCACTGTGGCGATTCGCAACAGTGAAAACGGCGGGGATTACACCAGTGAGTCCATCGTTTACGTGACCGACGCCTTGGCGGCAGCGCCCGTGCTGCCGAACTACTTGATCATTGGCGCCGATCTCGAGCGCCAGTACCTCGCCGCACCGAATGATTGGTCTGCGCTCGCAGCTCACGTCGAGGCGATAGCAGCAGCAGTTCGTGCGGCTCACCCCGACATCAAGCTGGGCGTCGGCTTCAACTGGTCGGCGTTCATGTCGGGCGTCGTTCCACAGTTTGAGTCGGAAGAATTGGTCGAGTTTGGGGCGGTGCGCGCGGCTTGGGAGGCGGTCATCGACCCGATGTACATGACACCCGTATTGGACGAGGACGGCGAGCTCGATGAGTTGGTCCAGCGGATGGATGTTTACGGCTTCTCCGCAATCCCAGACACCGAGGTGTATAGCCTCGCGAACACAGTTCCAGACACGCACTTCGTCGGGATTTCGCAGATATTCGGCGAGACACCGGAGCGTGAATTGCCCGTTGGATGGGTTCGGGTCGGCTGGCCGGCGAACGCCTCGACGGAACAATCTGAGCGTTGGCTCTCCCGCGTTCTCGACGGGGTCGGCGACCTAGAAGTCCCCGTATTCTCGTGGTGGGGCTACGCGAACTTCGACGCTGACGGATACTGTGTGAACCGCATCCTGGCCGCTGGTGGACGCCGCTCGCTGTGCAACCGCGGGCTGTACTCAGATTCCGGAGCACCCCAAGCGATCGCGGAAGCGTACTTCGAGTAGGGCCTCCGGTTGCGGAGCTTTAGGGCGAGAGCAGCGCGTCAACCTGAGCGATCATCGCGTCGAACTCGTCGGTCCCGCTGTAGAAACCAACGATGTTCCCGTCGACGTCAACGACCGCCCACGAGGGGAGCGCCATGACGAAGAGTTCGGCGCTGAGTTCGCCGCCTCGGTCGGACGCGACCCGGTACGGCATTGGGTGCTCGGAGGCGTACTCGGCGATGAGTGCATGCTCCTCGGACGAGACGGCGACGATCGAGAGCTCGGCCTCTGAGCGTGACCCGCGTAAGTCGGCCATACGCGGTCGCAGCGCAGCACAGGGTCCACACCACGTCGCCCAAAACTCGATGACGCTGACTCGGCCGGCTTTAGCGGCCGGTGCAGTCGTATTCAGCGCGACGTCGCGTACGGCGTGGCTCGGCAGCGGCGTGCCGATGAGCAAATCGGAGATATTGTCAGTGCTCGGCCGCGCGACCAGGGTCACCGTGATCGTTGTGAAGACGCCATCGATTTCGAGGTCGAGAGCGAGGGTGTCCCCTGCTGAGCGCACGCCTACTCTGGCGATCACGTCGCTGCTCGCGGCGACTTCGTGTCCGTCGACCCGCACGATCCGCGTGTTGCGTTGAATTCCGGCAGCGCGAGCGGGCGATGCGGGGATGGTTCGGGTGATGATGACGTGTCCGTCGCGGTTGTCCATCGCGACGCCCAGCCACGGCCTGGCGTCGATTTCACTGTCGCCTCGCGCGGAAGGGACAGCCTCCGGCACCGGCACAAGCTGCGCGTAAACGTTGGTGAACGGGATCATCGTCGCTGACGATAAAAGCAGCACGCAAGCGGCGGATGTGAATCTTCGGATGTGAGTCGGCATCGTCTGTCCCGAGGTTGCGCGCGTCTACGTGCGTGACAATACGCGGCTTAGCGCGCTATCGAAAGGTCAATTGGTTCTCTGCCTAGGCACCCGAGTTCGGCGAAAGTACTATGGATACCAACATCCTCCAGCAGTTTGCCTTCGCGTTCGCCGGCGGCATGATTCTAAACATCATGCCCTGCGTCCTACCCGTGCTCACGATGAAGGTCTTTCATCTGATCGAGCATGCGAAGGATGATCCGATCATGCACAAGAAGCACGGTATTGCTTACGCCGCCGGCATTGTGACGACGTTCGTGATCTTCGCATTCCTGATCCTAGGATTGAAGGCCGCGGGTGATCAGTACAATTGGGGAATGCAGTTCACAGAGCCGCGCTTCGTGGCGGTGCTGACCGCTATGGTGTTCGTGTTCGGCCTGAACGCGCTCGGTGTCTTTGAATTCAGCCTGAGCGTGCAGTCGGAGGAGAAGGGTGGATTGTTCGGGTCATTCGTAAACGGCGTCGTGGCGTCCATTATGTCGACGCCGTGCAGCGCTCCGATGCTTGGCAGCGCCGCGGGTTTCGCGCTCGGTGCCTCCGCACCTTGGTGGGTGACCTTCTCGATTTTCGTGTTGATCGGCTTTGGGCTTGCGGCGCCATTTGTGCTGGTCAGCTTCGTCCCAGCGATTGGTCGAATGCTCCCCAAGCCGGGCGCGTGGATGGAGACCTTCAAGCACCTCATGGGCTTTACGCTTATTGGCGCGGCGCTGTGGCTCTTCAGCGTTCTTCAGAAGCAGCTTGCCGTCGAGAGTGCGACGGGCTTCCTCATGTTCTTGTTCTGCGTATCGGTGGGCCTCTGGGCGCTCGATCGCTTTGGCGGTCCGATTCACACCAATCTGCGACGTTATGGCGTGCGGGTCGTTGCCGTTGGCTTCATGGTACTGGCGGGGATGGCGTTTGTGTCGTTCGAGCCCCCGACCGACTCCTCTGTCGTGCAGTCGCCGACCGGACCTGTTGTTGTGGACGACCGCATCAACTGGGTAGATTTCTCGCCCGACGTCATCGGGCAAATGCGGTCCGCCAACCGACCAGTTTTCGTCGACTACACCGCGGACTGGTGCGCCAACTGCAAGACCAACGAGCGACTGTTCATTGAAGTGCAGACGATTCGTGACCTCTTTGAGGAAACACAGATCATGCCGATGAAGGCGGATTTGACGAATGATGACGACGTCATTCAGCAGTGGCTCGAGCCCTTCCCCTACGCAGGGATACCCGTGTACGTAATCTACATGCCGGACGGAAGTTACGACCTGCTGCCGCAGTCGATCACGACCGAGCTGCTCGCGGGCAGGCTTAGAGCGGCCTCAGCGCAATATCCGGCAAGCAGCTTCGATTATAGTGCGTTAGAGTAGTACGTTGCCGTACATGTGTGGTGGTGTGAGGTGTAAGTGGCTGTAAACATAGGGTTGTTTGGGGTTCGTCGCTGTGGCACAGTCGCCGCTCAGTGCCAGTGCCAGCGATTCTGCTCGCGACTCCTGAACCCACCTTATGTCCACGCCTCACACAACATCTACCGTTGCAACTGCGGACACCGCCGCGCGCACCGCGATGCTGGCGCGGTTCGCATCCGCGCTGGCCGTTGTTGGCTCCGTAGAAGAGCTGTTGAAGGCGGTTGTCCTGATGTTGGATCAGATCGTCTCCGCAGATCTTCTGGGCTTCTATCGCTACGATGAGGCTGAGGAGAGGTTGATCTTGGCCAGCTGGAAGGGGCTCACTGACCAGGAGGCGAGTTACGCGGAGATGAGCGCGATGGACCGGCACCCTGGGCACGTCTGGAGGACCGGCGAGGTTTTGGTGGTCGCTGACGCGCTGCTGGACGCCAAAGGCACGTCCGACAGCCCGCGGCGCGAGCTGACGCGGTCGCGGGTCTGGTTGCCCGTGATTGGGCAAGAGCAGACGCTGGGTGTGTTTGGGTTTGGATCAGCGCGACCTAACGCGTTCAACGAAGAAGACGTCGCTTCCCTCCAATTCGTCTGTGCCGTCGCCGGTTCCGTGTGGGAGCGGCAGCTCGCCACCGAGAGGATGGTCGGACTCGAGCGGCAGTTGCTGCAGAGCCAGAAGATGGAAGTCGTCGGCCGACTGGTCAGCAGCATCGCGCATGATTTCAACAACGTTCTCACCGTGCTCATGGCGCAGGGCGGGCGTATCCAGCATCGGGCGGAGAGCGAAGACTCTGTCGCCGATGCGCAGATTATCCAAGACACCTGTGAACGGGCTGCAGAGCTTACTCGCAGGCTCCTCACGTTCAGTCGTCCCGGTGCTGGCGAGGCGGGTGTCCTGCTATTGGACGAAGAGCTCGCGCGATACGAGAGGATCCTCACCCGGTTGATTCCGGAGTCGATTCAACTCAGGGTCACTCACCCGGCGCATGCGCTTGGCGTTGTCATCGCGTCGTCGGAGCTTGAACAGGTTTTGCTCAATCTGGTCGTCAACGCGCGCGACGCCATGCCAGACGGCGGTCAACTGCAGGTCGACTTGTCGCTGCGGAGCGACGACAAGCACCTTCGCTGGGTTGTGTTGTCGGTGGTGGACAGCGGCGATGGGATGGACGACGCAGTTCGTGCGCGCGTCTTCGAACCGTTCTTTACAACGAAGCGTCGGGGACACGGCACAGGCTTGGGCCTGTCAACCGTCGCCGAGATCGTGAAGTCTCGAGGGGGTCGCCTCGTTTTACACAGCGAGATCGGCCACGGGACCACGTTTGAGGCGTGGTTCCCCAGCGCGAGCATTAGTGCCGCTCACCAAACGAGCGCCGCCCCTCTGATGTCGACATCACTCGAAGGCACGGTTTGGTTGGCTGAGGATGACGACACGTTACGTCGGTTGTTTACCGACGCGCTGATCGACAGCGGGCTGGATGTCGCGGCGGAGCCCAACGGCGCCTTGGGCCTCGCGTCGTGGGAGGCCGCCGATGAACGCGCGGCTGTGCTTCTAACGGACTTGATGATGCCGGGTATCGGCGGCATCGAGTTGGCCACACGGTTGCTGTCGAAGTGGCCTGACCTACGGGTTTTGGTGATGACCGGCTACCCATCCGACGACGCGGTGCGTCCTCTCGTGGAAAAATTTCCAGAGTCGAGGATCGCTGCCATCGATAAGCCGTTCAACAGCGCGGCGTTGGTCCGGACCTTGGACGATCTGCTGGGGGAGTAGCAGCGCGCCATCTCTCGCTCTCCGCGGGCGGGTTCTGGGACGCGCGCGGGATTCGTGGCGTGCGACGCACGCGCTTGGTCGACGCTTGGCTCGGGCCCGAAGGTGACCGTCGTGCCGCGCCTCTAGCGCTCCGGTTCCGCGCCTATCCGCGTACCAAGTTGATCCGATGCCGGCTGCTCGGCTTTGACACCCCAAACCATGTGAATACGTTGCCGCCCAGAGAACAGTTAACACTCAGCATCGCGCTTCGGCGCCGCGCAATTGGAGGCATTCGATGGGTAAAATTATCGGTATCGACTTGGGGACGACGAACTCCGTCGTTTCGGTCATGGAAGGCGACGAAGCCGTAGTTATCACGAATGAAGAGGGTGCTCGCACGACCCCATCTGTCGTGGCGTTTACGGAAGATGGCGAGGTGCTTGTTGGGCAGATAGCGAAGCGTCAGGCGGTCACAAACGCTGCCGCGACCGTTTTTTCGGCGAAGCGCTTCATCGGGCGGAAGTTCGAGCAGTCCAGTAAAGACATCTCCCGCGTGCCGTTCACGGTGCTGAAGAGCGCCAACGGCGACAGTGAGTTCGAGATTCGCGGCACGCGCTACGCTCCACCGGAGATTAGCGCGAAGGTGTTGCAGAAGTTGAAGAAGGCGGCGGAGAACTACCTTGGGACAGATGTCACCGAGGCGGTCATCACCGTTCCCGCGTACTTCAACGATAGCCAGCGACAAGCGACTCGGGATGCAGGCCGCATCGCGGGACTCGATGTGAAGCGCATCATCAATGAGCCAACGGCCGCAGCGCTCGCCTACGGCCTCGACAAGGACAAGGAAGAGCTGATCGCGGTCTACGACTTCGGCGGTGGTACGTTCGACGTCTCCATCCTTGAGGTTGGCGACGGCGTCGTTGAGGTGAAGGCCACCAACGGTGACACAGCGCTCGGCGGAGATGATGTCGACCACGTGATCATCGATTGGCTGGTCGCGGAGTTCAAGAAGTCGCAGGGTATCGACGTATCGAGCGACAAGTCGGTGATCCAGCGTCTTAAGGAAGCCGCAGAGAACGCCAAGATCGAGTTGTCCAGCACGCTGGAGACCGACATCAACCTTCCGTTCCTTACGGCCGATGCTGCGGGTCCGAAGCACCTCAACGTGCGACTCAGCCAGTCGAAGCTTGAGGCGATGATCGAACCGCTCGTCGCTCGCACGATGGAGCCCTGTAAGAACGCGCTCAAGGATGCCGGCGTGAAGGCCTCGGACATTCAGCAGGTTGTCTTGGTCGGCGGGTCGACGCGTATCCCGCTTGTCCAACGTAAGGTGCAGGAGTTCTTTGGTCGTGAGCCGCACAAGCGGGTGAATCCTGATGAGGTCGTGGCGCTTGGCGCAGCGATTCAAGGCGGAGTGCTGACAGGCGAGGTGAAGGACATCTTGCTGCTCGACGTTACGCCGCTCACCTTGGGCATTGAGACTCTTGGTGGGGTAGTGACCCCGCTGATCCCGCGGAACACGACGATCCCGACCAAGCGCGCCGAGACCTTCTCGACAGCAGCGGATAACCAGACCGCGGTCACTGTGCACGTTGTGCAGGGTGAGCGGAAAATGGCGACCGACAACAAGACGCTCGGCAAGTTCAACTTGGACGGTATCCCACCTGCGCCGCGAAATGTGCCGCAGATTGAGGTCACGTTCGACATCGACGCCAACGGCATCGTGAACGTGTCCGCGAAGGACAACGGAACGGGCAAGGAGCAGAACATCGTCATCGAAGCATCGAGCGGACTCTCTGAGGGAGACATCGAGCGCATGGTCAACGATGCGGAGCAGAACCGTGCTGCTGACGAAGAGAAGCAGAAGCTCGCGGAGCTACGCAACGAGGTCGACACGTTGGCGTGGAGCACTGAGAAGCTCGTGAAGGAGAACGGCGAGAAGTTCGCCGACGAAGACTCCGCCGAGGCGACTGCAGCCGTGACACAAGCCCGTGAAGCGGTGGAAGCCGGCGAACAGGGGGGACTCGAGACGGCCAAGGAGCGTATCGAGGCGATCGCTCAGAAGCTCGCATCCTCGCTCTATGAGACCGGTGAAGGAGCGCCTGAAGGGGCTCCCGAGGCCGAAGAGTCGGGAGATGACGGCGTCATTGATGCCGACTTCGAGGACGCGACCTAAATGAGTTCGGCGCCCGCGCGCCGAATAGACGGAAGAGCAATCGGAATCGGTTGACGGGAGAAGCGAGTCTGTATGGGCTCGCTTTTCTCGTTGTTGGCCGGTACTTAGCATCGGTAGCTCACGTCTCTGTTTTGTGTTTCGTTGATGGCAGAACCCACCAGACCCGCATCAGCGACGCCACCCGATGGGCAGCGCCGGGTTGAGGTCGTCGCCGACCAGACCACTGACGGTGCGTACGAGATCCGGCTGGAGACCAGTGGAGCGACTCCCTCGGCTGCCGCTCGGGCTGTGCCAAGCGCGCCATCGGCGGGCACTCGCCTAAGTACTGTGGAGACTCCGAGTCCGTCTCGGGGCAGCGGCGTAAATCGGGGTTTGGCGCTCGGTGTAGCTGGAGTCGCGGCTGTGATCGGGGTTGGAATCGTGCTCGCGTCCACGGGAGGATCCAACGCCGCGCCTGAGCTCGATGAGCCGCAGCAGTCCGACAGCTTTCGCAGCTTCGTCATCGAGCAACCGTCAAGCCGCACGCTTCCCGCGTCTGCTCTTGGCCTCGATGCCGGTGTCGATAGCGAAGCGCAGGTCGAGAGAGCTCCTGAGCCGCTCGACGAGCCGGACAGCCGCGGAGAACCCCCGGTCTATCGCTCTGCGCCCCCGGAGCCGCGTGTGGTGCCAGGCCCTGAGCCTCGGCCGCTTCAGGTCGCGCCGAGAATCGAGCGCAGCGGGATTATCGACCCGATTCCGACCACCAGAGCCGGCGCGAGACATCTCGCGCCCGGCGAGATGAATCGTCTTCGAAGCATTCGCGTCGATCCGAACCTCATCGCGGACGCTGGCCCGCCGACGACCGATGAGTATGGAGAGGAGTACGAAGAGGAGTACGACGACGAGTACGACGACGAGTACGACGAGGACGAGTACGAGTAGCGCAGTCTCATGAGTGCACCGCAGCTGCCGATCGAACGCATCAGGCCGCAGGTCATGGCTGCGTTTGCCCAGGACGATCGCGTCATCGTCGGAGCAGCCACTGGCTCCGGAAAGTCCACGAGGCTGCCGGAGTGGCTGCTGGACGCTGTGGACGGTCAAGTATTGGTCGTTGAGCCGCGTCGCGTCGCATGCCGGTCGCTCGCGAGCTACTTGGCATCGCAGCGTGGAGAATCTGTGGGCCAGACCGTGGGCTCATGGGTGCGCTTTGACAAAGCGGTGGGGAAGGCCACACGGCTTATCTTTGCGACTCCGGGGATCGCGCTGCGGCTCGTCGCCGGCGGAGAGCAGTTCGGCGCGATCGTGCTCGACGAGTTTCATGAGCGGGGTTGGCAGACGGACCTCCTGCTGGCTCGACTAAGGCAGAGCGAGCAGCCGTACATCATTACGTCGGCCACGCTAGATGGGGATCGCATCGCGGATGAGCTGTCGTGCCAGTACCTCGTGGGTGAGGGGCGGACTTTTTCGCTCACAATCCACCACGATGAACACCCCTCGCAGCCGAGCCTGCGCGACGTTGGCCGCCGCGTCGCTGTGCGTGTGCGGCAGGCCCTTGAGGCAGACAGCCACTCCGACGTATTGGTCTTCCTGCCTGGGAAACGCGAGATTCGAGAGGTCGGAGACGCCGTCAGACAGCTCGGTGAGGTCGTCGAAGTACATGGTGGCGTCAGGCCTGACATTCTCGCCAAGGCTCTGTCTCGCGGGCCGTCGGGACGTATCTTCGTGGCGACAAACGTAGCCGAGACGAGCCTCACGATCCCGGGGGTGGGGACGGTGATCGACGCCGGTATGTTGCGTCGAAAGCTCCACCGTCGAGGCCGCTCCGTGCTTGCGCTCGATATCTGCTCTCAGGCGGCCATGGACCAACGCGCGGGCCGTGCTGGTCGGGTGAAGGAGGGCGTGGTCTATCGACTGTGGGCGCAGCGTTATCGGGCGCAGCCAGATTTGCCGCCTGAAGTCGCTCGCATCGAACTCGATGAGGTTGTACTCGCTGCGGCTTCGCTGGGCTTGCCGGTAGGGCAGGCGACGTCGATTCCGTGGCTGGACACTCCCCCCGAGTTTGCGTGGGACGCCGCGCTCAGCCGATTGCGAGGCCTCGGCGCACTGGACGGGTCCGGCGCACTGACAAGTTCAGGTTCGGCATGGAGCCGGCTGCCGGTGGGCGCTGAAGAAGCGAAGCTACTCGCCACAAGCAGCCGTTCTGAGCGGGCCACGCTTTGTGATCTCGTCGCGCTGACCGAGCAACGACGACGTCTTATGCGGCCAATCGACCAGATGCCGGACGCGGCGCAGGCCGAGATACGGGCAGCGCGCGCCGAGCTTCTGAGCCAGGACTCTGACGAAGTGTGCGCCGAACTCACCCTCTTGCGTCGTGGCGATCTCAGGGCTCACTATCTCGACGGTGCGGTCATGCGGGACGCTCGACGCGTGGCCGATCAACTCCGCGCGGCGGTCGACGCTGACAACAAGGCGCCACGATTGTCGGCGTCAGAGCTCGCAACGTGCCTCGTGAGGGGCTGGCCGGAGCGGGTCTACGTTGTAAGGCCACGGGCCTTGAAGTCTCGCAAGAAGCAGGGCGACAGTTTTCAGGAGCCGTGGGCAAACGGCGGCGAAGAAGTTCAGGTGCGACTGCCGGTGATCAACTGGCGGCCCGGCATAAAGCCACCGCAAGCAGGAGTCGTCCTCGACTACGCTTGGATCGGCGATGAGGGCACCGGGGCGCGAGCTGTCGGCGGGTTTGTGCTCCCAGTCCCATTGTCTGCGATCGGTGAAGCGGGGTTGGGAGAGAGCGAGGTGAAGAATGCCCGAGTGAGCCGCGGTGGCCGCGTCGTTGGCGTTGTGGAGACGACGTTCGCCGGTGTCTCGCTCGGCGAGAACGAGCGCCCGTTGCTCGGGCGTGAGCTGCGAGAAGCCGCAGCACGGCTCTGCGAGGATAATCGCTTGTGGAAGGGCGCGTGGTCGGCGTTGCTCGATGCCCTTCACTTGTGGCGGGTAGCGGCTCACGAGGCAGGCAAAGGCAAGGCCCCTGCAGAGCCAGGTGTGTGGCTGCGCGAGAGACTCGAAGAGCTCGGCGTGCAGGACCCCGAGGACACCACCCTTATAGGCGCCGACGACCTCCTCCCCGATGTGGAGGCCGACACCGGGATGGCCGCGTGGGACCTTGAGCGGCTGCTCGGGGAGATGCCGCGAACGTGGGAGTATCTCGGCGCGCAGTACAGCTGTGACGTTAACCCCGTTGCCGCACGCGTGACGCTGCGGCCGGCAAACAAAGCGGCGCGTGGTGCCAAGGAACCGCCGCGTTCGGTGCTCCCAAGCTATCGCGGGTTCCGAATCTTCTACGAGAAGGCGAGCCGCGTCGTACAGCTGCGA
>JBLFZA010000008.1:0-33930 GCA_047610025.1 Bradymonadia bacterium | reverse complement strand
TTCTTGATGCGCCCGAACGGCGAGTGGGCTCTCTCGCCGGTGTACGATCTCACCCACGCGCGCGGACTGCGCTACACGCGACAGCATCAGATGACGCTCGGCGGCAAGCGCGACGACATCACACGCGACGACCTGCACACGCTGGCGAAGACGTACGGCGTACGGGCGCGCGGCAAGGCGCAGATCGAGGCTGTCATCGCAGCGCTCAAGCAGTGGCCGCGCCTGGCAGCGGAGGCTGGTGTACCGGACGACTGGGTCGAGGCCATTGGCATGCAGCACGCCGCGCGAATAAATGGCTCGGCGCTGCCGTAACCGCCGCTGGGGCGCGCCTCCCTAGTAGACGATCGCCGCAACGGTGGGTCGGCCTTCGAGCTTATCGCGGCCGTTCAGAAAGCCGAGCTCCATGAGGAAGGTCAGCTCGTGGATGGCGGCGCCGGTCGACTCGACCAGTTTGGCGGCGGCCGCGGCCGTTCCGCCGGTGGCGAGCACGTCGTCGATGACGATGACACGGTCGCTGGCGTCGAGGGCGTCGGCGTGGATGTGCAGCGTATCAGTGCCGTACTCGAGGTCGTAGTTCACGCGCCGAGTCTCACGAGGGAGCTTTCCCGGCTTTCGTACGAGCGTCATGCCGCAGCCGAGCGCGTGAGCGAGCGCTGCGCCGAAGATGAAGCCGCGGGACTCAATGCCGACGACCTGCGTGATGCCCGCGCCCGTGTAACGCTCGACCAACGCGTTGGTGAACGCGGAGAAGGCGGCGTGGTCGGCCAGCAGAGGGGTGATGTCTTTGAAGACGATGCCGGGCTTCGGGAAGTCCGGAACATCAGCGATGACAGCCATCAGCTGCTGAGTGAGAGCGTGGTTCATACGGTGCGCGTTGAGAGAGCCAAGAAATGTTGGCCGCGAAGGGATGCGTTTGCCCTCCGGATGTCAACGAGCATTAGCCCCGTCGCAGCGCGTCCCATCCCGCCAACTCATCGACGAATCCGTGGGCGCTCATGTCGATCTGAATCGGAGTGAGCGATGCGAACCCCTCGTGGATGGCCGTCACGTCGGATCCCTCACTTGGCACGTACACCGGAGCGGCGCCGCCAATCCACAAGTAGCGACGCCCGCGTGGGTCGTTGTTCTCGTCGCAGTGTCGGCCATAGTGCCGTCGGCCGAGTTTGGTGCTCCGAACCCCTTTGGCGGGGTCGTAGCCCGTCGGCACGTTCAAGTTGAGAACGATACCCTCGGGCACTCCCTTCTCTAGGATCTCGGTGGCAATTCTCTGCACCAGCACGGCCGCTCCGTCGAAGTTCTGCCCTTCCCCGATGTTCGCCAGGCTGGCTGCGAGTGAAGGGATGCCGAGCATTCTGGCTTCAACGGCCGCGCCGACGGTGCCGGAGTAGGTGACGTCGTCCCCCAGATTCGCGCCTCGGTTGATGCCGGACACGACCAGCGTGGGCTTACGTGGGAGCACGTGGTTGACGGCCACGAAGACACAATCGGTGGGTGTACCAGAGCACCAGAAGCGCTGGGGAGCGACCTCCTTGATGCGCAGTGGCTTATGCAGGGTGATCGCGTGACTCACGGCGGATCGCTCGCGCTGGGGCGCCATCATCCACACGTCACCGAGGGCCTCGAGCGCCGGCAGCATGGCGTTGATGCCCTCACTCAAAAAGCCGTCATCGTTAGTGACCAGAATCAAAGGGGCGTCGCTCATCGGGACCAGGGCGCGAGGGGGATTGATTCGTTCGACGCTGACGCCGAGCCGGTACGGTACTCATGAAGTCGGCCAGCGCAACGCACGCGGTTCACCGGGGTGGCTCTTGGCCCAAACGAGTCGACCCGCCAACGCAGAGGCGGAGGCGGGTCGACTCGTGAGTCACCGGCGCTTCGCGCGCCGATGCGTTACGTGGCGGGGATTACCAGCCGCCGTCGTGCATCATGCCGTCGTGCATCCCCATGCTGCCGTATCCCACGTCTGAAACCGAGTAGGGGAGGGACGGGTCGCCGTCGAGGCCTTCGCGCACGTCGATCGTGGCCATGCCCTCTCGATTGCTCAGGTCACGGACGGCTATCGTGTACCGACCGTCGCGCGGGATTGTGATCGTGATGCGGGAATCGAGCGACTCATCTGCGTCGTCGTTCATCGCGACGATCTGGCCGAGTTCGTCGATGATCTGCAAGTAGCTGTCCATCTCCGGCATGCTGGCGCGTATCGTCAACTCCTGGCCAGCGGTGCCGTCGAAGGCCAAGAACGCCGTGGCGTTGTTGTATTCATCAACCCCGGTTGCTCGCGAGATCGGGATCTCTTGCGCTTGGCCAATCGTCACGGGGTGAATCACGGTGTTCGTGAACTGCCCAGCGCCGACGAGCAGCGTGTAGTCGCCCTCTGAGCCCGAGTACATCGTCGCGACGACCTGGTACTCGCCCGGAGAGAACGAGTGGGTGATCGACGAGTTGAGCCCGTTAGTGTCATCGTTCTCTGCGATGCTGCGGCCGTTCGCGTCGAGCACCGCGAGGTAGGTGTCGAATTCGGCGTTCATCGAGATTGTGATGGGCGCCGCCTCTTCCACAATGAATGTGTAGACGTCAGCCGGCGCATTGCGCGGTGCGTACGTCCCGGAATCGGAGCCAAGAGTTCCGGTTGTCTCGCTGCCGATCTCGACGCCGCCAATGGCTTCAGCCAGCACAAGCGCCACGCGCCCCTCTGTCGCGCTCAGCGTGTACGCCGAACCCGTCTCCATGGACTGGACGAACACGTGGTACGTGCCGCCATGGAAGGCGTTCACGACCATCGATGTTGCGCTGTAGCTCCCCGCATCGCTAACGACTTCGCCAAGCGGGTCAACGACCCGGAGCGACACAGGGTTGTACATCGACCCTTCAATATCGAGCAACTGGACGGTTGCCACCGAGTCAGCGTCGAGTTCGAGCGTGTAGGCATCGACGAACTGCATCATGGTGTTGGACCGAACATCGTCCGCGTCGATCACGCCGGAGACGGAGCGGCCCAAACGAAGACGCGATGGGTCGACGGTCGACCCTCGAGCGTTTTCAAAGGAGATGCTGAACGAACCCTCCGCGACACCGGCGTAGCTGAGTACTTCGACGAGCGCTTCACCGCTCACGTACGGTGTAAACACGAGCTGAGAGTTGGTGCCCTCTCCGCCGTCATCGTCCGACCCGAGAGAGTAGCTCGCCACCGGGTCCATGATTTGCACAACCGTGTCGAAATCGGTTGAATCGACCGAGAGTTCGATCGGCTGACCCGCCTCAAGCGAGACGCGGAATTGGTGGCTCCCACCGAGGCTACCGCTGAGCGTCTGGCCCGCGAGTAGTTCGGTCGCCGAGGCGATCGGAGCCACGTAGTCGTCCGTAACAGCCAGCGTGTATGCGCCCTCTGAACGCTGGGAGAAGCTGGTCGCCACCAGACGGTAGGTGCCCGACTCGGTCAGCATGAGCGTCACCGCACTGTTTGTGTTTTCCCCGCCGTCGTCGTCTTGAGCGAGCGTTAACCCCGAGGGGCCAATGAGGGTCAGGTACGCGTCGAACGCGTCAGAGTCGAGCGACGCCGCGATGTGACCGCCGGCCGCACCCTCGAACGTGTAGACGTCAGCGAAGGTGTCGCGCTGGTTGAAGAACGCGTCCTGCGCGTTCAGCTCGCCGCTCACCGGTACGCTGTACGCGATGGGGGTGCTGACAATTGCGAGCGTTGGATCGGGCATCATCGACGGATCGACGACGGTCGTCGTGAGCTGAAAGAGCCCGCTCGGCTCGCACCCAAACGACGACGCGATGACGCTGTAGTCACCGGATTCGAGAGCTTGGAAGCGTACGCCGGAGTTCAACGACCCGTCGAAGTCGTCGTTCATCTCGACCACGGCGCCGCTCGGCGCCTGCACGATGAGATACGTATCGAACTCGTCACTTACGAGGCGTACTTCATAGCCGTCGCCAGCATTCGCCGTCAGCGAGTAGGTACTGCTCGGGCAGCCGCGGTGCTCGTCAACGGGTGACGAAGAGTTGAGTTCGCCTTGGGTCGGCGTGCCGACGGACAATGAGGAAGACTGCGCCATCGCTGGGATTGCGACGACCGAGGAGAGTAGCGCGAGTGCGACTCGTTTCATGAGACTCCTTTCCGACGAACGGAGGAATTGGGTTGCGCCGAGGCGCCGGGCGCCAAGCGTATGGCGAATGAGCGACATACTACGATCGTGAACAACGAACGGTGCAATTTTGCGTACGCTTGGACGTCGCAGAACCGGCGCCATTCAATGTACGGTCAAACCACAAGAAGATATCAGGCCCTGTCACACGCCGCTCACGCGCTCACAACCACGCCCAAAGCGGCCCTCTCGAAGCCGTCTGCGCCGAACGAGCGCGGCCGCGAAGGCGACTGGCCACACGGCCCACCAAGGGCCGACAGGCACCGCGACGCACCCACCTCCGCTGCCACCGCGCGTGGCTTCGGGCACGCCCTCACCACAGACAAAATCGGTGGGACAGGCGCTGCCTGAGCGGAGCGGGTTCAAGCAGAGCTGCTGGCTCATGTCGCCCACAGCGAACACCTGGCACTCGGTTCCCCGCGGACAGTCAGCGTCGCCACTGCAGAGAGTCGAGCACACGCGCTGGCCGCTGAACGACCAACACGTGCCACCGGGGCAGTCGAGATCATTCTCGCAGACGTCACACACGATACATCCGTCTGCGCCACCGGTTGGCGCGCACTCTCCGGAGGCATCGCAGAGTTCATCGTCGGCACAGGGGACGAGATCACAGGGTCGCGGCGTACACTCGTAGCCGATCGGGCAGATGCCATCCGCCGCAGCGTCTTCATTGAGGCAGATTGAGAACGGCTGTTCGTCGACAGTAAAGCACGCGCTATCGCCTGGGCAGTCTCGCGTCGACGTGCAAAGCGATGTGCAGACGCGCTCGCGCGCCACGCCGTCCACGCACTGATAAGGCTGCCCGCCGCAGTCGTCGGCGATCTCGCACTCGCGGCAGGTTGGGCACGCGCCAGTCGGGACACAGTCACCCGCACCGGTGTCACATCGCTGGTCGCCTAAGCAGTCTGCGTCTGATGCACACGGCGGAGGCACGCAGCTAGCGCTCGCGAGATCGCAGAGGAGTCCCACCGCGCAATCTTCGTCGCCCTCGCAGGGGCGCGGCACACACTCTCCAGCTTCACAGATCTCGCCGGACAAGCAGTCCTCGTCCCGAGCACAGGGGCAGTCCGGGGGGTAGAGCGCGTCGACCCCTGCAACATCATCCGCGTGTAGGATTCGTTGTTCGCGCCCAGCATACTCGAACCCCATCGTGGCCTGCGGGACGCTACTGTGGTCGAGTCCCAGCCAGTGACCGACTTCGTGGGTGGCGACAGTTTGCAGGTCCGTGCCTCCCTCGTCCGCGTTCACGGTGAAGGCGTGAGTACCGGCGTTGAAGACGAGATCCGCACGCAGGTTGCGGCAGTCACTGCCAGTCTGCGTGTAAACGCTCAAGGTCGTGGCGAACACGATGCTGGCTTCGCCGAGCTCCGCGGGCCACGGATCTTCGTAGAACTCGATGACGTGCTGCGCGTCGGCGGGATTGAGCGCGCTCTGCGTCGTCGTGCCAGCATCCACCGCGCGGAAGCCGCCTGCTTCACAGGCGGTCGACCACGCACCGAAGGAAGACTGAAGAACTGAGCGCAGCAGGCCGAGCGACACTCCGGAGTACCCCGCCTCGTTCACGTGATAGGCGCTAGGGAGTGCATCCCAAACGGGCCGACAGTCATCGACAGGTTGCCACGCCGCGGCATCTCCAACACGCGCCAGCATCACGCAGACCAGCGCCACACCAAGCATCGACAAGGCGGCCAAGCGCCGAGTCGGTCTCCTACTCATGAGCGCCTCGCTGGATAGCGCCTGCGTCAGAGCCAGCGGGCAGGTCGACGGCAGGCAGTCCATCGCGTGCAGCGGCTGACCGATTCACCGCGGCGCGCAGGTCGTCGACCGCCCAAACCTCACGATGCGGCAGGGTCTCGCCCACGCCGAGCACATCGTCGAGCGTTCTGGCCCACCCTCCGCTGATGAGGGGTGCTCCGACGGAGGTCATCGCGTCGTCAACAGCGTCGCCCACCGAGAGGTTCGCTAGGTCGAGTTCGGGGGGAACAACGTCCATCACAAACACACTCTGCGACAGCGCCGTAAGCGTAAACTGCCCTGCGTCCGCGACGCGAAGAAAGAGCACCATAGACACCGCTTCTGGCAAGACGGCGTCCCCGGCGACAGCCTGCACCTCGCCGTCAAGTTCACCGCCCCACTGCCGCACGATAAGCGCCCGTGGCGCAACGCCGTGCCATACATCGCTGACAGCGAGCCGTGTCAGCGTCACGATGCGGCCGGAAGGCTCCCGCACAACATCGACCCCGACGACCTGAGCGACAACCACCGCGTCGCTGAGCGAAGCCAACTCTGCGGGTGCGGCGTATCGCATGGTGGCGGCGTCGACGCCCGCGGGAGCGACGATCGTAATGAGCAATAGAATCGCGACGAGCAGACGCATGTGGCACCAACGGAGTTCGAGCATCTCATCGCTAGCGTGCGCGACGCTTGCGCTCAAGCCGCGCTGAGCACACTAGACAGCTGACGGATGTGTCCCTCGCCTCTCTCATCGCGATCTGCATGACACCGACCGACTCTCACGCGCGACGACGTTCGCTCACCGACCGTCTAGACAGCAAGACCGACCGCACAGGGATGGACGCGATCCCAGAACCGCTGCTGCGCGAGCGCGGCGCGGTCACGTTCAAGCGCCCGGAAGACCTCGCCGTTGTGCTGGTTGGCGCGCTCGCGCTCCGCGAGGTCGCCGGACATGGTCAGACCAAGCTCTTCGCGCGGGCTATCGATTCGGTCATCGAACAGGTCAGCGCGAGTCTCGAGCCGCGCGCGATCATGAAAGCCGAAGTCGAGGCCTACGACGTGCTCGACTGGCTGGTCGGCGGAGACGCGCTTCCGAACACCGAGGCCGATCGCATCGCCAAGCGCCGCGACGATGGCGTGGTCGTGTTCGACCCCGATGCCCCCATCGCGGAGCTCATTTTACGTGCGATCGACGAAGGCTTCGACCTCAAGATTGACTACTTTTCGCGAAGCCGCGGCGAACTCAACACACGCCGCATCAGCCCGAAGAAGCTCGAGGCAGAGACCTACCTCGATGCCTATTGTCATGCGCGACGAGCGGATCGTGTGTTCCGACTGAACCGCATCACTCGCTGCCAGCCGGTCATGGGCCGACCGATTCAGCCTCGTCAGCATGAAGCCGCGAGCAGCGAGCAAGCCACCGTGCCGATACAAGGGTCGCTCCTCGAGGAGTAGCGACTGGGGGCGCGGCTACAGCACCCTGCAGCGCTACTCTTGGTCGTCCCAGTCTTCGAAGGTCACCGTGCGAGACCACGTGAACTCGTCCTCGCACTCCGACGGCTGCGGACAGTTCAGCCACACCGTGTTTTGCTTGCCGTCAGGGCCTTCCATTTCCCAGAACGCAGGCTTGCCGAGGTTGCCGCAGCGAGGGCAGGCGCCATCGGCGATCCCGCGAGCGGAGGAGGTTGAGAAGCGTATCTCAACCTGGACGATCGGGTCCTCATCGTCTCGGTAGATGTGTAAGTTCTCGCTTCGGTGCAGTGTGTAGCGCACGTGTACTCCGTCTTCATTTAGTCCATTGAACCTGCACACGAGCCTGTTGATGTCGAGCATTGGCCCCGACTCAGCCAGCTGATAGGCCAGCGGCAGCACTTCACGACACTACAATGACCACACGCATGAATCCGACTCGCGACCCGAACGTCATTTGGCAGCCAACCGCCGTTCAGCGTCAAAACAGGGAGCAACGGCTCGGCCAGCGCGCGCGGCTTCTCTGGTTCACGGGGCTCTCTGGGAGCGGCAAATCGACCCTCGCCGTCGCGCTTGAGGAGAGACTCCACCAGCAAGGCTTCGCCACATACCTGCTCGATGGCGACAACGTGCGTCATGGCCTCAATGCTGGTCTTGGGTTCTCTGCAGAGGACCGCACCGAGAATCTGCGTCGCATCCGGGAGGTCGGCAAGCTGATGGTCGACGCCGGCCTGATCGTGCTCGCATCTTTCGTTTCACCCTACCGCAGTGACCGCGAGGCGGTGCGCGAGGCGATGGGAGAGGACTTCGCCGAGGTCTACGTCTCAACGCCGCTCGAGGTGTGCGAGGCGCGCGACGTGAAGGGGCTCTACGCAAAGGCTCGAGCCGGCGAGATTCCTCACTTCACGGGTATCTCTGCGCCATATGAGGCGCCGGAGAACGCCGAAGCGGTGCTCGACACGACAACGCTCGCACTCGACGACGCGGTCGACCAGCTCATCGAGACGCTCCAGCTGATTCGAGCAAGCTGACCCCGACAACCGAACTTGAGCAATCGAACTCGAGCACCCAAGCGGCGCCGATGTCAGCGGCTAAAAGTCGCCCGTGCCCGGGTTGGTGAGCAGCTCGCTGACGTAGTTCAACGACGCGGCTCGCCAATTCCGCGCGCGCAGCACGTAGCTGTCGAACTCATCGAAGTCGAACACGTCGAGGTCGAGGGCGCGCACATAGATATTGATCGAATCGAGCGGGATACCCGGCCTTGGCACGACGCCAATGCCCTCGTAAGAGCCTGGGAAGTCCGCGAGGTTAATCGAGGTCTGATCGCCTGGCACGTAAACCGCCCAGCGCGAGAACCCAGGGTTCGCCGACGAGATGCTCAGGTAATAGAGGTCTGGCGTTCGGGTCGCCGGGTCGACGGCCCACTCGATGTATCCATCGCGGATCACCGGGTCTTCAAAGCTGGGGTGCAAGAACTCAGGCACGTCGAGCAAGCCAGGGAAGGACAACACACGGTCAAGTCGAGAGAGTCCGCGCAGGTAGGTCGACGACGAAGGCACAATCCCATTTTCTGGGTACGCACCGGCGGTGAAGTCAATGCGGACATCGGAGAGGATCCCCTCGAACAAGGGGTAGGCGCCCGCTGTGAACAAGGACGCAGCGGACTCTTGAGTAGGCAAGGTCTCGAAGACCCCCTCCCCGCCAAAGTCGAGGACCGGAATGGCGAGGAAGCGCGACGGAAACATCAGCGGGTCTTCGGCGAGCGCTGGCGCGTCGGTGATCTTAAACGTCGCCGCCTCCGAGAGCGGTATGTCGCACTGCACGGCGAGTCGAACAGGCCCATCCGTCTCCCGAATCTGGATGCCTCGCACAACGCCTAGCGATCGGGGGGTGAAGGCAAGCGTCGCTTCATCTTCCCACCCGCAGGACGCGACGAGTGCCATATCGCCAAGTCGAGTTTCGATGGTGAAGGGGCCGTCCTCGAGCAAACGAGAGCCGGAGCCCGGCTCCGGGTTAGGGTAGCCAGGCGCAAGTCGCGTCGTCTCGATGTAGGCGGCCAAGCGCGCGCCTGGAGGCGGGTCGGTGGCTTTACGTAAGCCCGTCAAGAAGCCGATAATGACTCCGGGGTCGGGGCCCGGCGGCCCCCCCCCAACATCTGGAGGTGGAGGCAGCCTCGCGAGAACCATGGTGACCGTCGACGCGTCGACATCCACGTAGCTCTCGGTGGATCGGTTCAAGGCGAACGCCGTGACCGTCTGCGGTCCAACGAGCGCCGGATCGATAAAGCTGGCGCGTCCGAACTCGTCGGTGAGCGCGATAAGCGCTTCGGTGTCGCGGATGCCCACCTGCACAGTGGCGCGTTCGATGGGCTGACCGGTGCCGCCCTCAATGACCGTCACGTAGAGCTCGCCGTTGAGCCCGCCACCACCCACACCTCCGACGCCAATAGCCGGGTCGAAGTAGCGGAGTGGCTGAGGGCTTACCCAATCTCCACAGCCGATTACGCGAACCTCAGCGGCTCCTGTGGGGTGTCGAGGCGCAGAAATGGCGATGAGAGAAGAGCCGAGCACGTCATGCTCCGCGACCACGCCATCGATCAAGACTTGGCAGTCATCATTGAAGCCGTCCCCAGCGATGAACACTCGGGTTCCTCCATTCGTCGCCGCGCGCAGGGGGAAGAGTTCGTCGAAGCGCAGGTCTCTGGCGTAACGCAAGTCGAACCCCGGTTGCAGCGATAGCCCTCGGATCGAAACAGCGACGCTCGCGAGCCCCGGCAGCCCTGGCGGGGCGACAAACTGTAGCCCGCCAATAACGGCCTCAAAGGAAACCGAGTTCCCATCCACGCGCAGCTCCGTGACAGACTGTAGCGTGCGACCGCTCAGTAGCACCGACACGCCTCCTTCGATCGGCACGACGCTCGGCTCGAGGCCGAGGAAGAGCGGCTGTTCGACGTACTCAAAAGCGTCTTCAATCGTGCTGCGGCCGTCATCGGTGACCACAACAACATCGACAACTCCGATCGGCGATAGAGGCGTCAGTACATCGATGCCAAATGCGCCCGTCCGGACGATGCTCGTACCACGCCCTCCGAAGGTCGCAGCCGACGCAGACTCCAGGCCAATACCCGCGATAGTCACGAGCGTGCTGCCGCGAGTGTAGCCGACATCGGGCCAGACCGAGACGGGCCCGTCACCGAGTTCTTCGACATACTCGAACGCATCGAAGAGCAACGCGGCGCCGCGTTCGCCACAGTCTAGCGTGGCGTCTTGGAAGCCGAGCGCGCCGCCAGGAAGCTCGACGGTCGCGACCCCCGCTGAATCGACGGTTAGCGGAAGCGACCGCGAGTTCGACACCAACACGCAGGAGGCATCGACCCCTCGGGCGACGAGTCGGACAACGCTGCCGCCTCGGTAGTCGGCGACGCCCGGCGCAAGCTGCCGAAGCGTTGGCGCGACCGTGACTTCGAAGGCGTCGCGGAGGATAGCGTATTGCGTATCAAATGCCTCGATGGCGTATCCCCCCGGATCGAGCGCGAGTGGCGCGATCAGCGTGACGCGGTCGTCCCCGCTGCGGCCATCGACGGACGCCTCGCGGCCGGCCACCAGGAATCGCGTACTCTCGCTGAAGCCGGCGCCCCGCACTTCGAAGACGGCGCGAGCAGCGTTCGAGAGCACCCCAGGCGACGCGCTCAGCACGCGTAACGGCGCGATCGCGATAATGCCGCCTTCGGCGTCCGCTGTGCCGAACGCGTTGGCGACTTTTATGGTGTGTGCCCCAGCGGTCAGCTCCGGAGTTCGAAAGAGCAGCGTGTACTCATCGATGAGGTCAAGCCACTCCGCGGCGACCCCGTTGACCAACACGTCCGTCTCGGCGTCGAAGTTCGCGCCTTCAATTGCGACAATCTCACCGCCCTCAGTGCTCACAAAGCGTGGCGAGATGAAGTCGACGATCGGCGGGTCGACATTGGGCGATGATGTTCCATCGCCGGAATCCGGCGAGAGCACGTCGCCGGCGCCGCCATCCTCGGCGTCCAGGCCCGCGTCGCGTGACACAGAGATTCCTGTGTCTGTGCCGCCAGCGTCCGAAACTCCGCGCCCGCCGCCAAGAAAGAGGCCCGCGCCGCCTGAGGGTTGGAGCAGCACCTCGGCCGGCGTGCCGGCGTTCTCGGTCTCCTCGATCACCTCTCGCGCGTCACGCAGCTGGTCGAGTGCGTCACAGGCCGTCAGCGACCCAAGAAGCGTCGCAAGTAGCAGCAGGCGATAGAACATGGTCCTCAATCGGAAGCGAAGCGCGGTGCCACCATAACAACTTCCCAAGGCAGCGCTAGGGGTGGCGCGGAAACACTAGCGCCAGCGATGCTTACCGCGACATCTGCACCGCGCGCTGGACCCCCAATCCCCGAGAGACTCTTAGTTGGGACTCGTCACGTCAGACTCGAGCGCCCGGCTCTCCGATGAGAAGCCCGCGCGCAGAACGCTGCCGTGGGCGTCGCTCACCGCGAGTGGGTAATCGACGTCGATCGGCGTCCCGTCTTCGTTGGTCGAGCCCAAAGGAGGCAGCCCGCTCGGGTTTACCAAGAAGACTTGGCCGTCGTGCACCACGAGCTCACGCAAGCCGTCCATCGCTCGCGGCGAGGGCGCCACAGCATCGGCTAGCATCTGAGGCACCTGCGTCGCACGAGCCAGCGCGGCCAAGGGCACGCGACGAGACTCTGTGCTGCCGTCCGCCATTGCGATGTCCATGTCGACCATCGTTGGCAATACGGACGCGTGCACATGGAACTGATTCTCGAAGAGCACATAATCAAATCCGGCACAGACGGAGAGCGACGAGAGCCGCCCGTACATCTCGCGTCGTTCCCTGGGGGCCGGTGCGGGGATTGGGGTGAGGGTTAGGTCGATCGCCCTGCCCTGGTAATGTGTGGATCGGTGCGAGTGCTCAATGAGGGCATCGTAGCTCTCGGTGATGCGCACGCGAATGGCCGATTCGCCTGTAATGGGGTCCACCCACTCGGCGCGGACGAGGTCTGCAAGGCGCGCGACCGCCACGGCTGCGTTCGGGTCCATCAGGAAGTCTTCGTCGACGTGAGCGCGTTCGTTCCGCGACGTCGCTGACAGGTTGTTCACCTCTTCATTCTTGAACTCCACACGCTCAAACGCCTCTCGGAGACGATAATCGCTCAGCAGTGCGAACGCCGCGCGGCGCGGGATGCGCTCATGCTCTTCAACGAGCCCAACGACGACGTCCTCTCGGGGCCCGGGCCAGGCATCCTCGAGCCCCATTGTCGGGACGGCGCAGCGCTCGTCGGCGTCGCTCGCCCGAACGGGCGCAGCGCGAACCACCATGTCGCCTAGCTGACGAACGGGGAAGGTCGCACCCGTGCCGTCGCTGTTGGCACGCGCACGACCAATCACGAGGTAGCTCCGCATCGCCGGGTGGTAGGCGAGCAGCTCGAGCATCATGCCAGGCTCGACCCGCCGAAGCAGCGGAACCTCGACCTGCACGGCTCTCTCAAACATCGGGTTCCAGGGCGCGCCAGATAGCGAGGCGAGCGGCAGCGAGCCACCGATCGGGCGCTCGATCTGGTCGACGCTATCGTGCAGCGTCAGCGTGATCTCCTTGGCGCTCGGTAACGCGCCCGACGGGATTCGCACCGCGGCACCACCAGCCACGATATCGCCGCCAGGGGGCCCGAGGGTCGCGCCAGCCGACGCTTCGAGCACGACCAGCTCTTCCGGCAGCACGACCTCCGAGGCCAGCTCCGGCTGCTCCGGTGCAGCCAACACCGCCTCCCCCGACTCGGCGCTTCCCTCACTCTCCACGACAAGCGCGCCGGCCCCCTCAAAGTTCGCGAGCGCCGCGGCCTGCACAGAATGGTCATCCACGCTCTCGGCGTCTGACGCGCACGCGGCCAGAAGCAGCCATGCCAACGGCCAAAGAGAGCGACGGCGACTCGAACGTAGAGCCACACCGCGAGCGGGTTGAGTTGTACAAGAATCCCTCATTCTGCCCCGGTAACAAGCCGAATAGGGAGTGTCCATCTCGGATCTCTTCGAAGTCGCCTCCTCACGCGATCCCGCGACGGCCTCCCGGTGGGTTGCGCAGCGCTGCTCGCCGTGATCAGATACGGTCATGAATCGAGTGCCTACTGAACTCCGCGGACGCCGCGACACCCGTACGTTGCACGTTCACCGCGGCGCGGGCGCGTGTATCTTCGCGCTGGGCTTGGTGGCCTGCGGAGCGCGGCAACCTCAGGCGACACCGCCGCTGTTACCGCTCGCGCAAGAGCCCGAGATCGTGCTGTGCAGCGCTCTCGACTCCGGGGTTCAAAGACCACTCGATCGTTTAGCGAACAGCACCGCTCGGGTGATGCTGGCCAGCACGGGACAACGCCCCGTCGAAGACCAAGCCCTGGCGGCGCAAGCGCTCGGCGGAGCCGCCTCCGATCTCTGGACAAATGGCCACGTCGTCGACGGCTGCGCTGACGATATTGGATATGGTCTGGTGGCCGCCATCCGATCTCCAAGCACACGGAGATGGCGCGACGCCGCAGCGCGGTACGAGCAGATCGTCGGCGTACAAACAATGGCGGCTGATGAGGCGTGGCGTCACGACGACATTGGGGCAGCGGTCTCCTTCTCGCGCTCGGCGACGCTGCTCGCGCCCACTGACTGCGCCGCCCTGCTGGTGCACGCCCGCCTTCTAAGAGATGGTCTCTTTCGAGCGCAGGACGCACTCGGCGCGCTCGACGGGTGTGATGACCCCCATCTTTTTGCCGTCACGCAGTACGAACGTGGCCTCACGTTGGACGCGCTCGGGCGCACAGAGCAGGCCGCAGAGTCACACCGCGGCGCTGCGGCGGCGGACGCGACCTACTTCTCACCACGGGCCGAGCTTGGGCGCATTGCCTACGAGGCGGGTGAGCTCGTCGTAGCGATAGAGATCCTGCGGGAAGCCGAAGCCATCGACCCAGGCGCGCCCGACATTCTGGTTAACCTCGCCGTCGCCCTTGAAGAGTCCTCGCACGACTACACGGCGGTCGGAGACCTCTATGAGCGCGCGATCGCTTCAGACCCCACCTACGTGGGGGCTTACCTCAACTACGGCACGCTGCTGATCGACGCTCTTGGTCAGCTCGAACGCGGCAGCATCTATCTGCGTGACGCCCTCGCGATCGAGCCGACCCTCGAGGCGGCTCGTCTGGCACTCGAAGCCCTCGCCGCGCGGCCTCACCTCGGCGTGGACGCGTTGGCGGGAATATGGGAAGCCGCGTACGTCGACGAAGAAGGCGCGACGATTCGGGTGCTGCTTACGTTAGACGAAGAAGGCGGAATTCGCTGGGTCGAGCAGGGCCTTGGCCAGCCCGAGGCCACCGAGTGGTCTTGGCTGTTACACGACTCTCGCGGGCCCCAGCTCTTCTTCGAGATTCGCAATGCAGACGAGTCTCGCCAGCGCATCCTTGAGTGGCGCACCGACGCCGAGTTCGACTGGTACTCCATGGATTCCCCGGTCGACTCGCGGTTGCGCTTTCAGCGAATTGGCTCCTCGAACACCGAGGCGCGCCTCACGCCTCCGCGCGACGCAGCTCCAGCACCCAGTAAGCGCACGTAAAGCCACGTTCGAGCACGAGATAGCCCTTCACACGGTCCTCGCGCACCACCTCGAGACCGGGAGGAAGACAGAGTTCAACCTCCTCGCGCGAGCGGCGCCATAGCGAGAACTCGCCATAGCGTCGTTCATGCGCTTCTCGCTCGATGCCACCCCAATCGTGGCGGTCCTCGACCGTAACGAGCGCGCGACCTCCAGGGCGGAGCACGCGTCCAAGCTCGTCCAGCGCTAGATCGAGGCGCTCAACGAACTCCAGCATCGCGAGCGCAAAAGCGACGTCGACACTGTCGTCATCCGCTGGCCACGTGGCAGACGCCGACATCACGTCGAGACGTGCGTCACTCAGCCCACGCCGCCGCGCCTGGTTAACCATGCCTTCGGAATGGTCGAAGCCAATGAGCTGTCGCCCCGCCCCTCGCGAATGCTGCAGAACCGCTCCGGTTCCGCAGCCCGCGTCGAGCACGGTTGAACCGGGCGGCGCGACGATGCCCCAGTCTTGGACCAGCGCGATCGGGTCCCACCCCAGGTCCACCAAATCGGCGTCATATCGGGGCGCCATTTCATCGAAAAATCGTGCTGTTTCGTCGCGCGCCACTACCAACTCTCGATCTGTCGCCACTCTTTGCGGAGCGCGGGGTACTGTTTAATGAAGATGCCGGGGCGCGGCGGCGCGGAGTGCACTTTGGCAATCTCCTTACCGACCGACAGCACCCCGAACCGATGCTGCTCGCCCAAAATAATCGCGGCCGGCACATCTTCGCCGGCGACAGCGAGCCACGCCCAGTTGACGTCCACGTCGGCAAAGCGCCCGAGCAGGTCATCATCGGAGAGTTCTGCCGGCCCCGCGCACAAGATCGCGTGGAGTCGGTCTCCGCGCCCTTGAACGAACACAAGGTCGCCTCGCTTGCGCTCTGCGAAGCCTGGCTCGTCAAAGCTATCGGCACGCCGGCCCAGGGTACTCTGCGCCACGAGAGTGTCGCTGAGCGAACGCTCAAGCTGCTCGAGCAAGGTATCGGACTCTGGGCTACGCGTCGTCATGGCAGGCGGGACAGTGACAGAGTGACGCGTTGTGGTGGCGTCTAAGGGTCGACAAGCTCTCGCTCGGCCTCGTCATCGTCACTGCCGAGAACCGGAGGGAGCGCTCTTTCAAGCTGCTCTTGCGGCGTCGGTGGTGAGGCGCCGAGTTCGGGCAGGCCTAGTAAGTCGACGCCTTGATATGGAGTTGTGTCCACCGGAGCAAGCGTCACCGTGTCGAAGCCCGACGTGTCGAGCGCCGCGAGCTGTCTCGGTGAGTAAAGAACGACCTCTCGCAAGCCAGGCCGATTCGCAGTAGGCGCCGACACGCGCAGCCAAATGTAGTGAAGCTGTCGGGGCTCCTGCAGGTGCAAGATCGTCCATTGGTCGGCGTGCTCGATCTCGCTGATGCCGAGCCGAATCGAGCCCTCAATGAAGTCCCCGTAGTTCGCTCGTTCGAGCGGAACACTGCCGAGGTACAAGAACACGGCGATCGAGTCGATCGCCGGAATGTCGTCCGTGGCGTGCTCGGCGTCCACCGAGAGCCCAATCGCCGCGACGGTCCGCGGCGCGTGCTGGGCCTGCAGCACGATGCTCCAAGGCAAAGGCACGTCGGTCGACGGTCGGAACACCGCCGCGCTGAGCGCGGCGTCGCCGTCGTTCAGCGCGCCAGGGTCATCGTCATCGGACTCGTTGAGCGGCCACGCCTGCACCACATAGGGCACTCCCTCCATCGGGTCGCCGGAAGCCGGAGCGTCGGCCCGCAGAGGCGGGGCAGGGTCAGCGATCCGAGCGTCCTCGCGCTCAGACTGCGAAGCACCGCAGGCGGCGCCCCCTTGTAGGACAAGCAGCGCGAACGCGACCACTAGCGGGGAGACGCCGTGTGACAGGCAGAATGAGTGGTTGGCAGAGCGCAGAGTGCGAGAGCGAGTCATAAGCCTCCGTAGACAGCGACACTGGAGTGACAGCGCCGGTCGAGCAGAGTTCCCATCGACATCGCTCAGCGCGCCGCCTGCACCATCTCGTGAAGACGCTCGAGCCCGGAGCGTACAGCGCCAATCTCGGGGCCGAACGAGAAGCGCACGTGTCGTGAGAATCGCGACTCTCGGTGATGCCGTCGGTTGCCTGGGTTCACGTCGAAGAACTCTCCGGGGACCACGATCACCCTCTGCTTGAGCGCCTCTCGAAAGAACGACCTGCCCGTGTTCAACCCGTCGGGGAGCCCAGAGACATCGCCCCACACGTAGAAGGCGCCGCCCGGCTCGTTGTCGATGTGCACGCCTATCTTGCGGAGTCCTGCCAGCATCAACTCACGCTTCGGCCCAAAGGTCGCGCGTATCGCTTCGGCCTCTGCATCCGCGACGGCCGGGTCGAGAAGCGGAATCGCCGCTCGCTGAAGCGGATGCGGGGCGCCACCGTCGAGGAAGCTACCGACGCTCGATACGGCCTCGATCACGGTCTTCGGGCCGACCGTCCAGCCAACGCGCCAGCCTGGATACCGCCAGTTCTTCGTGAGGCCATCGAGCATCACCACAGGGTCAACGTTGACGTCATCGACGTAGGCGGCAGCGCTGACTGTCTTGGCGTTACCGTCCCAGATGTAGTGAGCGTAGAATTCGTCGATCAGCAGGTAGCTGTCGAGTTCTCGAGCCGTCGTCACCCACTCATCGAGCGCCTCGCCCTGCACGACGCGGCCGGTCGGATTCGAGGGATTGCTGAACAAGAGCGCCCCGAGTCCGCGCTGCACGATCTCGTTGCGCACCTGCTTCGCGGAGAGCTGATAGCCAGTGGCCGCCTCGAGCGGGATGGGGATCGGCGTAAAGAGCGCGAAGATGTCGAGCAGCTCCTCGTACGCGGTGTAGTCGGGAAGCAGATGGCCGAGGTGCGTTCGCCCGAGCGCGGCAGCGAGCCTCGACAGGCTCAGGCGGCCTCCGCCAGCGATCGCCACGTTCTCAGCGCTGTACTGGCTCGCGCGGCCCACGCGATAACGGGCGTTGTAGAGATTGGCGACGGCCTCGCGCAACTCAAGATCTCCGGCAACGGGTGCGTACTCGCAAAGCGTGGGATTTACGTGGACGGCGCTTAGGCGCTCTGGTCCTCCCGCGATCGCGTCCGTCTCGGGTGCGCCTTGGCCAAGGTTCGACCACGCTGGGTCGCCATAGCTGAAGCCGAGCTCACGCGCCTGCGCCATCACATAAACAACGCCAGTTTTCGGAACGTTACGAAATGATGTGTGAAGTGCTTTCTGCATAGCGAACCCTGCTCAGATACCACGACGCCTACCAGTCGTTAGGATACGTCGGTTCACGTCCCCTCATCAAGCCGCATGCGTCGGCAATGACGCTCGAAACGCACGACGAGACCAAGTGAGACCCAGAAGAGGCCAATGCTGAGACCCCACCACAGCCAGGTGGGGCCGCCATCTCGATAGAAAGCCATGTAAAGCCCGATGGGCAACCCGATGACGTAGTAGCCGACGAGGTTCAGCAGCGCGGGGACGCGGGTGTCGTCGAGCCCGCGCACGACGCCAAAGCCAATGGCCTGCGTCGCATCGGTAAACTGAAAGAGGGCCCCTATCGCCAAGAGTGTGACTGTCATCGACAAGTCGTCCGACGTCGGCGTAAAAATCGCCGACAGCTCATAGCGCCCAAAGTAGATGCACACGGACGCGAGCGCGGCGAAGCTCGTCCCGACCGCGAAGGCGGCTCGACCCGCGAGCTGTACGCCATCGACGTCACCTCGTCCGACCGCTTGCCCGACACGGACGGAGGCTGCGGCGCCAAAGCCGACGGCGATCACAAAGGAGAAGGCCACGATGCTCATCGCGACGTTATGCGCAGCGAGAGTGATCGCGCCAAAGTAGCCCATGAAGACGGCTACTGAGTTGAACGCGCTCATCTCGAGCAGGTACTGCAGCCCAACGGGCAAGCCGGTGTGCAGCGCCTTCTTCATGACGCCGAAGTCGATCGTGAACCAGGGAGCCCGAGTAGCGGACCGCGGCCCGGAGCGACGCATTAACCAAAACACCACAAACAGCTGTACCCACGAGACAATTGCTGTCGACATCGCGAGGCCACCGACCCCCATCGCGGGCACCCCGAAGCCTCCTCGCACCAGGAGCAAATCCGCGCACAGGTTGACGATGTTCGCGATGAGCGTGATCACCAAAAATGGGCGTGTATCGCCACGAGCCGTCAGATAGACCGCGTAGGCTTGGAACAAGACGGTCGCCGGCGCCCCGAGGCTCAGCCAACGCAGGTAGGTGCGAATCGGGGGGATGAGTTCTGCCGGTTGCTTGATGGTCTCCAGAAACCAGGGAGCCACCCAGCAGAGCGCGACCGTGAAGAGGCTCAGCGACAGGGCCACCCACCTCGCAGCCGTGAGGCCCGCCTTGGCGCGCGCGTCATCTCGTCGTCCGATCGCTTGCGAGATCAGAGGATCAAAGCCGTAAAGCACCCCAAGCGGGAAAATGATGCCCGCGAAATACATCACGTTGGCGAGCCCGACGACCGCCTGTGCCTCCGGACTGATGCGCCCCGCGACGGCCGTATCCACCAATCCCAGCATGTTGTGCCCAGCTCGCGCCACCACCAGCGGAATCGCGAGGAGGATCAGGGCTTTTATTTCGGCACGCAACGTCATCTCTACCTGCTAACTCGCGACGCTAAGCCGCGTGGAGACGGCGGCGCCAAGTACGCGCTTCTCTTGGCCGCCGCAACCGGAGTTGACGCCGGCGGCGCGCGCCACCGGTGGACATCACGCGAGCGACGCACTAGCGACGAGTCCTCAAGAATTACTAGCGAGCCCAAGCTCGCGCCGACCCGTAGAAGGTGACCGCGTGGAGAAGAAATTCATCTACACGATGCAGCGCATGTCCAAGGTGTACCCACCCGACAAGGTGGTGCTCAAAGAAATATGGCTGCAGTTCTACTACGGCGCGAAGATTGGCGTCATCGGTACCAACGGATCCGGTAAGTCGACGCTGCTGAAGATCATGGCAGGGCTCGATGACGAGATTCAGGGCGAGTCGTACCTCGGCGAGGGGTTCACGGTGGGCTACCTGCCGCAGGAGCCGGAGCTCGACAATACCAAGACCGTTCGCGAGAACGTCGAACTCGGCCTGGCCGACAAGCGCGACCTCCTGAAGCGCTACGAAGACATCAGCGCAAAGTTCATGGAGCCCGACGCGGACTACGAGAAGCTCGCCGACGAGCAGGCGCGTCTCCAGGACCAAATCGAGGCATGCGGCGCCTGGGATCTCAACCGCGACATCGAGATCGCGATGGACGCGCTGAACTGCCCGCCGCCGGACAGCAACGTCGAGCACCTCTCCGGCGGAGAGAAGCGCCGCGTGGCGCTTTGCAAGATGCTGCTCATCGCACCGGACCTCTTGCTGCTCGATGAGCCAACCAACCACCTTGATGCCGCCTCCGTCGCGTGGCTCGAGCGAACGCTCAGCGAGTACAAAGGCAGCGTCGTGTTGGTCACACACGATCGCTACTTCTTGGACAACGTGGTCGGGTGGATTCTCGAGCTCGATCGCAGCCGCGGAATTCCCTACGAGGGCAACTACTCCGAGTGGCTCGAGCAGAAGACGAAGCGACTCGCCCAAGAAGAGAAGTCCGAGTCGAAGCGACAGCGCAAGCTCAAGAAAGAGCTCGACTGGGTGCGGAGTTCACAGAAGGCCCGCCATGCAAAATCCAAAGCACGATTGGGCGCTTACGACACGTTGCTCAATCAGGACGTGAACGAAAAGGTGCTCAGCACCGATATCTGCATTCCGCACGGAAAGCGGCTTGGAAACGAGGTCATCGTAGCCGAGGGCATCTTCAAGGGCTACGACGAGCGTTTGCTCATCGAGAACCTCAGCTTCCGCCTCCCACCAGCCGGAATCGTTGGCGTTATCGGCCCCAACGGCGCAGGAAAGACCACCCTCTTCCGCATGGCTGTTGGCGAGGAAGGACCCGACAAGGGAACCTTCACAACAGGGGAGACCGTCGAGCTCGCCTACGTCGATCAAAGCCGAGACAATCTCGACCCTGACAAGACGATCTACGAAGAAATCTCCGAAGGGAAGGACCTGCTCGATATCGCCGGTCGAGAGGTCAATGCGCGGGCCTACTGCTCCACGTTCAACTTCCGAGGCGGCGACCAACAGAAGAAGGTTGGCGTGCTCTCTGGCGGTGAACGAAACCGTGTCCAGCTCGCGAAGCTCTTGAAGCGAGGCGGTAACCTGCTGCTGCTCGATGAGCCCACCAACGACCTCGACGTCGAGACGTTGCAGGCCTTGGAGGAAGCGCTGGACAACTTCGCCGGCTGCGCGGTCGTTATCAGCCACGATCGCTGGTTCTTGGACCGCATCGCGACGCACATCCTCGCGTTCGAAGGCGACGGACACGTCGAGTGGTTCCCGGGCAACTACGCCGAGTACGAAGCGGACCGGAAGCGCCGACTCGGTGTCTCCGAAGACGCGCCGACCCGCTTCAAATACAAGAAGCTCCCCCGCTGAGCGAACCAGCCCTCCGCGCTGGGGCGACCCAAGCGACGTCCCTCGCCAACGGTGGGGAGACGTCGCTTGGGTCGCGCGCTACTCCGCTGCGCTTAGCGCCAGCGCACCGCTCATGCCCTCGAGCGTGATGTCGAAGCTCAAGAACGGAGGCAGGCCGATCGCCACGGTGCCAAGCGCGACCGTGGCGTCGGTGAAGAGCATCGTGAACACCTCGGTGCTGCCGTCATAGCGAAGTGCGGTACCCGTGAGGGGCACGTCCTCTGCCACGAAGTCTGCCGAGCCGAGGAGCCCCGTGTCGAGCGACAACGCTGAGTCGAGCGTTTGTGGTTCGGCGAGCACCGTCCACACACCGCTCAACATCGACGATAGTCCCGCGTCGGCGGTGACCTCTTCGTTGAGCGTCACGCTGTTATTCGTGAACGTGAACGCGATAGGCAGTCCACCGCCGGGGATGCCAAGCCCACCGAGGTCGAGTTCAATAGCGGTGTCCTCAAGCACGATCGTCGTGAGAGAGAACGTGACCGTGCCCACATCGTCTGCGCTCAACGTGAGCTCTGCGCTCGCGATCGGGAACACGACGGGTGGCAGGGGCAATACGCCACCCGCAGGTGCGCTTGTTGTGATGGTGTTCAAGCTCTCTTCGACCACCAGCGTGCCTGCCACAATCGGGTCGTCGCAGACGTTACCGAAGCCGTTCAGATCGAGATCAAGTTGGTTCTCGTTAAACACATCTGGGCAGTTATCCGCCTCATTGAGGATGAAGTCCCCATCGCGGTCGTCTTCGATAGCGGGTGCCTCGGTCACGCAAGCCGCGAGATCGTAGGCAAAGCAGTCATCAGTGCAACGCACAATCCCTCCGACGTAGGGCACGTCGTCGCCTGTGGTGAATTCATCGCAGCGCGCGGCCACGAGGCCAGGCTCGCAGACCTCGTCGCCTTCGATGGTACCGCTCGGGCAGACGTTGGGCACACAGGCGCTCGCGTCGACGGCTTGGCAGTCATCCGAACAGATGACTTCGCCTGCGAAGAATCCTTCGCTCTGGCAGCTGATCTCACCAACGTCGCCTCCATCGCAGACCTCTGCTCCGTCAACGGTCTCCGCGATTCCGTTCCCACAAACGCTCAACTCGCAGAGCGCGTCATCTACCCGGCAGCCATCCGTGCACTGCACGGCGCCTTCGCTCCCCGGGGCAAACCCAAGCTCCTCGCAGGTGGGTAGTGTGTCGCCGACTTCACACTCTTCATCGTTGCTGATGATCCCGTCGCCACATTCCTCGTAAACACATTGCGAGGTGTCGTAGGTGCACGTCGCGGAGCAAAGGAGTTCACCGCGCAGCGCCTCGAAAGACGTGCAATCGATACCGAGCGGAAACTCCTCCCCATCACACAGCTCGGTGGATGCGAGGATGCCATCACCGCATCGGTCGACGGTCGTGTCGGTCGCAGTGTCCAGGGCAGTATCCTCCAGAGTGATGTCGTCCGTGGTGTCTTGAGCCGCGTCGATAGACGTGTCCTCGCCGGCCTCCGGGGTGGCGTCCGTAGAACCATCCTCCCCCGAATCTAACGCGTCCGACACGGTCACGTCTTCGATAGCCGCATCCAGCAAGACCGCCGCATCGGACGAATCGGCGCCAGCGTCGACGGCCGCGTCTCGACGCTCGTCGGTCACGGAGCCAGCGTTCGAGTCGTTGTTGCAAGCCACACTAAGAAGCGTGAGGCAAGCGAGAGAAAGCGGAGCCCAGATGCGCGTCATGTCAAACCTTCGAAAGTGCCGGGTGCGACTTCATGATGGCGGCGCGGCACACATTTGCCTAGCTTCACGACGTGAATCGCGCGCTGGTCTGAGCCATCTCGTCCCCCAACTCTGCTCAGCTGGCGGCTAAGGCGTGGCCTCAGCGGACGACTCAGCGGAGACGGCGACGTCGCTCACCGGCTGCTCAGCGTGCTCCGGCGACGGGTCTCCGCCTTCAAAGACGAGCGGCTCTCGCTCAGCGGCGGCCTGCCCGCTACCTTCTGGCTGCGCGATGACAGGCGAGAGATAGATGTCTTCGCCGTGTCGCGCTTCGAGATCATCAATGTACTCGAGCACAACAAGCATGAGGTCCGCGGCAAGCTCCCCGCGTTCTTCGTCGAGGCCAAGGTAGGCCCAAATGGCCGCGACCTCGTCCGGATGCACGGTGCCCTCGCATCCGTGACCTAGCGCGCGCCGCCCGAGCGCGCGCAACCTCTGAACGGCAACGCGATCGAAACGCTCTACCCTGGTGCCCCGAACCCGTTGGCCACGCAGATCGAGGATTCCCGCGCCGTTTCGGGACCGCATGCCAGCCCCATTGTCGAGCGCCAGCAGCCGAACGGTGCCCATGTCGAATATGGGGTATCCGCGCCGCTCTCCGTCCTCCACTCGGGTGCCTGCCTCGCTGATGAAGTGCAGGTTCGCGCCCGGGAAGCGGTCGTTCTGAGACATCAGCGCGTCCATCAACATGATGTCCGACAGGTCAGCTGCCAGCTGCCACATGACGATGCGGCCTCGATGTGTGCCTCGGGGCTCGTAGAGTCGCGTATATTGGCGGAGCTCGACCAAGGTGTCGTCCGGCTGCGCGCCGCGCGCCGAGAGATGGCGCATGACCGGGTGATTACCGAGGCTGTCGCGCTGCCCAAGGCCGCCGTGGAACATGAACGCACCAAGCCAGGGCTTCATCGCTCCGGCGAAGTACTCTTCACCGCGTACCGCGCGGCGTACTTCCCGCAGAACGCGCTGCCGCCGCTCCTCTTTCGCGACGTCCCTGTAAGAGATGTCTTCAAGGACCTCGGCGATCTTCTGCAGCGCCCCCGTCTCGAGTTCGAGGTCCGCGACGTCTGGTACGAGCTCTCCAAAGCAGAGGAAGGTCGAGAGGCGGTGCGCGTACACTTCTGCCCACGTTCTCGTATTCGATGACGAGGTCTTGATGACGGCGACGTTCTCCATCGTCTCCGCGTCCTTGACCTTGATGATCATGGACGTGCCTTCGATCTCGCCCATGGCGCGGAAGACAGTCCCCGGGCCGTTCAGGTCGAGCGCGAGCAGACGCGCCTCATCCTCCGTGGGCTCCCACTGCCACCAGTCGGCGAACGAGCCATACTCATCGTTGGCGCACTCGATCAGCAGGTGCGCGAGCGTCTCGTCCTCGGACAACGCGCTCCGTCGGTCTTCTGGCGTCACGGTGCAACCGCCGAGCCCGTCGGGCACGCCAAGCTCGCAGGGAGGAGGCGTGGCCTCTTCGATCGCGAGTCGCACTTCTGCGCCAGCGGCGGCGATGGCGAGAGTCCACTCCGGCGGCGCGGCGAAGGGCGGCGATTCTACCTCCACCTCTTCGGCAACCGGGAGAGGAGGGGACTGCGAACAGCCGATGAACGCGAGCGCCAGCCAGCAGGCTTTGCGAATCACGCAGGATCCGCCGCGAGCAGCACGTTGTCATGACGAAGGCGGGCGAAGAGCCGCTCGACCGAAGCCTCGTCCACTCCGTCACACGCGATATCCGCGCCTTCGGCGTGGCCGCCAATGTCAAACACGAACCGGGTCGCGTCCAGCGAGTCTGGCGACGAGAGCGTGATGACGATGAGACCAGCTCCAATGAGCGCGCTCACCGCGTCCATTTCCCGGGTCACGGTCGGTAGATAGCCAGCATCAAAGAGCGCCTTCTCGAGGAGGCTCGCGGCACGGTCGCGGTCATCAGAGTCTCCGCCGCGGATGGTCAGCACGAAGGGTCGCTGACGAAGGCGCTCGCGTCGTGCCTCGCGGCTCACAGCGCTAGCGGCGCGGTCGCGCACGTCATCACTACTGACGCGGTTCAGCAACATCCCAGCAGCGAGCGTGTTGTGCGTCATCGGGTCGATGACGATGAACGCGCCGGTCGCGCGGTTCTCCGCGTACGGGTCGAAGTGCAGCGCTTTGTGAGTCGTGAAACGAACGCACCCGATGTCGTTGAGGTTCAACGTATCAGCGTCCCCCTGCTCCATGGACTCCAAATCCATCCGCCACTGCACAGCGTCGACGTCTGTACGAACGTAGCGCGTCGTGTGCTTCAGCAGGTAGCTGCGGTCCGGGTCGAGAGGTGTCTCCGACATCCACACGACCATCGCGTCGACGTGCCGACTGGACACCGGCGGCTCCGACGCGTGCACGAGCAGGTCGCCACGGCTGATGTCGATCTCGTCTTCGAGGCGCAGTGTCACCGACTGCGGAGCGAACGCTTCGTCGAGCTCCCCATCAAAGACATCGATCGCCTTCACGCGGCTGCGGTGGCCGTTCGGCAACACCATAACCTCATCGCCTGGCTTCACGACGCCAGAGGCGACCTGACCGGTGAAGCCGCGGTAGTCGAGGTCGGGCCGCAGAACGTACTGCACTGGGAACCGAAACACGTCCATGTTCCGGTCGCTGCGTACGTCGGCGGCCTCCAAGTATCCGAGCACACTCGGCCCATCGTACCAGTCGGTGTTCCCATCCGGCTCGACGACGTTGGCTCCCTTCAGCGCGCTTACCGGGATAAACCCGACGTCGCGGAAGGTCATTCCGTCTGTGACCGCGCGGAATTCTGCACAGATTTCATTGTACCGGTCTTGGCCGTAGTCGACCAAGTCCATCTTGTTCACGGCGACGAGCAGGTTCGGAATGCCGAGAAGCGACGCGATGTACGCGTGACGTCGCGACTGCTGCAGCACTCCCAGACGGGCGTCGATCAGAATGATGGCGACGTGCGCCGTCGACGCACCGGTCGCCATGTTGCGCGTGTACTGAAGGTGACCGGGGGTATCGGCGATAATGTACTTACGATTTGGTGTCGTAAAGTACCGGTACGCGACATCAATTGTGATGCCTTGTTCGCGCTCAGCCTGAAGGCCGTCAGTGATCCGAGCGAAGTCGATTTCACCGTCCGGCGATCCACTTCGGGCGTCCGCGAGTTGGTCTTCGTACACGCCGCCTGTGTCGTGAAGCAGGCGGCCGATAAGGGTCGATTTCCCATCGTCCACTGAGCCCACGGCCACGAAGCGCAGAAGCTGCTTCTGCTCGTGGCGCTTGAGGAACGTGGTGATGTCGGTGTCGAGTCTGTCTGCGTGGCTCATAGTTCCTTGCGCCCCTAGAAGTATCCTTCTCGTTTCTTCTGCTCCATCGAGCCTGCTTCATCGTAGTCGATGACGCGGCCTTGGCGCTCGGAGTGACTCGCGCCGAGCATCTCCTCGATGATCTCAGGCAGCGTAGTCGCGGTCGACTTCACCGCTCCGGAGAGCGGGTAACAGCCTAGCGTACGGAATCGAACAGACTCCATCCTCGGCTCCTCGCCGGGCTTCAGTTCGAAGCGGTCATCGTCCACCATGATCAGCACACCGTCACGATCGACGACCGGTCGCTGAGCGGCAAAGTAGAGCGGAACGATCGGGACCTTTTCGATGTGCAGGTACTGCCAAACGTCTAGCTCGGTCCAATTGGAGAGAGGGAACACGCGAATGCTCTCTCCCTGCCGAATCTTCCCGTTGTAGAGGTTCCAGAGCTCCGGCCGCTGATTCTTCGGGTCCCACTGATGGTACTCATCTCGGAACGAGTAGATGCGCTCCTTTGCCCGCGACTTCTCCTCGTCTCGTCGCGCACCGCCAAAGGCCGCGTCGTACTTGCCAAGGTTCAGCGCCTGCTTGAGACCGTGGGTCTTCCACATCTCCGTGTGCTTCTGGCTTCCATCCTTAAACGGATTGATGCCGAGCCGAACCGCCTCTGGGTTCGTATGCACGTGTAGTGTGTAGTTCGGGTCCGCCGCGATTTGGTCACGAAACGTGTACATCTCCCGAAACTTGTACGTCGTGTCGACGTGCAGCAGTGGAAACGGGAGCGGCGCAGGTGCAAAAGCCTTCTGCGCGAGCCGAAGCATCACGGTCGAGTCCTTGCCGATCGAGTACAACATTACCGGATTGCCGAACTCTGCGGCGACCTCACGGATGATGTGAATACTCTCAGCTTCGAGCGCGCGAAGGTGGGTCAGAGTGCGGTCAGAAAGCACGGTCCACGAGAGGGGCAAGGGGCCGAAAATCGCCGAGCGGCGGAGCCGAGTGGGTTAGCGAGTCAAGCCCGCGTGCGCAATGAGTAAAGCCGGGCCTCGGCTCGCTCGTCAAACCACCACTACCCCTTAGCCCCCTGCTTCGCCTGTGCCATCTCCTTCTCCCTCGTCACTCGTCCAGCGCACATCCCCCTTTCTTACCGCCGGTACGCCCGCGATGAGGCTGTACGGCGGGAAGACACTCCCCTGCTTCACCACCGCTCCCGCGGCGACAACGGAGTGAGAACCGATCGTGCTCCCCATCAAAATCACAGCGCTCGTCCCGATGAACACGTGATCGCCAATCTCCACGGGAGCGCGCTCCACGTCGGGGAACTCGCGCGCGCTCACCGTCCGCCTGGCGCTGCTGTGCGTCATGATCTGCGCATTGTTGCTGATGTCACATCCCTTCCCGATGCGCAGGCCACCCGACCCATCGAGGGTGATGAACGCACCAATCCAACAGCCTTCGCCGATGTCTGGGTCACCGATAACCCAAGTGAAGGCGTTGTAAGGGTTCTCAGGGAACCCGGTCAGCTTCGCCATCGTCGCCTACGCGTTTGCGAGAATCGTAAGCGTCATGTCGGTCGACTCTGTCGTGAACCGAATCAGACTTTGGGTCGCCGGACCGCTCGTCAACGCACCGTCCGCGGCGAACGTCGCACCATGACAGGGACACCGGAACCCGCTCGGGCTCTCTCGCACGTCACACGCTTGGTGATTGCACCAGCCTGAGAGCGCCACGAACTCCGAACCCGCGTTCCGAACATAAAGGGAAAAGTCGTATCCACTCGCCGAGCTTGGGATACGGACTGTGCCACCGCTCGTGCTCAGTGCTGGATAGTCACTGAGGGTCAGCACCACGTTTGACTTGAGGCTTGGGGAGGCCGTCTCTGAGCATCCGCCGCTGGCACACGTCGCCCCAGCGAGCACGCCCACCTTCAAAAAGTCTCTTCTGCTCGTCATCCTTGATTCTCGCGTAAGAGGGTTCTTCGCTCGGACGTCGCTCTCCTACCCTATGGTCGCTTCGCCGAATCGAAGCAACCTGCTCATCCGAGATTGACAGTGCGTAAACTCGTCGGCTAGAAACCGCCTCCCCAGCGAGTCCATGACTCGTTGTCTCGGCGGGCTGTAGCGCAGTCTGGTAGCGCACCTGCATGGGGTGCAGGTGGTCGCTGGTTCGAATCCAGTCAGCCCGACCATTGAATCCCTCGGATGCATTGCAGCCGAGGGATTCTTCGTTTTGGAGCGGGGATCCGCGGGATCACTGATGTCATCGAAGACTCCAGCACCTCATCGCAACGCACCTGGAGCCTCAGCCAGCGCTGACGGACAGCACGTGCCGATATGCGCAGCGCGGCCTGCGCCGGCCGCGAACTCAGCTGATGCGCCGATGGAGTAGCGGGATGTAGCGCCGGTGTAACGAGACGACGCTTCGGCGGAGATAAGACAAGTGGTCTCCTTCGGCTCGGCACCCACTATAGCGCGCAAAAACAAAGAAGCCGCCGGCACACGTGGCGGCGGTCTTCTTTGCTCGAGTCGTTGCTCGATCCTAACCGCCGAGCTCGTCTGCGAGCGCATCGATCGACAAGACAGACCCCGCGAGATCGAGCTCTAGCGCAATGCAGATACGTCGCACCTCCTCAATCGTGAGGACCTGACCGCGCTCGAGACGGCTAATCGTTGTCTGCGGCAACCCAGCAGCGTCGCCCAGCTGTGTTTGCGACAAACCAGCCTCGACACGTGCGTTGATCAGCCATGATGACGACGCCATTTGCGTCGCCCGTTCACCGGCATGCACGCGGCCGCGCCGCTCTTTCGCCTGGGACACGGTCTTCTTCGCTGTCTTCTTCTTGGTAGTTCGGCTCATGGCGCTCCTCGAGTGACAAGAGTAGGCCACAGCCACCGCAACTGATGCGGCGGCTTGGACAATAACGGTGAAGCAGACACGCGAGCCTCGCGTGTCTCCACATCCTGTCGCCATTGTGTCGCCCCTGCAGGCGGATTGCAACGTTGCTGTACTAAAAAGCGAAAAAATCGGAACGCTACGTTCCAAAACCGCTAAGGCTCCTAGCCCAAGTCTAGCAAAATCCACAAATGCAACAGTAAAGATGCCGAGCTACAACGAGCGCAGCGTAGGCATCGAATGCGACTACGAAACGGTCTAGCGTGACGTTTCCCGGCAATTGTGGCAGCACGCCGCAGAACGTCGTCGTTCGTTGTGATTGACTGCGATAGTACCGCACAGCCAGGAGTGAACATGTTTGATCTCGAAGCAATGTTGAAGGAAGGCGCCTCGAAGTTTCTTAAGGATGGAGCAAAGGGAGAGGCCGTCGAGAAACTCCAGCAGGTCCTCAAGGGTGGCGGATTCGATCCCGGTGCCGCGGACGGCATCTTCGGCGCCAAGACAAAGGCTGCGCTACAGGCCATGCAAGATAAAGCCGGCGTCAGCTCCGACGGTGTCTTCGGGCCAAACAGCAAGGACGCGATGATCAAGATGCTCGGCGACAAGGGCAAAGAGATGCTCAGCGACAAACTCGGCGGTGCCCTCGGTGGCGCCCTCGGTGGCATGTTCGGCAAGAAGTAGTCGGTTGACGTTGGGCACGACCGCGGACCGAGGCGTGCCTAACGTCAGTTGAGCGCCCCTGCGCCGGCGAAGAACTCGCGCAACAACTCCAACGCCCCGTCACAGCGACCCCGCTTGGTCGAGAGACGTCGGCTTGTCCGCCGAAAACCGCAGGCGCTGATATCGGTCGACGCCGTCACGACGCGCGTGGTCAGCGTCACGGCTCCGGCCGTCTCCGCTGCACTCCTGGTTCGCGTCTAGGTGGTGGCGCCCGAACCTGACACTCTGCCCTCAGAGGCGACGACGTGCGTTCGCGAACACTAAGAAGCTGCCGAAGGCCCACCAGGGGATCACCGACATCGGCGCAGCCACACATCCGCCAACGCTCGACGCCGCTCGCGGCAAAAGGACACCCGCGTCCTGTGCTGTGCCATCTGCCTCGTCCGTGTCGGGCGCGACATCAACGGCGACCGAGTCCGCTTCGACGACGTCTTCTTCGGTTGAGTCGACGCCGGTATCAGGCGCCATCGTGTCTTCTTCCGCATCGACGCCGACATCGGCTCCGGCATCCTCGCCTGCGTCAGGGCCAATGGGATCACGCTCCAAACAGAACCACTCACCAGTGCACCAACCCCGCTCATCGATCGTGTCGTTCACACAAAGAGATGCAGCGCCGCCGTCTGTCTCGACCTCGCGGCAGATCGTATTCATCACGCAATCGTCGTCCGACTCGCACAGTTCGGCGCAGTACCCGATCGTCTCGCCCACTTCGAACGCGCAGAGTTCACTCGCGCACTGCGCGTCGATTGCACAGCCGTTGCAGATTTCACAGTCGCCGCCACGATCCGACGTGTCGTTATCGTCACAAGCGTCCCCGCGGCCGTCCCCATCACGATCGAGCTGATCGAGGTTCTCAACGTCAGGGCAGTTGTCGTCGTCATAGGAGATCCCATCCCAATCGGGGTCCCCTTCCGGCGTCGAGACGCCGTCGCGAACCCAAAGCGGCGCTTCGTAGTTCCCCAACATCGCAGCGCGCTCGCCGAGCTCTCTGAGCCAAAGCCGATAGGTCACGACGTCGGCATAGATGCCAAACGTACACTCCTCATCGCCGCGTGACGCGACTCCGATCACCCGACCTCGAGCGTCGAGTGCTGGACCGCCTGAGTCTCCTGAGCAGATCGCTCCGCTACCGTACCAATCGCCAAGGCCGAGTTGCTCCGGGCTTCCGCAACTGAGGCCGTCACAATACACCTCCAGCGGGTCGGGAAACAGACGCCGCGTGCCCGCACGCGGCGCCCCGAAGCCAACTGCAAAGTAGGCCTCTTCCTGCTGAACACGCTCGTCAATGCGAGGTACCAGTGGCACCGCTTCGCTCGCTGGGATGTTGTCCGCGAGGATGATCACGGCGAGGTCGCCCTCGCAGATGTCGTCGACATTCGGCGGGATGTAGAGCTCGGCACCCCCGTAGTGATCGGCCAAGTCCCAGGACGAGTTGACCGTCGTCTGCACGCCGAGCCGAGTCGCCTCGACAATCGGACCGAAAGTCCGGTCACCGCAGGTGGATGACGGGACGCCAAAGGTCTCCGCCACGCAGTGGTACGCAGTGAGCACGAGGTTCGGCGCGAGAAGCGAGCCGGTGCACGCGCCGCCTCCGTCGTTCAGCACGGAGACCACGGAGGTCATCTCGATGTTCCGGTCCCCGCCGCGAATCGCTTGCTCTATCGTTCGGACCTCGACTGCAGAAGGGGCGCCGTCGATGGCGACCACCCTCGTATCAGTGCAAGCGAAGAGCGTGGTCGTCGAGAGCGCGACAAGGACGCACACCCGAATCAGCGAACGAGAACGGAGCATATAAACTAGTAGCTTTGGTGAGGAGCGCAGCGCGCGGACCTTCGTCGGCTTCACGATTCAGGTCAAGTCACGCTGGCGAGGATCCCCGCGGAGACGTGGTCCGAGTGTCGACAAGACGCCAACAAACGCGCCGGCTCTATTCGTCTTCGTCACCGTCGGCGACACAGACATCGACACCGCCGAGCAGGGCACCCGGGAAGCAGCTCTGGCCCGACGGGCAGTTCTCAAGCGCCGAGTCGCAAAGCTGACCGCACTGACCGAGTAAGTTGCACGTGCTTCCGGCTGGGCACTCTTCAACCCCAGTTCCGCTAAAGCCGCCCGCGCAACGCACGCTGCAATGGTCAGACTCATCGCAGAGCGCGAATTCGCCGCCTGCACAGTCAAAGCTCGTCTCACACGGCGTACCCACTGCCCCAGAGCCTCGTGAGACCGGGCGACAGACGAGTTCGTCGGAGAATGGTTCGGTGACACACTGATAGTCCGGGCCGCGACAGTCAGCAGTGCTGTCGCATTGGAAATGGCAGCCGGTGACGCCGCTCCCATCAGGGAAGGGGTAGAAGATGAGACCCGATTCGCCGGGGCATTCATTGGTTAGCTGAATGTCGACGGTACAGAGACCGCCGGGGTAGCCCTCCGCGTCGGTGAGACATCGCCCTCCGACACCTAGGCAGTCCGTATCGCTCAAACACGGCTGACCGAGTGAGTCGATGAGCGGGGCCTCGCAGTCCGTGTCGACACCGGACTGACACCCTCGTTCCCGCGGGCAGCACTCATCGCCCGAATAACACGTCTCGCATGCCGCGACGCACTCGAAGGTGCTGCAATAGAGGTCCGCCGGGCACAGAACTTCGGTCTGACCCTCCGGAGGGTCAAGGTAGCAGGCACGTCCGCACTCGTCGTAAATTGGGCTGCACCCAACATACTCCCCTCCCCCGCAGTCGAAGCTCTCGTCGCACGGTGCGCGGAACTCACCGGGACCTTCCGGAGCGCGCTCGCACTCCAATGTTCCATTGAAGTCGATGTCGTAGCAACTGTACTCTTCACGCTCGCAGTCAGCGTCGCTCTCACAGGTCTTCACGCACGGTGCGATTCCGCGATGGAAGATCGCGAGAATGAAGAGAGACGTCTGTTGACTGCCCTCCGGGCAGACGAGCGTCCGTCCGAAATCGTACGTGCAATAGCCGTTGAGGTAGTCTTCTCGCTGGCAGAAGAAGCCGCCGGCGACGTCTCCACAGTCGGTGTCCACATTGCACGCTGACCCAACGTCGCCTGTGATGACTTCGCAGTCGTCGTCGTTGGTGAAGTTACAGAGGAAGGGGCAACAACCGTCTCCGTCCTCACATGAGTTGATTTCCGTCGGGAAGCAGCTGACGTCGCAAAGGTCTGGTGACCCGACGATCTCGAAGTCCGTGAAGACCTCACAGCGGTCGACCTGTTCACACGTGGTCGGGCAGTTGCCGTCGCACGTCTCGAACTCCTCATCGACGACGCCGTCGCCGCAGATGAACTCACATTCGTCGTCGATGACCTCGCAAAACTCCGTGTAGCAACAGGCGCCCGCGTCACCGCCGACATCTTCAATGCCTGCGTCCGAGAAGCCGACGTCAGGCAACTCAAAGTCCCCAACGTCGAAGGGGATGGAGCTGACGTCGAGCGGCTCGCCAATCGGTAGGCCGCCACCGCCGACGCCTTCTCCGTTGAACGGGTCCTCGCCGCCTCCACCGCCGCCTCCTGCGCCTCCCGTACTGTCGCCGGCACCCAAGACACCGCCTCCACCGCCGCAACCGGCCGCGACTCCACCACCGAAGAACATACCGCCGGTAACGCCGCCCCGATAAGGGAACCCGCCGCAGACCTCTCCGGGACCGCCGCCGCCTCCACCGCCGCCGCCGCCGCCTTCACCGCCGCCGCCGCCGCCTCCACCGCCGAACTCAACTGCGGAGGGATTGCAGCCGAGCGCATC